>JBBRCV010000217.1:0-9746 GCA_038204505.1 Elainellales cyanobacterium
ATCACCCAGAGGGGGTAATCCGGTTGAGTGCGATAATCCCGGACAGTTTGAAGATGCTGAATCAGGCTCATAAAGTTGAGAATCCAATCGAGGGGATTTCTCTAGTATCTATTTTCTTTGATTAATGGATCAGCCCTGCTCTGGCTGGGGACGCACTGTCATTGAGGCAGACAATTGACTTCGCCATCATCTGGCTCGGTTACATCGCAAGACCCTATGTTATTCCAAATCCCAGAGCATGTTGGAGCATTTAATTCGATTGCTAATTCACTATCTGAAATTCAAAGATGTCCCTGCTCCTGCTTGATTTATCCCTCTGTTCAGCAACGCTGAAATTCTCTATCTTGAAAGTGAAACTTAATCTTGTGTTGAGCATCCTCTAATTCAGTTTTAGAGCTTCCTGATTTCGCACTTGATAGGTAACGCTTTTTGTAGGCAGTGAGTGAATTGAAGTAACGCAGACTCACCTCGTGGCTTACCAATTAACTGCATCCCAACAGGTAAACCAGAAGATGTCCATCCACAGGGAATGGAGACGCTAGGTAAACCCGTTAAAGAAATAGCGTAGGTAATAGTCAAGTAATCAATTATGTTTCGCTGTGGACTGTTGTTAATCTCCAGAATATCTCCTTGAGTGTGTAGATAGGGAGGAATGCTTGCACTTACTGTTATCAAAATTTCATGGCGTTCAAAAAACCGTAAGAAATTAAGGTAGAGACGATCGCGCTCTGCCTCAGCTTGAAGAAGCTCTAGTGCTGAAATTTTAGCTCCCTGTTCTATATTCCAGCGAACGCTCTCTGAAAGCAAAGTATAATACTTTTCGTAATGCTGTTTTTGCTTGTAATGTAAGGTTGCAGCCCGAATTATTTCAAAGGCAGATTGCGCCATAGAACAATCGGGATATGTCTCGGTGAACTGTAAACAAACAGGATTTATCTGGGCGATCGCTTGCCGAAACACAGCTTCCACTTCTGGATCAATTACAGCAATACCCAGATTGGGGCTAAAACCCACTCGGATAGGGAACGGGCGATCGCCTGTAGCCGTTGAAAAATCAGGTACTTCCCAGCCTTGGCTGCCCACAGAAATTGGGTCATGCCAATCTTCTCCGGCCATTACAGATAACATCAGTGCTGCATCTTCGACATTACGCGCCAAGATTCCATCTGTATCTAAATAATCCCACAGTAAGGGTTTGCACCGCCGAGGAATGCGTCCAGCAGAAGGTCGGAGTCCGACAACGCCACAGAAGCTAGCTGGGGTGCGAACAGAACCTCCCATATCGGTTCCCTGTGCCAGGTGTCCCATGCCTAGTGCAACAGCAACTGCGGCACCGCCACTTGAACCCCCAGAACTACGACGAGGATCGTAGGGGTTTGCCGTGGGTCCGTACAAAGCATTGGTGCAGTGTGCGCCCATGCCAAACTCTGGTGTATTGGTTTTGCCAATTAAAATTCCTCCAGCAGTTCGCAAACGCGCCACACAGAGTTCATCCTGCTGCGGAATATAGTCTTTGTAGATTAATGAGCCAAAAGTTGTCCGAACTTCAGCAGTTGGTGTTAAATCCTTCACCGTAAACGGTACCCCATGTAGAACACCAATACACTCTCCGCGATCGATCGCAGCATCAGCGCAGATCGCCTCCATTTCAGCCCGTTCGCGGCAGGAGGTAATAATAGCTTTGAGGCGATCGTTATGCAGGTCGATCTGATCAAAGCAGGCGGCGACAGCCTCAGTTGCTCGAACTTGCTTACTGCGAATAGCGTGGACTAATTCTGTGGCAGATAATTGGTGAATTGGTGTCATACTTGCGTCAATGCGGACTGCTGAGATTCACGAAATAAACGTCCCCATCCCCTTAAAACAATCGAGTTGTCCCCCGCTATTTTTAGGGACTTCCAGACGGCGGCTGAAATCGTGTCATAGATGGGAATTCCTAATTCTTGTTCAAGTTCTTCCACCAGCGGTGCAGCCCGTAGATTTGTGCAAAAAGTAACGATTGCCTCAGGTTGTTTTTCGGCGACGGCTCGAATCATAGATGCAATCTGATCCGGTGTGACCTCTGAGAAGGAAAAGTTGACTGATAGATTGAGATGCTGTTCTGCAACACAGTGAAAGCCTTCTGTCGCAAAGTTGGCAATGGTGCGTTCCTGAACATCATCTAGATAAGGGGTGACTAGACCGAAATTATGAATTTGACGATCGCGCAAAATCTCTGCAATTGCTAGAACTGAAGTGGTTGCTGGAATTCCAGTGATATCGGTAATTTCTTGACAGAGCTGAACGTCTGCATCAAATCCTAGCCAACCTGCCGAGGTGCCGTTCCAGGCAATTACATCTACCTTTGCGTCTGCTAAAAGCTGAGCAGCATTGAGCAAAGGCGTGCTGTCAAACTGTTCTAATGCACGCTGACGTAGCGAAATTTCAGTAACGCGAAACCGTCCAAAATGGGCAGACACGTGATGCAAAGAGGCAACCATTGCACTGGTAACGGGTTCTAAAACGGTGTTAGAAGAAGGGGTTAACATCCCCAAAAGGGTGCGCTTCGTCATTCAAAAACCTCAATATAACGGGGTGGCTAATCTAAACGATTTCAAATCTGTTAATTTTTAGGAGCAGAGGCAGAATGTTGCAACGAGAGACATTCTGTTGCCCAAGCCGCGATCGCCAGCAAGTTCCGGTCTCCTAACCGCTGACCTACCAGTTGAATTCCTAGGGGTAAGCCGTCCTCTGTGGTTCCAGCAGGAATGCTGATAGCGGGTAGCCCACACAATGTCCAGAGCGCACAGAAGATGGGAGATCCGGTATTTTCCAATCCTCGTGGTGCTGCGCCAGTTGTAACGGGTGTCAAGATAGCATCAAACTTTGACCAGAGCCGAGCTAGCGTCGAATTGTAATCAACTGCGGCTTGACGCGCTGCGGCATGGGCAGTTGTAGAAACTGTTCGTCCCTGCTCAATGACTTGGCAAAGTTTATCAGACATTTGACTGGCATGGCGATCGTAATCTGCGCCGTGATGATTCGCCATTCCTGCGGTAGAAAGTACACTAACGTGATCAAAATAGGGATCAAATTCGGATGGTAAATGGACTTTTGTAACCGTTGCGCCCGCCTGCATAAAGGCTGAAACGCTATTAAATAATGCCTTTTTTGCCTCCGGTTCAACTTGCGATTCGTAAGGTGTCAGAATTAGCGCAAACCTAGGCAGACGCGAATCTTTAGACTCTGGAACAAGCTCCCCATGGCAATCTGGATCACGCCGATCAACCCTAGCTAAAACATTCAACACCTGGGCAATATCGACAACACTGCGAGCAAAAATCCCCACATGATCGAGTTCCCGACTGCTGGGCATGATCCCATAGCGCGAAATCACGCCAAAACTGGGCTTAAATCCAATAACGCCACAGTAGGCGGCAGGACGCAGAATTGACCCAACCATTTGAGTCCCGATCGCCACTGGCACCATATTATCGGCAACGGCAGCAGCAGATCCGCTGGAGCTGGCACCCGGCGTATGCATCAGGTGGTGAGGATTGCGGGTTTTTCCAGGACGGGCGATCGCATATTCCGTGGTTACAGTTTTTCCCAGAATAATGGCACCTGCTGAACGTAACTGTTCAACGACCGCTGCATCGTAATCAAACTGTTGATCTGCATGAATGGAAGTTCCCCACCGTGTCGGCATATCAAGAGTTGCGAACGTATCTTTAATGCCGATCGGAACACCCTGTAAAGGCTTCAGCTGCTTGCCTTGGGTCTGGTCGATATCAAGTCTTTTAGCGACTTGGAAAGCATTATTGGGATTAAGACATTCCCACGCCTCTACCGTTGCTTGCCGTTCTGCAATTCGCTCTAAGCACGATTGTTGTAATTCAACGGCTGATAGTTTGCCTTGTTGAAGATACTCTAAAGCTTGCGTAGTGGTGAGTTGATGGCTTAACATATGACATTTGGCTATCTTGCTAAATTAAGTGAATTTGAATACTTCTATTTAAAGACTATCCTCCCCAAAATAATGAGAAACCCCGGGGAGAAACTTTCAACGGCAGGTGGTAATGCTGCTCTGCATCGCTAATGCCAAACCGAAAGGGAGCGACATCAAGAAATGGTGTATCGGATAAAGGAGAGCCTAGATGACGATAGAAATCGCCAATGTAGAACAGAACTTCGTAAACGCCGCGATCGCATTCTTTCCCTCCAATAATAGGATGATCAAGAGATCCATTACCAGACAGCATTCCACTGGCGATCGAGTGCTCCGGTGTTGCCATCCTGAAAATTTCTACCTTCATGCCGATCGCAGGCAACCCGCATGTTACATCCACAACGTGAACTGAAATTCCACCCGCCATAATCAATGTTTCCTTCCACAAACTGAATCATCGTTCTCTCGAAGTAGGAACAGTTCACAGAATACTCCTACCTAGCTTGTGTCTCGACTCAGCCCTACCTAATCAGCCTTGACCAAGAACTTAGATAAGCCAGATACCCGCTCCATCAGGATCATCAGAATCGCTGTAATTAAAATCAGAATGCCTGAAACCGCCGCTGCTCGAACATCCAAATCATTCTCGATCATAGACCACATCCGAATCGGCAGTACCTCGGTTCTCGCATCAGAGAGAAACAGAGACACCGTAATATTGTCAAAAGAACTTAGGAACGCCATAAATGAGCCAGTGATCACGCCCTGCTTAATAAGTGGCAGCGTGACGTTGAAAAACGTGTATACAGGTCCTGCCCCCAAAACTGTGGACGCTTCTCGGAGAGCATTTCCAAGCTGGGTGAGGCTAGCAAGTGTGGTTCTAACAATGTAGGGAATACAAATCACGATATGGCTAATGACCAGCGTGGTGAGTGACAGCCGAATTCCCACCAAGTTGAAGAACGTTAGCATCCCTAAACCCACTGCAATCCCTGGTAAGGCAAGCGGCGACATCACCAGCGCATCCAGCGCCGACACCCACCGCGATCGGCTGCCTGCCATGGCAAGCGAGGCGCAAACACCCAAGATAACGCAGCCAATCGTGGTTAACAATGCCACCTGAAAGCTGGTTACAGCCGCCGCCCATAATTCTGGATAGTTGAGTAACGCCTGATACCACTGCAACGAGAAACCAGGCGGCGGAAAGCGCAGTGTTTGGGCAGAGCTGAAGGAGGCAATCAAAACAATGGCAGTGGGAAGGGTGAGTACTGCCAGACTAAAAAGGGCAATTCCCACCATTACCCCATGAAAAGATATGCGATCGAGGTTTGTTAGGTTACGAGAACTGGACCGAACCGTTGTTGATGAAGTGGCTGACGAAGTGACTGACATGGATGAACTCCTAGCGAGCGTAGTTACGGCTTCTCTGCCCTAAAGCACTTAGCCCAAACACAATGATCAAAACCATCGCTAATAAAATAGCTGACACAGCCGCTGCAAATGAACCGTTGAGCAACACAACACCTTGCTGATAAATGAGCGTTGGCATATACATAATTTGTCCACCCCCAATGATGGAAGGTGTCACAAAGGAACTCACGGTAATTGCAAACACTAGCAAACAGCCAGAGATAATTCCTGGCAAGGTTAATGGAAAGACTATTTTCCAGAAAGTACGCCATGCGCCACCGCCCAAACTCTCAGATGCTGCTATGAGGCGAGAATCGATTTGGGAAAGTGAGGCAATAATAGGCAGAATCATTAGCGGCAATTGGATCTGCGTCATGGCGATCGCCACCCCATGATGAGTAAAAAGCAGCTTGATTGGTTCTTGGATGACTCCCAAACCTTGTAGTAAAGAGTTTACCAGTCCCTGCTTCCCCAAGATTACGACCCATCCAAAGGTACGAACTACAGCACTGGTCAATAATGGCAGCAAAATTAAAAATGTTAAAATGCTTTTCCATTTGGCTGGGGCATTCGCATAAAGATAGGCAACAGGATACCCAAAAAATAAACAGCCCAGCGTCACCTGTACTCCTAGCCAAAACGTGTCGTTCAAAACTTTGAGGTTGACCGAATCTCGAAAAAATTCCCAATATTGCACCAAAGAAATACCCGATGTACCTGGTGCAGCTTGCAAACTGCTCGCCAGTAGAATAGCTAGCGGAGCAACATAAAACAGATGCAAGAATAATGCCAACGGCAACGCCAATTGCCATTCACGCGGTGAAAATAACTGTGTAGCCTTCATTTCAAAGTTCCCTCATCAGGCTTGAACGGTCTTGTCAAATTGCTCAACCCACTCTGTTCGATGCTTGTTAATTGTTGTCCAATCGAGGAATTCGAGTTTGGTAAAGATTTCATCCAAACTGCCGCCTAGCTTTTGGGCGATCGCATCAGGAATAGCCACATTCTTATTAGTGGGCAAAACGGAATTCATCTCCACCATTTTGGTTTGTACTTCTGTGCTGATAGCAGTATCAATGTAAGCTGCTGCTAACTCCAGACTGGCGGTAGGACTTTTCACAATGCTCATCATGGGGGTTAGGGCAAATCCACCTTCCTTTGGCATTACCCAATCAATATCTACCCCTTTTGATTGCAGCAGCCTAACGCTATTTAGATCATGGGGCGCAATGTCCACTTCCCCCTGTTGAAATAATGTAATCAACGCCCCAGCATTGGCAACCACGCCCGTTAGATTCGGGACTAGCTCCTTAACTGCTGCAAAGGCAGGTTCAAGATTATCAACACTACCGCCTCGCATCTTGGCAATCTTCTGCATGAAGCCGATCGTGTGATTATTTTTCATTGACATCAGGGCAACTCTACCCTTGTACTTCGCATCCCAAAGGTCTTCCCAGGAGGTGGGCGGAGTCGTGATCACCTTGGGATTGTAGGCAATCCCAACCGCCTGCACTCCAATTAAGGGACCCCAGGTATCCTTGCTCTGGAACCGATCGGCAAGTTCACCGTAGTTTTTGAGGCGATCGACGGGTAGCTTTTGAAACAGTTCCTCTTTCGGCGCACCCTCAAATACGCCTGAATCCAAAGATAAAACATCAAAGGGAGGGCTGTTGGGAGAGGCTTTCAGTTTCGCTATCTGCTCTGCCGAAATCAGCGGCACTAGAGCCGTCTCCCCACCCGTAGAAGTCTTAAACGCAGGCACCAGCACCCCCCGGTTAAACTGTTCCCAAGAGCCAGGTAGGGTCGTGACAATCAGCTTTCCGCCTCCTGCGGCAGGGCTAACTACCGTGGTTGAGCTGCCCGTCGTACTTGCAGTTTGGGTCGCGCAACCCTTTAGGACTATGCCTGCTCCTGCAAACAAACCTGCTCCCAGCACTGCCCGACGACTTAGACGAATTATTTCTCGATCTGACATTGCAATATCTCCTCAACAAAAAAAGCGATCGCCCCGTTAAACCGTAACTTCTTTGTTGAACCGTTCAACCCACTCAGAACGCCTCTTACTGATGGTTGCCCAGTCCTGGTAAATATACTTCTCGTAGTCATCAAACGTTTTAGCAATTTTTTCTGCCAGAATCCCGGTGAGGGGCGCGTTTTTGTTTACAGGTGCAATAAAGTAAGGTGCAGTCGCCATTGCCGTTTGCACCTCAGTACTGAGGGCAGCATCGATATAAGCAGTTGCCAAATCAACGCTGGAAACCGGATTTTTTACCACATGCATCGAAGCACCGAAGGCATAGCTGCCTTCTTTAGGAATCACCCAATCCACATCGATTCCCTTGCTTTGCAATAACGCGATACTGCTTAGGTTATGGGGTGCAATATCAATCTCACCCTGTTGAAATAGCGTGCCCAGCGCACCCAGGTTAGGGGCGATCGCCGCCAGGTTGGGTAGCAGTTTTCTAACAGCCTCGAATGCAGGCTCCAGGTTTGCTTCACTGCCACCGTACATCTTGGCAATTTCCACCATCCAGCCTGTGCCTAGGGTGCTGCTCATATTTGTGATGCCGACGCGCCCTTTGTATTCTGGCTTCCAAAGATCAGCCCAGGAGGTAGGAGGGGTAGTAATTTTCTTGGGATTATAGGCAATTCCAACAAACTGTAGTCCAATGATAGGTCCCCAATCGCCCCCTCCAGACTTCTGATAACGTGGCAGAACGTCTTTGAAATTCTTAGAAAGCTCGGCTGGAAATTTCCCAAGAATTTCCTCTTTTGGAGCCGTAATCAGCGGTCCCGGATCAAGGATCGCCACATCAAAAGGAGGATTGCTGCCTGCTGCCCGCAAACGGGCAACCTGATCCACTGCAAACATCGGCACTAGGGTTACAGATGCTCCGGTTGCTTTCTGAAATGCCGGAACTAAGATTTTGCGGTGAGCATCTTCCCAGTTCCCCTGGTAAGTCGCTGCCACCAACCGTCCGCCCTGAGACGAACTGCTGCTGTCACCTGTTGCAGACTGGCTGGTGCAAGCACCTAATCCTGCAAAGGTCACACCCGCCGCAAAGCTCCCGCCCAAAAATGTCCGCCGCTTCATTCGATAATTCATAAAACACAACCTCTGAAGATTCGATAACAGCAAATAACTTAGCAGTGAGTCATTCAAACGTGAGTGACTCAAAAAAGACAAAAGCGATCGCCCCTAGCTAGCCGCCGGAAACAGCGAACAAGCTTGCGGAGAAACGAGTTCTAGGTAGATCTGCTCTCCCTGTTCCAACTCACGGGCACCCGGTACGCGAGGTTGTGTGACCTTGATGCGGGTTCCGGGTGCAATTTGCACCTCATACGCCATCACCGAGCCTAGCGGCATACACATTTCAACCGTGCTAGGCAAACGATGGGTTCCCGGTTGAGTTTGAACCCTCATGTTCTCTGGGCGAATAGCTAACAAACAATCACCATCGGCGGGTAGTGCAGAAGTAGGCGAAACCCTGAGCTTGCCTCCACCCGGAACCTGTACTAGATAATCTGATGCGTCCTGTGCAATGAGTTTGCTGGGGAGAAGGTTGCAAGTGCCCACAAAGGTGCTAACAAATAAGGTTGCAGGCTGATCGTAGAGATGGCTAGGGGCATCAAACTGATGAATGGTTCCCTGATACATCACTGCAATTCGATCCGACATGCTCATTGCTTCTTCCTGGTCATGGGTAACCAAAATAGCAGTAACACCCTGTTTATTTAACAGTCGGCGGATCTCGATCTGCATATCTAGCCGCAGATTCTTATCTAACGCACTGAAGGGTTCGTCCAGTAACAAAAGCTTAGGTTCTACTGCTAATGCACGGGCAAGGGCAACCCGCTGTTGCTGCCCTCCCGACAGCTCGCTAGGGTATCGTTTTGCTAAAGGTCCCAGTTGCACCAGGTCTAGCATCTCGCCTACTTTGTTAGCAACTTTGCCCTTTGCTATTCGCTTTGCCCGCAGCCCATAGGCAACATTATCCCAAACCGTCATATGGGGAAACAGTGCATAGTTTTGAAACACAATGCCCACTCCCCGCTGACTAGCAGACATGCCTGTCACAGACTGACCATCAATTAAGATCTGCCCAGAGCTGGGCGTTAGAAAACCAGCAATAATCCGCAATAGGGTTGTTTTGCCGCAGCCACTCGGCCCCAGCAATGAGACAAACTCTCCAGGTCGAATGTTGAGGTTAATATCTTTCAGAGCTGTCATATCGCCAAAGCGATGCAGAATTTGCTCAAGCACAATACTATAGCAATCCTAAGTCATATGTGAGATTATGGAGGAAGTAAGATGACTCCATAGAAAAACACAAAGTGACTAGCACTCTAAAATCTTTTATCGAGAGCAACCCTGACCCACGGGAGTTAAAACGAGCGGTTGCAGTTC
>JBBRCV010000218.1:0-9715 GCA_038204505.1 Elainellales cyanobacterium
TTTTAATGAATCTCTCCAGTCCGTATCCTACTCATCTTCTGCGAACCGGGGTTTAGGTGCATACTGAAAGAGAGTTGATATTTATTCATAATTTTCACACCTGTTCCCATCACTGAGATGCAGTCCGCATGGAGCCGATTCCTCTTCCTTCCCATATTCACTACGAGCTACTTCTGCAACTCCTAGAACGCCAGACCATGCGATCGATAGACCGAAATCACGTTCTCCGAGAGCAGGTGCAAGAACTGATCGTTAGCCTTCGCAAGGCAGCATCCCAGCAACGACAAATTGAGGAGAGCTGTCAGCGATCGAACTTAAAAATTGATTATCGATGGTCGTTAAATGAAGCCACTGAGGCGGTTCCTACACCCTTACCCAAAGAGTAGAAACCTATGAAGTTTTGGGCAAAAGTTAAGACAACCTAATCTCTTGCTCAATAAATTGCTAGAATTTTCTGGACAAACGACCCCACGTTTTCAGGCCTTGAATGTCGCAGTTAAGCTTCATATACGATGATGGGTCTTTAGACAGCCCGGTTAACCCTCCATTCATTGAGTTGGAGAGCGATGTCGCGTCGGAATTAGCTATTGCTCCAGTAGACTATCAAGCGCTTGTAATTGAACTGACAGAGGTGCAGGCATCAGATCAAGAAAGGGTCGCTCGAATTTATCACCTGGAGCAAGCATTAGATCAGGCGATCCAGTGCATCAGCGATCTTAAAGCACAGGTTCAAGACCAGCAGGTTTTGGAGTCGCAGCTTGCCAACACCGAAGAATTTGCTTACGTACAGCAGCAAGCGATCGCCCGTCTCAAGCTGCAAATCGTCGATCAAGGACAGGCGCTAGAAGCCCAAATTATTGAAACCCAGCAGCGCGATCAAGCCGTCGAAGAATTATTGGTCAGCGTTGAAGTTATTACCCAAACCCAGCAGCGAGAGCTAGAGCGGCTACGGCTAAAGCTCATGGAAGACCAGCGAGAGGCGCAAGGACAACGCACTCGACTAGGCATACAGCTTCAAGACGTACAGACTCAGCTAGAGTCGCGGCAGCTACGGGTCAGTGAGTTAGAGGCGGAAACCCTGACGGTGCGGGCTTTGACTACGAGCTTGCAAGTACAGTTAGAGTCTGCTCGTGACCAAATTCGAGAGCTATCAGCAAAAAGTCCGGCGTTGGTGGCAATGCGCCAAGATTTTGCCAAGGCGCGCGGGCAAGTGGAAGAACTAGAGCAGCAGATTGCTCAGCAGACCATAAATCATACCCGTTGGCAACAGATCCATCAGGAAATGGAAGAGGAGCGCGATCGCCTGCAAATTCGCGTCACCAACCTGGAGCTACAAACCGCAGAGATGCAGGAGCAAGTGCTGCACCAGGCGCAACATGCCACCGAGCAAGAAACCGCAGTGCTGTATTGGAAAGACCGCTTCCTTGCCAGTCAAGACGAAAGAGCGCAGATTAGAGAGCGACTCCAACAGGTGAATGATCCGGTAGTGCGATCGCTCCTGGCTCAACGTTTCAACGACCTGCCCCCTGAAAAAACGGAATCCCGACATTTTTCTACCCTTCCTCTCCCCAAGCTATTGCCCCCCGATCTGCCAGAATTTTTGACGCGACGACGGGGTAATAAGTCGAAGCCTGGGATGGAAACCTAAAATCGCGTTAACCAAACCAAATCGTCAAGTTGTATCATCACTGATCTAGACATCCACGTTGAACAATCCTCACGCAAAGGCAAGGCAGACGAATGGACGATAAATTAATGCTGATGATTCCGGGTCCTACGCCCGTACCGGAAAAGGTTTTGCTGGCATTAGCCAAGCACCCCATTGGGCACCGTAGCGGCGACTTTAGCAAGATCATGGCAGAGGTGGTAGAAGGCTTAAAGTGGCTGCACCAAACCCAAAACGATGTGTTGATTTTGGCGGCAAGCGGCACGGGCGCAATGGAAGCTGGGATTATCAACTTTTTGAGTCCTGGCGATCGCGTGTTAGTCGGCTCCAACGGCAAGTTTGGCGAACGCTGGGCAGAGGTGTGTCAAGCCTACGGTCTAACGGTTGAAAGCATTACCGCAGAGTGGGGCAAACCTCTTGACCCTGAGCATTTCCGCGCTCCCCTCGAAGCAGACACCGCCAAGCAGATTAAAGCGGTCATTGTCACCCACAGCGAAACCTCCACAGGCGTTCTCAATGATCTGAAAACGATCAGCGGCTATGTGAAAGCCCACGGCGCTCTGATGATCGCCGATGCCGTCACCAGCTTAGGCGCTACCAGCGTTCCTATGGATGAGTGGAATTTAGACGTAGTGGGTTCTGGCTCTCAGAAGGGCTTTATGCTGCCTCCTGGCTTAGGTTTCGTGGCGGTCAGTCCTAAAGCTTGGGAAGCTTACACCCACGCAAAACTGCCCCGCTATTACCTGGATTTGGGCAAATATCGTAAAGATGCGGCAAAAAACAGCACGCCTTTTACGCCTCCTGTCAACATGTTCTTTGCCCTCCAAGTGGCGCTGAAGATGATGCGGGCTGAGGGGTTAGAAAACATCTTTGCGCGACACCAGCGGCAAATGAACGCCACCCGTGCCGCGATGAAGGCGATGGGGTTGCCGCTGTTAGCAGCCGATGGGTATGGCAGTCCAGCGATCACAGCGGTTGCGCCTATTAACGTGGATGCAGAGAAGATTCGGTCAGTTGTGCGCAAGCGATTTGATATTGCCATGGCAGGAGGACAGGATCATCTGAGTGGCAGAATCTTTCGGGTAGGACACCTGGGGTTTGTCAGCGATCGCGATATTCTTACAGCCATCAGCGCTTTAGAAGCTGCCCTTCAAGAGTTGAATTACGAAGGGTTCACGCCGGGTTCTGGTGTGACGGCGGCGGCAAAAGCACTGGCAGCAGGTTAAAGGGCGGGTAACACCCACCTTAGAACCTAGTGAAGGAGAGAGCGTTAGTTTAGACACGCTCTCTTTTTTTGAGACATTGTTCTTTTGAGATATTGTTCTTTTGAGACATTGTTCTGAGACATCGCTCAATAAAACAACCGATCGCATTCAACTCTTCAGGACGTGGGGCTACTTAGAAACTCAATGGAGAGGCGATCGCCCACCTTAAGTCCTAGTTCCTCAGCTCGACCGCTGCGCAGTTCAATCACCTGATTGACGGCATCGTTGGAACTATAGGTAGGGCATGGGTCAGCGGCACAAGGATGGGCATCGGCGGCGATCGCTTTCACCTCGCCATTGAGCAAAAACACCATATCCAGTGGCGAAGGTGTATTCTTCATCCAAAATATGACAGGACGAGGCGGCTCAAAAAGGAACAACATGCCGCGATCGTCGGCTAGGGGAGGACGGTTCATCAGCCCGACTTCCTGCTGCTCCGGAGTTCGAGCCACCTCAAGCTGGATCACCTCGTCTTTAAAAGCAGCTTTGGCAGTAATGGGCAAGGTTTGACTTGGGCTTGCTTGAGATGTGGTTGCTGACGCTTGGACGACAGGCGACAGGGATGAAGAGGTGGAGCAGCCCAAGAGTAGAACGCTGACCGTCATGCCAAGAAAGCCCCTAAGCATAGAGTGATTCATTAATTATTGTCCATCCTCACGTTTTTAATTAGTGTTTTTGATAATTGCTTTGACTGCTACTGACCATCAATTGTTCACGCTTCTCGCAAGACGTAGCCGACTCCTCGCACCGTTTGAATCAGCCGCTTCTCGCCCTCGTCTTCGACTTTGAGCCGCAGATAACGGACGTAAACTTCTATCACATTAGATTCGCCTACAAAATCGTAGCCCCAGACGTTTTCCAGAATTTGTTCACGAGTCAATACCTCGCGGGGATGTTCCATTAAAAACTTGAGGAGTTCAAACTCCTTCATAGTCAGGTCAATGAGCCGAGCATTGCGGCTGGCTCGGCGGGTAGCCAGATCTAGTACCAAGTCTCCAAAGCGAAGCTGCTCATGACTAGGAGCCTCGGTTTTGAGGTAGAGCTTCACCAGCTTGAGAAAATCATCGCTGCGGTAAGGCTTCAAAAAGTAATCGTCGGCTCCGGCTTGCAGGCAAGCGACTCGGTCGTCTACAGCGTCACGCACCATCAGCAAAATGATGGGACTGCGGGTTCCTAGCGATCGCAAATGACTAGCTAGAGTTAGCCCCGATTCATTCGCCAGCATCCGGTCTAAAACAATCAGCGCTGGCTGTAGGTCGCGGGCTTGCCGTAAGCCACTGGCGGCATCGGGGGCGATCGCCGTTTCGTAGCCAGCCTCCTGCAAGTCCAGGCTCATTTGCTTGGCTAGCACTTCGTCGGTTTCAATCACCAAAACGCAGGCTGCGTGATGCTTGCTGTCTGAGAGGGCAGGGGGAGCATTGCTCATAAAACCCGGATATAAAATGGCAACTCATTTGTAGCACGACATTACGGCAATTCTACCGAGGTCGGTTTTGCTACGTGGGGTAAGCCCCAGCCTAGTTTTTCTCGGAGGACGTGGAAAAACTCGTTAGGGCGAAGGCGAATAAACCGAGCAGAGTATGGCGATCGGACAATTCTCACCCGATCTTCGGGCATGACTGAGCAGCCTGCATTGCCATCTACTACCATAATCAGCGGGTCAGCATTGGCAGGAAAAATGGTAACGGGTTCGCTGTCGGCAAACACCAATGCCCGCGAAGCTAACGAGTGCGGACAAATGGGCACAAGCTGTAATGCTGCCACTCCCGGAGCTACCACAGGACCACCTGCCGAGAGGGAGTAAGCTGTGGAACCCGTTGGCGTAGAGACAATCACGCCATCTGCCGCAATATCTACTGGAGCATGTCTACCTAGCTCAATTTCAAAGTGACACATACTGGTCAGGGGCTCTCGGTGCAGCACCATTTCGTTGAGGCAGAGCGCCTCCCAGACCAGCGCATCGTCTCGCCAAACCTGCACAGCTAACATGGCGCGTTCTTCAACCTCGAATTTACCTGTCACAAGCACCTCAAGCGCCTGCGGCACCTGGTTAACATACGCCTCAGTTAAGAAGCCCATGTGCCCCGTATTCACCGTTAGTACTGGAATGCCACAGGGCGCAACCTGGCGAAATGCTGATAAAACCGTGCCGTCTCCGCCTAAAGCGACAGCAAACGACATATTCTTATCAAAACCAGGGGGTGTTAGTTGGGTAATGGGTGTATGGCAAATAGGGCGACCCGGTCGGGAATAGCCTAAAATGCCACCAATCCCGGTTGCCAGGACGACTTCCCAACCTTTCGCCGTTAGCTCCTGTCGAATTTCTTCAGCAACTCGACTAGCCAGGGGCTTCGCATCGTTGTAAATAACGCCAGCTTTGGGCACAAGCAATGTCCAGTTCAGAATTTAAAGGAATTGAAACTTAAAAACGAGTGACTCTCGACTAAGAAACACTCTCTTATTAGATTATTACGTTATTCGACTATTCCATAATTCAAAACCTTATGCCCGACTTACCCTCTCTTACAAATGACACGCTTTGGGCAATTCTGAACGATGAACTGGATGATGCGATCGCCAATCAACTAGTTTGGCAATGCCTCGGATATCGTCGTCAGCCAGACCACTGGGATACTGCTGCTGTTGACCCAGAGTGGCGCGATGCTTATCCTGAGCCACCGGACTTTATCGATAGCCGTCCGGCAACGGTTAGGCTGACGCGATCGATCGCCAAAGAGCATAAGCAGCTTTTGAAGGAGGAGCTAAAGTTTGACGGCTATTCAGTCAGTGAGCTAGTTCCTCGCAAAACTCGGCGGGCGACAATGGTCAACTGGCTGTTGGCATATCGCAAGAGTTCTCAGAGCTAGGGTCGGCACGGGGGCGGTCGGAGGGGTAGGCACGGGGGCGGTCGGAGGGGTAGGCACGGGGGCACTACCCGCTACTAGGGTACGACTTCTACGGGGGTGCCGACGCTAACCATTTCAAACAACGCAATGACATCTTTGTCATACATCCGAATGCAGCCGTGGGAGGCGGGTGTACCGACGCTTTCGGGGTTGGGGGTGCCGTGGAAGCCGATGTAGTTTGTGCCGTCTGTCCAAAAGCCAATCCAGCGGGAGCCGAGGGGATTATCAACGCCGGGGGGAGCAATTTCGCCAGTGAAGGGGTGTTCCCAGGCGGGGGCTACGATTTTATCAATGACCTGAAACTCGCCAGTCGGGGTTTCCCAGCCGCTCCGTCCGATCGCAATCGGGAAGCTGGTTGTAACTTGGTCGCGGTCGTAAACGTAGACACGGCGATCGCTCAACCGAATCATCAAATGCACCTTTGCGACAACATTGGGAGAGGGCAGATAGCTACTCGCTCCACCTAACTCCGGTACTTCTACCGCCGGGGAAGAACTTAAAGCTAATAGTGGATCGAGCAGGAGTTTAAGTTGAGCGGGTGGAAGGTTAGGAGAAGTAGAGGGGGCTGATCTGGGAACTGCCGATCTGGGAACTGCTTGGGCGATCGCCACTTTTGGCACTCCCAAGATCAACAGTAATAAACAAAGTCCTAGCTGTTTAGAATTAATCACTCCATCTTCCCCAAATTACGATATTCCCTAGATAGCCCAGCCTTGCTCAAATTCTAAACGCCGATCGCCCTCCGAGTTTTGTTATCCTAGCAATCTGAGCCAAAGTATTTAAGCGAAAAATCAAGCGAAAAGATGCCATTGGTTGTTGCTACCTTCTATAAGTTTATTCAATTGCCCGATTTTGCTGAAATGCGATCGCCCCTTCACGACCTCTGCGAGTCTTTAGGCATTCGGGGCACGATTTTATTGGCTGAAGAAGGTATTAATGGCACATTGGCTGGAACGGTAGAGGCGATCGCCCAGATCCTCAACCATCTTCGTGCCGACCCTCGCCTTGCCGACTTAGAACACAAAGAATCTTGTGCCGAGTTGCCACCGTTCGATCGCCTCAAAATTCGCCTCAAAAAAGAAATTGTTACCCTGGGCTTACCCGTTGACCCCAATCAGCAGGTAGGAACCTACGTTCGCCCGCAGGACTGGAACGCGCTGATTGCTGATCCCGAAGTCGTAGTTATTGACACTCGTAATGATTATGAAGTGGATATTGGCAGCTTTGAGCGATCGCAGAACCCAAAGACGCGATCGTTCCGGCAGTTCCCAGAGTACGTTCAAAGTCATCTTGACCCTACACGGCACCCCAAAGTAGCGCTGTTTTGCACAGGCGGCATTCGTTGCGAGAAAGCCTCATCTTTCATGCTGGCACAAGGTTTTCAAGAGGTTTATCATCTTCAAGGCGGCATTTTGAAGTATTTCGAAGAAATCCCCGATGACGAAAGCCTCTGGCAGGGAGAATGCTTTGTTTTCGATCAACGGGTGGCTGTCCAACAAGGACTCGCTTTAGGAACTTACAAGATGTGCCCAGCTTGCGGACATCCCATCTCCCTAGAAATCGTTTCCTGCACTCATTGCGCTCACATAGACAATTCAGCAGATCAGCTTATTCCCAACCCCGATAAAAATGATTAGCTACCTCAAAGGCATCGTTGCAAGCGTTCAAAAAATTAGCAACACTCGCGTCATTCTCACCCTAGAAGTCAACCAAATTGGCTACGATCTCCAGGTCGCTCCCCGCCTCATTCAACAGCTTCCTCCCAAGGACGAAACGATGCAGGTGTTCACTCACATGCAAACCCGCGAAGATCAAACCGTGCTGTTTGGCTTTGAGTCTGTGGCAGAGCGCGATTTGTTTCGGCAACTGATTAGTGTCAGTGGTATCGGTCCGCAGATGGGGCTGGCGTTGCTGGACTCGTTGGGCTTGCAAGAGTTGGTGCAGGCGATCGTCACTAGCAATACGCGCTTGCTGTCGCGGACTCCCGGAGTGGGGGCGAAAACCGCCGAGCGCATTGCCCTAGAGCTAAAGACCAAGCTAGCAGAATGGCGGCTTCATTCGGGGATCTCGGCTGCACCTGACGCGGCTCCGGCTTCGGCAATTCAAGAGGATGTGGAGATGACGTTGGTGGCGTTGGGCTACACGAATGGGGAAATTACGCAGGCGTTGCGAACTGTAGGGCAGAAAACAGCGCTGGCAAAAAATGCCAATGCAGAAGCTTGGATACGAGAAGCGATCGCCTGGTTAAGTCAGTAAAAAATTCAGTTTTGAGTATCCTGATACCGTTCCCATTCATCAACATTCTGCCCACGATCTTTAGTAATATCAGTATCGATCGCTGATTACAGGAACTTATCCTATTACAGGATCAGGCTGGTTGTATGAAGGCGTTGCTTTTTAGTGTTTTGCGGCATCCTCATGGCGGTTACATTATGAGTGACTCTCGCAAGTTTTTAGGCGATCGCTTCCCAATTATCTCCCGGTTAATTATGAGAATTTTTTGTGGGCTGGGTTAACGCAGCAATGCCCCATTCTAAAAGATCTACATTTGGAAAGGACGGAGGCAAAACCTCTAACCGAGCCATGTTTCCCTGGTAATGACGGTTAACTAACTCAGCTTTGGGACGAAGGCGATCGCTCACATAGCACAAGTCCACAGGCAACCCATGCATTAAGAGAAATGCAGCTAATTGTTCAGCATGAAGATACACCCCTTCCCGATGAAGGTGCTCTAAGATTTCTTCAAAGGAAGACCAAGGCTCATTGAGAAGGGGAAGCATGGTTAATAAAATGAGTTTGTTGTCTATATTACACTTTGCCGAAGAGTTTGTTCTATGGCAATTCTTCTAACTTAGCAGAGACAGATCTAGCTCATTGCTACTAAAAGCGTCAACAAAAGCCCTTGAATTTTTGAACAGTTCGAGGGCTTTGTTCCTTCTAGTGCATTCTCCTTAACATTTCGATTATCCTGGGTTGCAATAGAGTGCAATATATTTAACTCTTAAGTTTCTTCGTACTCCTGGCTCTTAAGTTTCTTCGTACCCTGGCATTTATCTTGATATGAGCGATACCATCCTCGACGTTCGTAACCTGCAAGTTCAGTTTCAAATCGACGATCGCATCTCTAACGCCGTTGATGGCATCTCCTTTGCAGTCAAACGCGGACAAACACTGGGAATCGTGGGAGAGTCTGGCTCTGGGAAGTCGGTGACTGCATTAGCTGTCATGGGGCTAATTCCCTGCCCGCCGGGAAAAGTAGCAGGTGGTGAGATTTGGTTTCGGGCAGAGGATGCTGCCTCTCAGCACGCTGCTCCTGTTGATTTGCTGACGGCTTCTCAAGGGCAAATGCAACAGTATCGAGGCGACCAGATTTCGATGATTTTTCAGGAGCCCATGAGTTCCCTCAATCCGGTTTATACCTGTGGCTATCAGTTAATTGAGGCAATTCGGCTGCACCAAGAAATACCCATGCCTGAAGCTCGCCGTAAAGCCATGAGCTTGCTGCAAGAGGTGAAGCTATTGCCCAGCGATGAGCAGATGCAGCAAGAGTGCCTGAATGACTTGCAGAAAGATGGCAATCTAAAACCTTCTGAACGAGATCTCATGCAGGAGGTGAATCAGCGTAAACAGGCAATCTTGGAACGCTATCCTCACGAGCTTTCTGGGGGACAGATTCAGCGGGTGATGATTGCCATGGCGATTTCTTGCAACCCAACTTTGCTGATTGCTGATGAGCCAACGACAGCGTTAGATGTGACGGTACAGGCGACGATTTTGGATTTGCTGCGGGAACTGCGCGATCGCCGGGGCATGTCCATTATGTTTATCACTCACGATCTAGGAATCATTGCCGAAATTGCCGATACCGTTGCCGTGAT
>JBBRCV010000219.1:0-9702 GCA_038204505.1 Elainellales cyanobacterium
ATCCGCGCAGTCAGTTGAAATCGGTGAAGCTATAAAACTATCGCGCGAGACATCCAGTTTGCCTAGAACGCTGAATGTCTCGGTTCGCTAGATAATTTGTTGAGTTTCGAGATTGAACAATACCTGCAAGGTTTGCATGGCCCTCCGGCGTGCCTCGATGTCTTGCTGGGCACGAAGTTGCACCATCGGGTCATGGAGGATTTTGTTGACGATGCCGCGTGTTAGGGCTTCGATGATTTCTTGATGCTTTTCGCCAAACTCGGAGCCAAGGCGCGAGAGAGCTTTTTCCATTTCCTGACTGCGGATGGTTTCGATTTTGTTGCGCAGGCTGCTGATGGTGGAGATGGTGTCGAGCGATCGCCACCAAATATCAAACGTTTCGACTTCCTCTTCCAAAATCCCTTCGGCTTCCATTGCCATCTGACGGCGGCTTTCCTGGTTTTGCGCCACTACTGCCTTCAAATCATCCACATTAAACGCCCACACATGGGGCAGCTCATTGGCATCGGCGGCAACGTTGCGCGGCACGGCGATGTCAAACAGCATCAGGGCTTGATGGGGTTCAAGGACGGCTTCCAAACAGGTGCGATCGAGCAACGGTTCGCTAGTTGTAGCGGCAGTAAACACCAGGTCTGACGCGGCTACGACGGGAATCAGATCTGCCAGGGTACAAAGCTTAAAACTTGCGCCTTTGAACTGCTGTGCTAGGTCTTCAGCTCCTTGCATGGAGCGGTTGACGATAGTGATCTGGGTTGCACCTTTGGATAATAGATGCTGCACCACGAGGCGCGACATTTTGCCTGCGCCGATGATAGCAATTTGGCTAGCAGCAAGGTTTTTCACTTTCATTTGCGCCAGTTCGACCGCTGCCGAGCTAATAGAAACGGCTCCAGTCCCAATGCTGGTTTCGGTGCGGACTCGTTTGCCTGCGGTCAGAGCTTGCTTAAAGAGCTGATTGAGGACGCGTCCAATGCCTTCGCACTGCTGCCCCACTTTGTGAGTGTGCTTGACTTGGGCTAAAATTTGCCCTTCGCCCAGCACCAGACTGTCGAGTCCAGCGGAGACACGCATCAGATGGCTAACGGCATCTTGATGAAGCAGGGTAAACAGGTAAGGACGAAGTTGAAGCAGAGCTAGCTTGCTGTATTCTGCTAAAAACTGGCAGACTTCACGGACTCCTTGCTCAGTTTCACGGACTACTAGATAAACCTCGAAGCGGTTGCAAGTGCTGAGAATTGTGGCTTCTGCAATGTGAGGATAGCTGCAAAGATGAGCGATCGCCGCTTCCATTTGCGGAGTCGGGACACTCAACTTTTCGCGCACTTCTATGGGGGCTGTTTTATGGCTCAGTCCCACGACAATTATGTTCATCCTTCCTCCCAAAGTTTTATCTTACTGTCTGTCAGCACTGCTCAAAGGGCAAGTCTAACAGGCTAAAAAACAACTGTTTCTTATAGTTTGCGTGTTTTAAACAAATCTGTGAGCGCATCCGTCACTCAAATACCAATTAACAGAAAGTTTATCAATTCTCTGTGATCCTCAGAGCAGTAATGTTTGCGTTAGCGAAGACGGATGGCGTAAATTTTTGTGAATGCTAGCCCCTTAAAACGATAGAAGAGCCGTTCTACTAGAGCGGCTCTTCTCTAGAATGGCTCAGTTCTCTTACTTCAATTCAATGTGCTTGGGCTGATTCCACATGTGAACAGAATCTACAAACCGAGCGGTTTTTGACTGGTTGGAGATGACCAGGCTTTCGGTGCGAGCGCCGCCGTTGAAGAAGCGGACACCTTCCATCAAAGTGCCAGAGGTAATGCCGCAACCTGCAAATAGGAGAGTTTTACCTGAAGCTAGCTCGTTTGCCTCATAAACTTTGTCGGGGTCGGTGATGTTCATGGACTTGAGGCGATCGACGTTGCTTTCGCGGCTTTCACCAATCAGACCTGTTTTAACAACGGCAGGATCGTAAATCAATTGACCTTGGAAGTGTCCACCCAGGCAGACCATGGCTGCTGCTGAAATCACGCCTTCAGGAGCGGCACCAATTCCCATCAGTGCATGAATGTTGGTTCCAGAGAAACCGCAGGAAATAGCGGCTGACACATCGCCATCCGAGATCAGTCGAACTCTGGCGCCTGCGTCGCGGATTTCTTGAATCAACTCAGTATGACGATCGCGCTTCATCACCACAATCACGAGTTCTTCGATCGCCCGATCGAGACACTCAGCTAAAATTTTGAGGTTTTCGGTGGCTGACTTATTAATGTCAACGTGACCTTTTGCAGCTTGGGGCGCAGCTAGCTTCTTCATATAGAAGTCAGGGGCAGCAAACAAACCGCCTTTTTCGGCGATCGCCAGAACTGCCATGGAGCCAGGTTGACCATAGGCGCAAAGGTTCGTACCTTCGCAAGGGTCAACAGCGATGTCAATTTCTACCAATTCTTCAGGGTTACAAAAGTCCTTTGCATCGGGCTGGGTACAAACTCCCACTTCTTCGCCAATGTAGAGCATGGGCGCATTATCCCGTTCGCCTTCACCAATGACGATCCGACCGCGCATGTGAATCTTATTCATCCGCTCCCGCATGGCTTCTACTGCCACTTCGTCAGCCATGTCCTTATCGCCTTTTCCCATCCACCGAGCCGACGCGATCGCCGCTTGCTCAACAACTTCAATAATTTCTAAACCTAATGTACTTTCCACCGGGATACCCTCTATAACTATTGATTTAACGCTGTTCTGCGGACTGTGCCCTGGACTATGCCCTAGTAAAAAAGTCTATCAGAAGTCGGGATCAGGACGTTATGTAGAGGCGATCGAGCGGGCGATCTTTCCGTTAGTACATGAAAACTAATTGCTCAAATCACGCTAGGATCAGTTCACATTAGAAAGCTAGCTTCGACCTTAGAAATCAGAAACTTTATTGGATCGGATCAACTCCCTGGAGAGTTAACGATAGAATTGTTAAGAACTATTTCTTGCTTTGCCCCGTTCTTCTCTAGTCCCCGTCTCCCTTTAGCCGCCCTTATGCCCAAGCGCACCCGCACCACTGATACGCCCAGTGCTGATAAGCCTCCCAGTGCTGAACCTCAGAATGGCAATGGCAAGTACTCACCAGCCAACCCTCAAAACACCATTCGTATTCGAGGAGCACGGCAGCATAACCTTAAGAATATTGACCTAGAGATTCCCCGCGATCGCCTCATAGTCCTTACCGGGGTTTCTGGCTCAGGCAAATCTTCCCTCGCCTTCGACACGATTTTTGCAGAAGGGCAGCGGCGGTATGTTGAATCTTTAAGTGCTTACGCCCGTCAGTTTTTAGGGCAGGTAGATAAGCCAGATGTGGATGCCATTGAGGGGCTGAGTCCAGCGATCTCCATTGACCAAAAATCAACGTCTCATAACCCGCGATCGACCGTGGGAACGGTGACAGAGATTTATGACTATATGCGGTTGCTGTATGGGCGAGCAGGCGAACCTCACTGCCCTCAGTGCGATCGCTCTATCGTGCCGCAGACGATTGACCAAATGTACGATCGCATCATGCTACTGCCCGATCGGACTCGGTTTCAAATTCTTGCGCCTGTAGTACGGGGTAAGAAAGGAACGCACAAAAAGCTAATTTCTAGCCTTGCTTCAGAAGGTTTTGTGCGGGTGCGGATTGATGGCGAAGTACGAGAATTGAGCGATTCGATCGAATTAGAGAAAAATCAGTTTCACAATGTTGAGATTGTGGTCGATCGCCTGGTTAAAAAAGAAGGCATTCAAGATCGCATTGTCGATTCATTAGGCACTTGTTTGAAGCGATCGGAAGGAATTGTCATCGTCGAAGTCATGCCCGATGCTGAAAGTAATGTGGTGGAACTGAGAAATCCTGACTTGCAGTTAGCGGTGTTGCCAGCAATGGTGGCAGAGCCTGCGGGTAAATATGGCAGAGAGCCAGATCATGAACCAAAATCTGTAGATTTAGTCTTTTCAGAAAACTTTGCCTGTCCAGAGCACGGCGCAGTCATGGAGGAGCTGTCGCCACGATTGTTTTCTTTTAACTCACCCTATGGCGCTTGTCCTAATTGCCATGGTTTAGGGACACTCAGAACTTTCTCGGCAGAATTGGTCGTCCCTGATCCGAGCTTGCCTGTGTACGCAGCGATCGCCCCCTGGTCAGAAAAAGACAATACCTATTACTTCTCCCTGCTCTACAGCGTGGGGCAAGCCTTTGGATTCGAGATCCAAACCCCCTGGGATCAACTTACGCCTGAGCAGCATCAGATTATTCTGCATGGCTCAGACGAGAAAATCTATGTTGAATCTGACTCCCGCTACCGCGATACTAAAGGATATTCGCGAAAATATGAGGGCGTTTTGCCGATGTTAGATCGGCAGTATAAAGACACCACTTCTGATTTGTATAAGCAAAAGCTAGAGCAGTATTTGGTCGATCAGCCTTGTGAAGTGTGTCATGGCGATCGCCTTAAGCCCGAAGCCCTCTCGGTTCGCATTGGACAGTATGGTATTAAAGACTTTACCGCTGCCTCAATTCGAGAGTGTTTAGAGCGAGTCAACGATGCCAATCTCACCTCTCGTCAAGCGCAAATTGGCGAACTGGTGCTAAAAGAAATTAAAGCGCGCCTCCAGTTTTTGCTCGATGTGGGACTAGATTATCTCACGCTCGATCGCACTGCTATGACCCTTTCAGGCGGCGAAGCACAGCGAATTCGACTAGCAACACAAATCGGTGCAGGCTTAACCGGAGTCTTGTACGTCCTGGATGAACCTAGCATTGGACTGCATCAACGCGACAACGCACGGCTACTTAGTACTCTGACCAAGCTACGAGATTTAGGCAATACTCTGATTGTCGTGGAGCATGACGAAGACACCATGCGAGCGGCAGACTATATCGTTGACATTGGACCCGGTGCTGGGGTGCATGGTGGGCGGATCGTTTCTTCTGGTTCGCTCGAAGATTTGCTGAACTGCGAAGAGTCGCTGACTGGAGCCTATCTGTCAGGGCGGCAAGTGATTGGCACTCCTGGCGATCGCCGCGAGGGCAACGGTCGCAGCTTACGCATCCGAGATGCTTACCGCAATAACTTACAACACATTGATGTCGATATTCCCCTGGGCAAACTAGTTTGCGTCACAGGCGTATCGGGTTCGGGCAAATCGACCTTAGTGAGCGAACTGCTTTACCCAGCACTCCAGCATCACTTTGGGCACAAAATTCCCCATCCCAAAGACATGGAGGAAATTGCCGGATTGAACGCGCTCGACAAGGTGATTGTGATTGACCAATCTCCCATTGGACGCACGCCTCGCTCCAACCCAGCTACCTACACGGGAGTGTTTGACGTGATTCGTGACCTGTTTTGCGAAACCCTTGAGGCGAAAGCTAGGGGCTATAAGCCAGGACAGTTCTCGTTTAACGTTAAGGGCGGACGGTGCGAAGCTTGCAGTGGGCAAGGGGTGAACGTCATTGAAATGAACTTTTTGCCCGATGTTTATGTCCAATGCGAAGTTTGTAAAGGCGCACGTTATAACCGAGACACGCTGCAAGTGAAGTACAAGGGCAAGTCGATCGCCGATGTTCTCAGCATGACCGCAGAAGAGGCGCAAGACTTTTTCCAAAATATCCCCAAGGCAGCCGCGCGACTGCAAACCATGGTAGATGTAGGTTTAGGCTATGTGCGACTGGGGCAAACTGCGCCGACGCTCTCAGGTGGAGAGGCACAGCGGTTAAAGCTAGCGACTGAACTTTCGCGGCGGGCAACAGGCAAGACGCTATATCTGATTGATGAACCGACCACAGGGCTTTCGTTCTACGATGTTCACAAGCTGCTGGATGTGTTGCAGCGATTGGCAGATATGGGTAACTCAATTTTGGTAATTGAGCATAATTTGGATGTAATTCGGTGTAGCGATTGGGTGATTGATCTGGGCCCTGAAGGGGGCGATCGCGGGGGCGAAATTGTGGCGATCGGGACACCCGAAGAGGTGGCAAAGAATGGGCGATCGTATACGGGGCAGTACTTGAAGCAGGTGTTGAAGCAGCATCCGGCAGGAAAATAGGCGAAGAAATGAGGTGAATCATGATCCAATCTTGGTGGATGGGGAATATCAGATTACGCAATTTAGAGGGGGCGATCGCATTTTCTCACCTACTTTTCCTAACCTAGCGCTGACGGAAGATCAAGTCTTTGCAGCGGACCTGTAACTAGCCTTGCTCCTATCAATTGTCTTGTTAGGCGGAATAAAAGGAAAACCAGTCCGAAAAAACTCTGAAGAATCCTAGCTAATCCCTGGAAATAGGAATGTTATGCGGAAAAAGTTTCAGGCTAATCTTCCGGATAGGATTTTATGCCGAATTAATTCGGGCTAACTACCTTTTGAGGGTATTGTGCCGAACTGGCTTAGTATAAATAATAGTTGAATCATTAAGGAATAAGGATTGAATAAGATCCATAATTATAATATCTGCGGCACAGCTGTATAATTCCATTTTGGCAAATAATCGTCAAATACAATTTCCATATTCTGTTTATACTCTTCTGTGACTTGACGCCCCGTCTCATAGACACCCGCTAAGATCGTTGCAAATACTTGTAGCCCAGGTTTTGTCTTCGTTTTGGCAATTAATTCCTGGACAAGCTCAACACTCTTAAAAATCACTCCTTGACAAGCACGAGTGATATGGGGAAATAATCGATGTTCAATGGGGTTATATTTCGAGGTATACGGAGGATAGTGGGCAATCCGAATCTCACATCCCAACTTGTTGACCAAGGTTTGCAAATCTTGTTTAAATAGGTAATGCCGAGAACTGTTACTCCCGCCACTGTCACAGAGCAACAGAATTGACCCCGCTGTCTGATACTGCTTTGACCCGTAGTGCTGCCACCAATATTGCACAGAGTCACAGGCGAATTCACTCGTATCATGACTGGTCCCAATCTGGATATAGCCCTCGTTCCGCGACAAGTCATACAATCCATGGGGAATGACCACACCCTCTGCCAAGGACACCCAATCATGGTCATACACTTTTATCTCTGCTTGGGTATACAACCGTCCCTCTCGATAGAGTGACCCTATCAGTTCTTTTTTTTGGTATCCATACTGATCACAGGATTTCCCGCAGCTTGATAGCTCTCAATTAAGCACTCAATCTTTTCAAACTGCTCATTGCGCAACGGATGCTCTTGACTACTGCATCGTTTTTGGGCTTTCCGTTTCCGGTAGTGATGTCGGTTTAATAGTTTATCCACCACAGTCACACTGACATTGACCCCTTCCGCCTTTAACAATTCGGCAATCTCGTGGCGCGTTAGGTTAGTCCATTTGACGCTTTCATTCATCGGTGACCCTGCCGTATGCTGGACGAGGACTCGGAGAAAAGCGGCATCTAGACCTTCGATACTCTCCAAAGCGGATTTGCGCCCGCCGCCCTCACGTCGAATGCCACTCATACTCATAGACGACTCATCTTTTAATTCTTCGATCCCCAGCCGAAGCGTATAGTAATCGCAGTCAAACAGGTGACTGATATAGCTCATGCCGCCCCATCCCAGCTTTACCGATTCAATCCCGGCGTAGCGACGGCGATCCTTCTCATTCAAGGATGAATACAATCGCTGCATTTGCTGCTCTATCTCTGACGGATAAGGAGTCATAGTATGAATCAGTCTATTCTACCGATCTCATGATAACTTCTGGATGTTATTAAATCCTTATTCCATAGAGATGAGTAAGACCTTCTTGCCCTGACTGACTAACTCTCGAACTTTGCGCGTGACTTGCTCTCGTTTATGGTCTTTAACAAACTCATCTGCCAGCAGGTCTTGAATCTCTTGAAGCTGCATCAGATCGTTATCACAGGCTGACCACATCAAGTTGTAGACTCGGCGGGCTTCTACAGGATCAGCTTGCAATCGATCGATCGCCATATCAATAGTGCGGCGAAGCTGCTGCCGTTTTTCTTGCTCTTCATCAACCGTTTCCTCTTCATCCTCCTCATCTTCTTCATAATCTTCGTCCCAGGATTCCCAGTCATTGAGATCGGCAAAATCGAGTTGTTTGGGTTGGTCTGACGTGAAGCCATAGTGCAACAGGATGAATTGCTTTAATCCATCCGCGTCAGGCGTAACGCTGCCCAAACGCGATCGCATCTGCTCAATCCGATTTCTGAAATTGACGATCGTGCGACGAAGGGCATACATACTGGACTCTGCCCGTTGCAGAAAGAAGCGGCGTTGGTTTTGCAGCAAACCGCGCTGTTCTATACTGCCTGTTAAATAGCGAACTGGGTCGGCAAACGGAATATAGAGTTGGGTTTCAAATTGAGTGAAGATTTGCTCTAGGGCGGCTTCGGTGCTGGGTTCAAACTCAACTGGGAGCCATTCTGCCTGACGTTTAGCGTAAACATTGAGATCGGGCATGGCCTCCCGTAGCATTTGGCGAGTGCGCTGAAGGAACAGTTCCCGGTAGGTGCGTCGGAATAGGGCGGAATCATCGGTGAATTGCTCCACTCCGGTTTCACGATTTTGAAACCATTGAGCCACTTCTACAGGAAAACCTGCTTCGGTGAAGCCTTCTGGTCGAGTCAGAAAAGGCTGAAGGATGTTGTAGATATCTTCGCGGCGGTTGTTCCAGGGTGTTGCTGTCAGCAGCAAGAAGTGACGTTGTTGCCCGGATTGGCGATCGCGTTCTCGAATTTGCAGGCAAAGTTTGTGAATCCGATTCTTGTAGTTACGGATGCCCTCGTGCGCCTCGTCGATGATCACTAGGTCGGGACCGCCGTAGCGATTAAAGTCATCGATGAAGCCGTTACCCTTTCGACTCATCAGGTTTTTGTTGTAAAGTTCGTAGTCGGTTTCGCCAAAACCGAGTTCAGTCATTTCACGTTTCCAGTTGTCGTGTAGCTTTCGGGCAGCGACGATCGCAATCTTGGCTTGTCCATTGGAGGAGCGATAGAGCCAGGAGACGGCAGCAGCCAAACGAGTTTTACCCAAACCCACAGCATCAGCGCAAACGGAAACACCAAAGTCTTGCATCACGCGCAGGCAGTGTTGAGCGCCAGATTTCTGATGCTCAAATAGGGTTCCTTGGTTCACCAGTTCATCTAGCAAATCGCTCCGTTCAACGCGGAACTGGCGGGGGCGCTGTTGTGCCAACCAGTAGAGAAAGTCGTTGGGCGTACCGTACTGCCCAGACATGATCAGTTCAACGGCTTGCTGAAATCCTTCGATCTCATCGAAGTTCGGCAGTGCTTCAACCTGGCTGACTTGGGGCGGCTTCTGAGGTTGAACTTTGTATTCTCCACCCGCATTATCTTTAACTCGAAAGTCGGTGATGGGTTGAGGAGGATGGTCGGGGGAAACGATGAAGTCGGCTGTAATTTCCTCTGGGGTCTGCTCGGTGATGGTGACTTCGATTAAGGTGTTGTCTGGAACAGTAATGCTATCAACCTGATCGAGGTTGTTACCTGTGATGGTGACTTTAGTGGTTTCGCCAGGGAGCAGTTCGTTAGGCGTGATTTGATCAATGTGGGGTTGGCGACCTTCAGCGCGGCGATCGTATTCTTGGAGAACTTGCTGTAGAAATTCTTGGGTTAGATCGTAGGCAAAGTCTTGACGCTGCCACTCGCTATCAAACTCCTGAATGCTTTGCTCGATAGTTTCCTGGTCGAGCGGTTCCCAGGAGTAGAGG
>JBBRCV010000220.1:0-9647 GCA_038204505.1 Elainellales cyanobacterium
ATCTCAGAGTAACTCACGGGTGGCAAGCTCACCGTCTGCCATGGCGAGTCCGGCTGAATCACAGAAACAATTAGAGGAAACGGCACGCGGCTATCAGGCAGTACTCCAGCGGGAACCTGGCAATCAGACGGCGCTTAAGGGTTTGGTGGATGTGCGGATTCAGCAAAGAGATGTTAAGGGGGCGATTGCGCCTTTAGAAAAGTTAGCAGAGCTTAATCCTACCGTGGTGGATTACGGCATTTTGCTAGCACAAGCTAAGCAGCAAATTCAGGATCGAGAAGGGGCGGCTGAAGCCTATCGTAAAATTTTGGCGGCTCAACCTGGCAATCCCAAGGCTTTGAATGGTTTGGTCACGCTATTGCTAGAACAGCAGCGACCTGAAGCGGCTGTAGGCGTGTTGCAAGATACCCTCAAGACGGCTGAGGAAGCAAATAAGATTAAGCCAGATAGTGTGGATGTCATTGCGGTTCAGATGATTCTGGGGAATGTTTACGCGACTCAATCACGGTTTGATGAGGCGATCGCCGTTTTTGATAAAGCCATGGAGAGCGATCGGCAGGATTATCGCCCGATCGTGGGTAAAGCGCTCGTTCTGCAAGACCAGGGCAAGGATGCTGAAGCAAAACCTCTCTTTGTTTCTGCCGAAGCTCTGGCTCCTGCCCAAATTAAAGATCGAATTAAGCAGCTTGCCGCTGGAAAGCCGCCTGCACCTGCTGCACCGCCTGTCTCCCCTGGAGCGGCTCCTTCGCCAGCGGCTTCACCTGAAGCGAGTCCGGCTCCAAGTCCTGCTACTGGAAGTAGTCCTTCGCCAAAAGAGTAAATTCTGCGGCTTAGGTTTGTTGTTATGCATCTCTCCCAAAATCCCTCTGGATAGGAAGATCTGGTGTACTGCTTCTTTGAAGCAACTGCCTTACCATAGAAGGTGTGGGTAACACACAATTAGCCAGTCAGTCGTCTTCTGAGGAACAGGATTAGTGGAATTGTTCACTATAGGTCACTCTAATTACGAAATGAAAGTATTTATATCTCTGCTTCAGAAGCATGGGGTGACTGCCATTGCTGATGTTCGCTCATCTCCTTACAGCCGTTTCTTGCCACACTTCAATCGAGCAGCACTGAAGGAAGCTTTAGCAACAGAAGGAGTTCGCTATGTATTCCTAGGGCAGGAACTAGGGGCAAGACCTAAAAAACAAGAGTGCTATATCGACGGCAAAGCAATTTATGAAAAGATTGCCGCAACTAGTGAATTTTATGAGGGAATTCAAAGAGTCTTGAAAGGTGTAAAAAAGCACAGGCTTTCCCTGATGTGTGCCGAGAAAGATCCACTGACCTGTCATAGAGCAATTCTAGTCTGCCAACATCTACGACACTTCGATTTACAGATCGATCACATTCTAAAAAATGGTGATTTGGAATCTCATAGTCATTTAGAGCAAAGGATGCTTGAAAAACATGGATTTACAGAGTTTTTAGAAATGAAGGAAGAACAAGCTCAACTTTCTTTATTTGCTCAGCAAAATAATAATTTGTCTACCAAAGAAGAGTGCTTGGAGGAAGCCTATAAACTTCAGAGTGATGGAATTGCATATGTAGAGAAGAGAAGTGCTCAGCATGACCAGTCAAATCAACTTGTTTACGATCGGGTTCACTCAGAAGAGCGCTCAGAAGTTCTTTGAGACGCTTCAATCGGCTGGTGTTAAGCGGATCATAGATACTCGCCTGAATAATGTTTCTCAGTTGGCAGGATTCACGAAGAGAGCAGATTTAGAATATTTCCTAAAGTCTATTGGGAATATTGATTATGTTCATGTCCTAGATCTAGCTCCAACAAAAGATATTCTTGAGGAGTATAAAAAGAACAAAGGAGACTGGGCAAAATACGAGCAAAAGTTTTTGCAGCTCATAGCCAGTCGTCAAATCGAGAAGAAGGTTTCTCCAAGTCAAGTTGATGGTTCCTGTTTGCTTTGTAGTGAGGCAAAACCGCATCACTGCCATCGCCGCTTAGTTGCTGAGTATTTAAATGGGAAGTGGGGAAGCGTCAACATATGTCATCTCTGAAGCAAATTGTCTGTCTTTCCAATTCATGGAAGCTAGAAGAACGTTGTGTTGCTGGAATTGAGCTTAATACTGGGAGATGGATTCGTCCTGTATGTGACAGTTTATACCCCGAAGATGGAAAAGTTCCAAGATTAGCTCGGCTTCTTGAAGGTAAAGAACCAGAACTCCTGGATATTTTAGAAATCCCTCTTGCTGATACTGGAAATGACTTTGGGTTTGAGTGTGAAAACCTCTCGGTTTTACCAGGTAAGTGGAAGCTATTAGGAAAAGTACATCCAAGTGAATTAATGAATTATTGTGAAAATTTTCCGCATATACTTCATAATCCTTCAAAATATGTCAACCCTTCTTGGTTAAAAGCCTTACCTTTTCAGAAACGTCGTACCTTGCAACTGGTTCAAGCTAATAGTATTTCTGTAACGAAAAGTTCCTCTGGTAATACTGGATGGCGAGGTTCCCTGCAAACTTTTAACGGTCAAACTTTAAGAGATGCAAAGATTACTGATCCTGTTTTTGCTGAGAAGCTAGAGGCAGGATATCAGCCTACAGGTGGGTGTTGGGTGAGTGTAAGCCTTAGTATGCCTTGGGCACCTCATGATAATTGGGAAGGTGAAGACCCATGCTGGAAGTTGATTGCAGGTGTAATAGAAATCTAGCGAACAGATGTCTAACGTAGTCCCTTATCCCTCATTCATCAGGTGATGCATAAATTGATTTGGGTGATCGACAGTTTTGGGGCTGGTGCAATTTTGATGGCTAATTCGGCAAACATCTGAGGCTTATCTGCTGCCTCTGACAACGATCGCCACATCCTCTTTCAATCTGGGCATCCTGAAGCATAGTTTCGCTGCTTGCAGGATTCATAGCCCATGGGACAAGACGGAAAGGCGATCGCTAAGTCTAAAAACATTATCAGAGCCGGGTTACGGCTGCTCAATATTCGCCCTGAAGAAAGCGGACGAGCGTTTTTGATGTTTCTTTTTTACACGCTTACTTCGGTTGGTATTCTTTGGCTGGAAGTGAGTGTGGCGGCGTTGTTTCTAGGCAAGTATGGCGCAGCGTCTTTGCCCTGGATTTATATTGCGAGTGCGGCGATCGGTTCAGTCATTGGATTTGCTTATTCTGGGCTACAGAAAATACTGCCTCTGCGTTGGGTTTTAGTGTTGACAGCAGGGTTGATCGGGTTGCCGCTTTTCCTTTTTGGGCTAGATTTACAGGCGGCGGTTTTGGGCGGATACACCATTTTTCTGGCACGGCTGTGGCTCGAAGCCATTCATGTAGTCAACGAGCTAAACACCTCTATTACTGCCAACCAACTCTTCACCATTCGAGAAGTTCGACGAGCGTACCCGCTGATTAGTAGCGGAGTGTTAGCAGCAGATGTGGTCAGTGGCTTCTCCTTGCCAGTGCTGCGGAGTGCGATCGGGCTACCTAATGTAATTATGGCATCGGGTGTGATGCTGCTCATTGGGGCAGGTATTTTGCTGTATCTGGTGAAAGCTTATCGCCCTTTTTTCCCAGATGCTTCTCGGCGGCGCAATGTTGAAAAACAGCAGGATTTTACGGCGATCCGGCTGCGAGGCTCACTGTGGACTTATGTGAGCCTGGTTGTCGTCTTTTTTGTGATGGTGCAAGTCATGGCAGTTTTGCTGGATTTTCAGTACCTCAGCCAAGTTGAACTGATCCTGGATGTGCGGATCGAGAAAATCGCTGACTTCATGGCATTGTTTAGTGCTTTGTTAGGCATTGTGGAGTTGATTACCCAATGGTTTATTTCAGGGCGGATCATTGAGCGTTTGGGCGTGTTTTGGATTGCAGCTATTCCGCCTGCGCTGTTGGGTTTTATCAGCCTGTTGAGCCTTTGTGGAATCTTAAATATGTTCCATGGCACGGTGGCGCTGAAGTTTGTGGATGAACTTTTGCGATATACCTTGATTGCCAGTATTGGTCCTGTCCTCTTTCATCCCATTCCCAGCGCTAACCGAAGCCGGATTCAATCGATGGTGCGAGGAGTTGCGGAACCGCTTGCTACTGGGCTGACAGGGGTAGGAATGCTGGGGACGATTTGGGTGCTGAAACGTCTAAATGGTAGTAACCAAGCCCAGGATCAGAGTTGGATATTTCTGCTATTTACTGCCTTGACTGCGCTGCTATGGATTTTGACCGTGTGGTTCCTCCGCTCAAAGTATGTAGAGGTGCTGGTACTGAGCGCCGAACAGGGCGGACATTTGAGCCTATCGAAGGCAGATATGCGGGGTTTTATGCGGGGAATTGTAGACTCGCTAAATCGATTGCAGGATGAAAGTGAAAAGAAGTCTTGTATCAATCTGCTCTCTCATCACGATCCTAAAAGCGTGGGAGAAGTGCTTTCGCCTTTGTTGCCGACTTTTTCAGCAGCGCTCCAGCGGCAGAGTTTGCAGGCAATGCTCGCTTACCCCAATCCGGCATACTTAGGTGCAGTGAAAGACTTGGTAGCGGTGCAGCAGCTTCATCCAGAGGTGTTGGCGGTGGCGCTGAAGTTTATTTGGCATACTGATGAGAATCCTGATTTTCAGGTGCTTCAGGCTTACATGAAAGATGGGGTTGACCCGGTGGTGCGAGGGCTGGCGGCTTCGTTAACTTTGCGTCATGGAAATTCTGATCAGAAGGGGAAAGCCACGAGCATCTTGCGGCGGATGTTGACCCATAAGCAAGAGCGAGAGCGCGTCATGGGCTGTCGGGCGTTGGGTGAGGCGGTCTATCTTCAGTCTTTGCGCCTCTACATTAATCAGCTTTTGCAGGATGAGTCGCTGCGGGTGCGGTGCGCTATGCTGGAAGCGATCGCCGCCACTCAACTCGATGATTACTACGATGCATTAATCCGAGGCTTTCACTTCCAGTCCACCCGCGATGCCGCCAAGCGATCGCTCATTCAATTACAAAACGAAACCCTGCCGCTCCTAATCAATCTGGCTGCTGATCCTTACAAACCTGATGGCGTGCGTCACCAAGCCTGGATGACCATTGGCGAAATTGGCTCCATGGAATCGACACGAGCGTTAGTAAATCACCTGATGACCGCTTGGGGGGCTAGCCGTCGAGGATTGCTGCGGGTTTTGCTGCGTCTGCCTAACGAAGCCGGGATTGATGCGGTTTCGGACGTGCTGGGGCGATCGGGCGTGGAAACCATGATGAACCAGGAAATTTTGTTCTTGGCGCATCTCTACGCCAGTCTTCAAGACCTGAAGCTAGAGACCGTAGCAACCGAAGAAGCCCAGTTTCTGCATCGTGCCCTGCAAGATTCTGAAAAAGACTCGGTGGAATGTTTGTTCTTGCTGATGCAGTTTTTGTACGAACCCAGCAACATTCAAGCAGCGTCTTTGAGCCTGCAATCGAATGCGCGGGAAAGCGTGGCGCAGGGGCTAGAAATTTTGGATAACACTATTCAAATTTCCAGCAAAATAGTGCTGCTCAATATTCTCGATCGCCAGCCCACTATTGAAAAGCTGCAAATCCTCGAAGACTTCGTGCCTTATGTGCCGATGACTCCAAGCGATCGCCTTCGGCATTTGGTCGATTTGCGCCATTTGCTATCTGACTGGGCGCTGGCTTGCTGTTTCCATGTTGCCCGAAAAGCCCGCTGGAGCCTGACGGCTGACCCGACTTTAGCCTGTTTGCACTCTCCAACTGGATTTGTCCGCGAGGCGGTTTTAAGCTACTTGAAAGTTGCCTCGCCTAGAGTTCTCCCCCAAATTTTGCCTTCACTAAAAGATGATCCTGATCCCTTAGTTTCTGCTCAAGTTCATCAATTGATGGCAGAATTAGGGCTTAACTTACCGACCCTGGGCAAAACGCCGCCATCTCCTGCTAGAGAAAAGTTGCGGTTGGTCGATCGCCTGGTCTAAGTTCGGTGTGATCTAATGTAAATCTTGGTCTGCTTGCCCCTATGCTCAGTAGTTTCGATCGCCTGTTGTTTGTGCGACAAGTCGGCATTTTCCAGGAGTTGCGAGATGACTTCCTGGTACGTTTGGCATCGGCAATGCAGGAGCTATCGTTTCCGCCTGGGCATACCATTGTCACCCAGGGCGAAGAGGGGCGATCGCTGTTTATTTTGGTGTCGGGACACGTCAAAGTACACAGTGGCGATCGCGAATTGGCAAAGCTAGGGCAAGGGAAATGCTTTGGCGAAATGTCGGTTTTTGATGCCGAACCTCGCTCTGCTTCCATCACTACTCTAGAAACCTGCGAATGCTTAACGCTAACGCAGCAGCAGCTTTATGAGGCGATCGAAGAAACATCAGGTTTAGCGATTAATATTATTCGGATGCTTTCTCGCCGGACACGAGATTTAAATGAAAAGTTGGATCAAATTGGAAAAGGAAGATTATGAGCTTCGATCGCCCCGTTCCTGCACCCGGTCAAGAATCAGTTTGGGATTATCCGCGTCCGCCCCGGCTAGAGGATTCTACTCAGCACATCCAAATTTTGTTTAACGAGGTGATGCTTGCCGATACTCATCGGGCTAAGCGCGTTTTAGAAACGAGTCATCCTCCGGTTTATTACATTCCACCTGAAGATATTTGTATGGAGTATTTGCGGCAAACGCCTCGCTCCAGCTTTTGCGAATGGAAGGGAATGGCAGGATATTATGCGATCGCCATTGGAGAGCAAGTCGCAGATAATGCCGCCTGGTTCTATGCCGATCCAACGCCCGATTTTTTAGGTCTTAAAGATTATGTCGCGTTTTACCCTAGTCGAATGCAGGCTTGTCACATTGATGGCGAATTAGTCACCTCTCAGCCAGGAGATTTCTACGGCGGCTGGATTACAAAGGATATTGTGGGACCTTTTAAGGGCGCTCCGGGCACTTGGGGCTGGTGAGACTAGAAGTGATGCCACTCTAAGGATATTACTGAAAGATATGGCAAGCGCCCGAAATGGTATCTCTTTGTACTCCTGACCTGGCGCTCTGTGGCACCATAGTCATAAGTTATTGGAGTGATTGGCGTGAATGCAGCGGAACAAGCGTTAGGGTTTGAGGTCGCTACAAAAATTGCTGCGGTGGTGAACCTATTCAAAATTCAATTTCCTGATGCCCATGCCGATCTGAAGCCGTGGGCAAATGATGCGGGGACACGAGAATGGGTTGATCCAGATTCGATCGATATTGGGTTTCATTTACCCGGCTGGAGTCGTCGGCTTCAGAGCCGCAGCATTTTAGTGCAAATTCGCTTTTACCAGGATTCCCTGACCCATTCTCGAAGGGCGATCGGGCTGGAGATGGTAGGGTTTACCCATTTGGGTGAGCAGTGGCGAGTTTCGACAGTAGAACAGTGGCGGTTTGTCGGGGAAAAGCAGCCTGTAAATGAAGTAAAAGAGACGTTGAAAGGAGTCTGTCGGCAAATTTTAGAACTCTTCAACGGGGAACCAGAGGCGACTGGAGAACTAGAAGCTTGATACCGCTGCTAGATCCACAGGATCATCAGAAACATAGATTTATGACGGTAGATGTACGGTAAATACTGATGGATTTGAGCCAGTAAAATACATTAGTTAACCCAATCAATGATGAAACGCAGGACGCAAAACGCAACACAAAAAAGATCAAAAAAGTTGGGCTTTGCTTACACATTGCCCAACTCAATTATCTACGCATGGATAACTGATGAATCATTTTACTGATGTAGAACACAAATAAAATGTTACAAAAGGCACATCCTGAATTAAGAGTACCCAGTCTTAACAAAAATCAAGAATTAGCGCGAAAATAGAACTAAAATCTATGCCCCATAACTAGCCTCATAACTCAATGGACACTCCTTCTACAGGACTGCTGAAAGCCAGTCTGCAAGACTTCCACTTCAACCAGGCTCGCAGCAGCCTCAAGCAGACTCTTAACCGTTACTCCCAGACACCCCCGCGCAAACGCAACACTGATATTGCGGTACGAGCTGCCCTTAAACGTGATCTAGATGGGCTGACTACGACGTTAGATAAACTCAACAATTGCCTGATTCGGATTGCGGTGTTTGGGCTGGTAAGTCGGGGGAAGTCTGCTGTGGTCAATGCGCTCTTGGGGCAGAAGGTGCTGCAAACAGGACCTATTAATGGCGTAACGCAGTATCCCCGCTCGGTGTATTGGGCGATCGCCAACGGACAGGTACGCGTTGAGCTAATCGACACACCCGGATTAGATGAGGTGGACGGCGAGATGCGGGCAACGATGGCGCGCGATATTGCAGATCAGGCGGATTTAATTTTATTTGTATTGGCAGGAGATATCACCCGGACAGAGTATCGGGCTTTGGCAGAATTGCAGGCAACCGATAAACCGTTAATTTTGGTCTTCAACAAAACGGATCTCTATCCTGAGCAGGATCGGCAAACGCTTTATCGTAAGCTGGAAACCCTGTTTGCTCGGAACGAAGGCAAGCGCCCCGTTTTGTCACCCGATGATATTGTCCGGGTGGCGGCTGAACCTGCGCCCCTAGAAGTGCGGGTGGAATGGGCAGATGGGCGCGTGACTCATGAATGGGAAACCCCAGCGGCTCAGGTGGATGAGCTGAAAGAGAAACTTTTGACGATTTTGAACCGAGAGGGCAAGTCGTTGCTGGCGCTGAATGCGTTGCGGCAGGCTCGTCAGGCTGAGACGGCGATCGCCCACAACACGCTTAAGCTTTACCACAACGAAGCCGAAGACTTGATCTGGAAGTTTGCTCAGTGGAAGGCGATCGCCGTTGCTGCTAACCCGATCGCGGTTCTTGATGTCATGGGCGGCGGCGTGACTGATTTGGTGATGATTCGATCGCTGGCAAAGCTGTATGGGTTGCCCATGACTCGCTATGAGGCAGGTAAGCTACTGAAGGCAATTTTGTGGAGTTCGGGAAGTTTGGTTGTGGCTGAGGTGGGGAGTAGCGTGCTGCTGGGAGTAGGGAAAAGTATGGCGGCGATCGCTTCAGCGTTTGAGAGTGGGTCAGGGTTTGCGGCTTATTCGAGTGCGGCGATCGCGCAAGCCAGTTTAGCGGGGTATGGATCTTATCGAGTTGGGAAGGCGGCTCAAATTTATTTAGAAAAAGGCTGCACTTGGGGCGAGCAGGGAGCTAATACGCTGATTCAAGAGATTCTTCAACAGGTTAACAAAGACACCGTGATTCATCGGTTGCGGCGGGAGTTAATGTAGTTAAGGTAGAAGATCTCAGCTTCCTTCAAAGGATGGCTGAAAAAATCTTAACCTAGCACTTTTTGTAAAGAAGGAAGAAACGAATGACAACAGAAGAGTCAACCCGACTAGACCGCATTGAAGGACTAGCAGAAACATTACTTCAAATCGCCCAACAACAGCAGACTCAGGGTACTAGACAGGAGGGTGAAATAGGAGATCTAAGACAATCGACAGAAACATTACTTCAAATCGCTCAACAACAGCAGATTCAGGGTATTAGACAGGAGGGTGAAATAGGAGATCTAAGACAATAGACCTCTTGCGTGAATGGGAGATGAGGCAGTAAAAGTAGGTAAGGGAGGAATCTACCATGACCTACGAGCAACTCAAACATCTAAAACCCAGTGCCTTCAAACGGAGATGTGGCGTTCAGCCCGAGACATTTGAG
>JBBRCV010000221.1:0-9602 GCA_038204505.1 Elainellales cyanobacterium
GCTCCGAGAGCACTACCATTTGTGTAAATCATTTAATGCCGTGAAGTTCTTATTTGAGTTCGTGACGCATCAACAAATCTTCAATTTCCCTAAACTGTTTTCCTATGGATACTTCTCATGAATCATTTAGGATTGCTATAGAACGAATGGGTTCTTGTCCGCTTTGACGCAGTTCCTGACGGATAAACTCGAAAAGCCGATCACCCGTTATTTGTCCTTGTTTATCAGCCCGATCAGGACTCAAGCCTTGTAGTAATGCGGCTGTAAAGAAGCTGTGTTGTCTGCCCTCAAATGCTGGTTCTCCTGCCCGACAGGCTGCAATCATACAGTAATCTTTTTGATTAAATGCGCTCAAAAATTGCTGTATTGCAGGATTTTCGATCATCGCTCCAGCATGGCAACAATCAAGCAGTACGACCAAACTACTCACTTGAGATTTTTGGATCAATGCCGCAAAATCTTCTAGGTCAATACCAAACTTTTGCTCTACAACCTTCCCACTGGCTATTAAGACCTCGCAATCCGATGAGGCTAAGTACCCTCGATGTTTTCCGCTTCTGCTTTCAACTGCAATCCCATGCCCACTAAAGTAAATCAGCGCATCACTATGTTTGGCTTGAGTCAACAAAAAATCTTCTAACGCGTCCCAGATAGAATCACCTTTCAATGCCTCAGAACCAACTTGGTAATGTTGTTTTTGCACATTCCAAGATTCAGGTAAACGTTTTACTTCCTGAAAATCGCCATGAGCTTCAAGAAGTTGGGCAATTGCTTCGGCATCAGCAGACGGGGTGGCAAGCCTAGTTAGGCTCTTATATGTAGAGATTCCGATTGCCAGCGCATATCTTCGTGCCATTTAGCTGAGTATGGTTGTATGAGCTAATTACCAGTAGTTTAGCTCAAAATAGCCTGAGAACTTTTCTGAGGCGATATCGATTGAGAATGAACGACCCCGCCGCAAGCGGACGGGGTATCAAATATCCCTTTTTTAATTAGACACTTACGCCCCAAGGGGCGGGGAATCTACCCTCTACGAGATTGAATGCAGTTATTAATTCGTAACTGTTTAGGAGGAAGCATTTTCCGAGGGCAAAAGTAGGGGAGCAGATTCGCTAAGACGATTTGCTTGACAAGCTTCCGCTGGATATTCCAGGATATCTTGCTGTTGCGTCCATGAAGTGATTACAACCGTCAACTTACTAGATTGGGTTAGGGATTTTCAAAAATTGGGATACATCCCCTAAGCAGTTTCTTACTTGTAACCGTTCATGTTCCACCACAAGATCTGGAACGTTTTGGCTTGTCATTGAGCGTTTGTCGTGGGTCAATAGCAGGTGACCTTCAGAAAAATTGGGCGATATGAAAGGGTTACTGGACAGGACAGCCAAAAAAATTGAGAGTATGGTGCCGGAATACTCTTTGATTGGAGAATCTATCTTTTTTGACAAGTCGCAATTTCCTTGGGCAGATGAGTTAGAGGCAAATTGGCAGGTAATTCGTCAAGAGCTAGATCAAGTTCTAGAATATGCAGATTCCTTGCCCAATTTCCAAGACATTTCGCCTCGGCAAACCGCGATCGCCAATGACAATCTTTGGAAAACTTTCTTCTTCTGCGGCTTTGGGTATAAGGCGCAGAAGAATTGCGATCGCTGCCCTGAAACGACGAAGCTTCTCAGCAAAATTCCGGGACTCAAAGTGGCATTCTTTTCCATTCTTGCTCCCGGCAAACACATCCCCGAACACCGAGGCAAACATAAAGGACTGATTCGCTATCACCTGGCGTTAAAAGTTCCAGAACCCAGAGGAGCTTGCCGCATTCGTTTGGCAGATCAGATTGCTTACTGGGAAGAAGGCAAAAGCCTCATTTTTGATGACACCTATTATCACGAAGTCTGGAATGACACCGATGATTATCGGGTTGTGTTGTTCCTCGACATTGCTCGTCCGCTCCGGTTTCCGTTGTCGTTGGTTAATTGGATGGTGAATAGTGCGATCGCCTTTTCTCCCATCGTGCAAGTGGCAAAGGGCAATCAAGAGAGTTGGGAAAAACAGTTTGAGAATTTACTCAAGTGAGAATTTGCCCGACTAGATCAGCCACGACTAACTCTAACAGGCATCTGAATCAAACTGACAAAACTCGCTACCATTGCCAATCCTGCCGTGGCATAAAACACGGTGGGTAAACCTGCATAGTTCCAAATTGGACCCAGGAAAACAGGCGAGATAAACTGTCCTAAAGAGTTGAACCCTGTCCCGATCGCCAACACGCTAGTTCTCAGTTCTGGTGGCGAGTAAACGGCTAGAGCATCGTAAAGATTAGGGGTAATAATGCCAAACCCAACGCCGAAGAGAATGGCAGCAGGAATGATCAAGTAAAGCTGGGTCAAAACAGGAATGGTTACTAACGTCATCGCCATCAGGCTAAAGCCCAGAGCGATCGCCCTCGCTTGCCCCAATCTTTGAGCCACCCGACTTGCTCCAAATGCCGAAACTAAAACGACTCCTACCAGCCGCACTGCCAAAACCAACCCATTAAGCTGCGGGTCAGCCCCGATCGCCTCCTTGAGATACAAAGGCGTATAAATTACTACGGCATAGACAATCCCGGCTGCCGCTGTAATGAAGAGATAGAGCCGCAGAATGCTGGGTTGTGTCAAATTTTTGAGCAAGTCCTTGATGTTGCCCTCCATCACCGATGAAGATCGCGTTGACTTTTGGAGATACGTAGCGACAATAACTGCCATCGGCAACCCCAAACCGTAGATGTAAAAGGCATATTGCCAATGAGTCCGACCTATCCAGCCGCTGAGAAGGGGACCCGCGATCGCCGAAATTGCCATTGCACTGGTCGCATAGCCCAAAATTCGGGTTCTGGCTTCACCGTCATACATACTGCCCAAGAAACCAATCGTTGCCGCTGCAATGCCACCGCTGGCAACCCCTAACAACGCCCGACTGGTAATTAAAGCCGAGAAATCAGTCAAAAAAGCTGTCGAAACTCCGGCGATCGCGTACAGCACCAAACAGGGCAGCATCACCTTGAGCTTGCCAACTCGGTCTGCCAAAATTCCAAACAGCGGTGTAGAGAGGGCGCTGGTGAGAGCGTGAGTGCTAACCAACATCCCAGCCCACCTGGGATCTAGCGCCAATTGCAGCTTCATTTCAGGCAACACAGTCGGCACAACGCCCCCTGCCATCGTGGTCAGCCACCCAGTAGCCAGCAGAATCAAAAATTGGTAAAACCGTTCTTGTTTGACGGATTGAGAGATTATCAAGGGAGTCCTTCGTGAGACACAGTAGAGGATGGATGATTCTTATATTTAAATAAGCTCATTTCAAGTTCCTATGGGCTGAGAGTAGGGGCAGTTCCTGAATTGCCCCTAACTAAATGACCAGGTAATACATAACTGACACCAGAATAATTAGTGCCAAAGTCAAAAGTTGCACATTAGAGCTTGTCAACTCTTATCTGTTCATTATTTGATGACTAAGGTGGATCGTCATTGTCGCGAGCAGCAAATGGAACTGGCAACAGAACTTAAAGGTCAGACGGTACAGAATCAGGTTCGTGAGGTAGGAATTAACCCGAACCATTGGTATCCCGTGGCTTGGGCTGAGCAATTAAAGGCAGGTCAGGTCATGTCAGTGACTGTATGGCAACAGGCGATCGCCGTTTATCGCACCGCTGCTGGTCAAGCCTTTGCCCTCGAAGATGCCTGCCCCCACAAAGGCATTGAGCTACACAAAGGCGAGGTTGTGGGCGACTGCCTTGCCTGCCCGTATCATGGCTGGGAGTTTGACAGCGAAGGACAATGCGTTAACATCCCCTACTTCCCTAAAAGTCAAATGCTGCCCCGCGCCAATGCCCGCAGCTACCCTACTCAAGAAAAATATGGCATCGTCTGGGTTTTCCCAGGTGATGCCGCCCTAGCTAGCCAACATCACCCCCCAGAAGTTCCAGAATTTGACAATCCCGATTGGGTGCTAGTGCCCATTACCGGAAAGTTCAACGCCCATTTCTCCATCTGTAACGAAAATACGATGGATGTTTTTCATGGATACCTTCATAAAAACCTCCAGGGCTGGTTTGATCCAGAGTTACTCAGCCTCAAAGAAACGATCGCCTCGGTACGAGCCGATTACCGCGTTCGCTACAAAGGCAAACTCTCCAAGTTTCTAGGACTCACGACCCAAAGCGATGGCGTGACGACTCGCATTGTTTCTATTGATTACCAATATCCTCACTACCACAGCACCTTAGAGGGCGTATCATCGCTCCATCTCATGCGCCTGCCTGTGGGACTGAATGAGACGCGATCGTTCTCGCTGCTGTTCCTACAAATTCGTTTGCCGAAGTGGTTACTAAAACCATTTAGATCGCTGATTGTGCCCATTATCCGGCACTTCCTGTTCATGCCATTTCTAGAGCAGGATGTGGACATGATGGAGAGCGAACAGCACAATTATCAAGCCAACCCAGAGCGTCGGTACGTAGAAGTTAACCCAGCTATTATTGCGCTGCAAAGGTTAATCGTTCGGCAATTTGTGCAACAATCTAGTCCATCTGAGAGTCTGATTGAACATGGCTCTCCTGAAAGTGAGATGCCCCTAGGTGAGGCGAAAATTGAGCAGACTCCAGAAAATTCGATGAGATGAATGTGACTGTGCTGTAACTGTAACAGGACGACTGTCTAGGTTTGTCAACTAATGATAGATATGTTGGTGTCTATTGCCAAGTTCATGGCAGAGGTCGCTAAGATCGGGTTCGGTGTCACAATTCCAGTTGTGAGCTTCTCTGTCATCTAGCGTTGGACTAAGATTAAGGGCTTAGCCCTATTGACGGGATCTGCCATTAAGCAGAAACAACAAGCGACAAAAAAAGGTGAGGGGAGTTTACTGTGCAAGTTGTAAAGGAATACGTTCAGCGCTGGTACGAGAGTGGACTTGAGCCGGATGAATATATTTGCCATGGTAAGCAGGGCAATTTAGTAGATATTGAAGAAGCGGAGACAGGCATCCGCCGCAAGGTTTTGACTTTCTGTACCAATGACGTTTTAGGTCTAGTGCAGAACAAAGCTGTGCAGCAGGCGGCGATCGACTCCATTTTGCAGTACGGCACGTCTAACAGCTCTTGCTCGGTGCTAAGCGGTCGAATTGACTTACATCGACAGCTAGAAAATGAAATTTCAGAATTTAAGCATCTCGGTCATACGCAACTTTTCTTAAATGCGTGGCTGGCAATGCAGGCGCTCATGGATGCCTTCTGCCATTTAGCTATTCCAGTTCCAGGCTTTCAGAATACTCGCGAAACCTTAATTTTTACTGATGTATTGAACCATGGCTGTATTGTCACGGCGATCGCCAATGCAGGCACTCGTTCAGGCAAGCTGTTTGGGCATAGTCCTCGTGTTCGCGTCCGGGCGTACCGTCATTGCGACATGGACGATTTGGCGCGCAAGATGCAGCGCTACGTTCGCCCCGACAATCGCGTCATGGTCGTTTCTGATGCCGTCTTTTCGATGGATGGCGACATTGCGCCTCTCCCCGACATGATTAATATCATGAAAAACTACGAGGGCAGCGTCTTGGTCATGGATGAAGCACACGCCAGTGGAGCCTTGGGTGAAACGGGACGCGGCATTTACGAGCATTTCGGCATCTTGCCTCAGCACGCGATTGAGCAAGGTGTAATTCCGTTGATTATGACCACCTTCTCGAAGTTTGCTGCCTCAGCAGGTGCCGCAATTAGTACCCATGTGGCTGAACTCAAGCCCTTGCTGAATGTGTCACCTTCCTCAATCGGCACCATTTCTTTGCCCCCTCCGACCACGGCAGCGGCGCTAGAGAGCATTCGTCAGGTGCGCCAAAATCCTGAGATTGTGCAGCGGCTTCAAGAGAACACTCGGTACTTGCGATCGCGCTTAATCGAGCATGATTTCGATGTGATTGGTGAAACCAACGTTCTGCCCGTCTTACTGCCCCCTGAGCTTGATCCCAAAGTTTTTGCCCGTAAGCTCATCACTGATCATGGCATCTGGGTTTCACCCATTTGGTTTATCGCCAAACCGCGCATCAGAATTACCGCTAACTCTCTTCACACGAAGGAAGAAATTGATCTGTTAGTTAGCAACATGACTGCGGTGCGGAATGAGATCTACAGCAGCAAGCCTGCGACGATCAGCGCTTAAATCAAAAATCGATCAATAGAAAAATCCCGGCTCTCTTAACTAAAGCAGCCGGGATTTTTTTAGGCAAACGCTGAAGAACCTAGCTCAGGCGGAACATCCTGCAAGCGCCCATTCCCGATCGCCCTCACTGCCTCTCTCAGCGACACATCGCCCGTATACAGCGCTCGCCCCACGATTACCCCCGTCACGCCCAGCGGCTCTAATGCCAACAAACTCAGCAGATCGGTAACGGAACTCACCCCGCCCGATGCAATCACCGGAATAGCGATCGCCTCCGCAAGTTCTCGCAATGCCGAATAATTGGGTCCCTGCAACGTCCCATCCCGATAGATATCAGTGTAAATAATTGCGGCTGCCCCATAATTTGCCATTTGCTGCGCCAGGGCGATCGCCTCCACCTCCGAAGTTTCCAGCCAGCCACGAGTCGCAACTTTGCCATTCCGGGCATCAATCCCTACCACAATTTGCCCCGGAAATTCTTGGCAAAGCTGCGCGATTAGCTCTGGCTGCTCAACGGCAACTGTTCCCAAAATGACGCGCCGGACGCCCAGTGCCAACAAATCGGCAACACTCTGGCGATCGCGTAATCCTCCCCCCACCTGCACAGGTATATCTGTAGAACGAACAATAGTGGCGATCGCCCCCTGGTTCACCGGATGTCCCACCTTTGCACCATCCAGATCAACCAGATGCAGCCAAGTTGCCCCTTGCTCTACCCACTGTTGCGCCACCGCTGCCGGATTCTCATCAAAGACCTGCGATCGCGCATAGTCGCCTTGAAACAGCCGTACACACTTTCCATCTAGTAAATCGATCGCTGGAATTACATCCATGCCTGTCTCTCCAAACGCTTGGTGGTTAGACTGTGGTTAGATCCTTGATTAAAATACACGACGCATATTGTTTCAAACATCAAACCCTCTCAGAACAGTCAGCCGTCTCACAATGGCAAATAGACAATTCGATTAGTCCATTCATCTTCATTGGAAGCTGCCCAAATCAGGATTAGTGTATCGATCGCATCTTGAAATGACAAGTTTTGAGGGATAATCAGCAACCCCGGCATTGTTTGGGTTGAAATAAACTCAGCAAAATGCATTGGCATTGTTCTTCGGTCATGAGACACCAAAAGCCTTCCAGCTTGAGCAGCAATCGCTAGGACTTCATCGTCCGATCGCCCTTCCAACTCTATTTGATTTGCAGTCTGGAAATCAATACGGGGTTCTTTTTGCAGAACTCCATCAACAATATCTTGGTTGAAATCTGCGTCTGCTTGAAGCCGAATTGTCATAGGTTCTGTGCTTTAGCAGTCCCTAATTTGGCATATAGTGCAGCATTGCTTTGATAAGACTCGTCGCGAAGCCTTGAAAATTCTGCTTCGCCTTCCTGCAAGTAGGTATCAACGGTATCCTGGTTGGCAAGATAAAACGTGATTGCACCGTACACCTGCTCTAAAGAAAGTGTTGGGAAACTGTGCACAATCCTTTCTGGCGATCGATGGACTTTGAACGAATACACAATTGAGTCCAAAGAAACCCGACTCCCTACGAGCCGATAACAGCCTTCTCGCTGTTCAACATATTGCTTTGTTAGCGTAATAGATGGGACGGTCATGTCTGAGGAGGGCTGGGTTAGTTCAATAATAAAGGGAAGCACTCAGGACAGAATGCTTCCCTTATTGTAAATATTTCAATCGGTCTAGAAGGTCATTTCAGCCGCTTGAACTTTTTCAACCTGCTTCTTCTTCAGCACTAGCATGATCTGAGTTAAGGTGACAGCCGCCAAGAATGCGACTAAGCCCTTGATTCGACCAGAACTTTGCAGCACAATTTCAATGTCCTTCTGACCAAAACCACCGACGTTAGGGTTCGAGGTCAGTGGAGCACCCGAAACTACTTCTTCTCCTTGAGAAACCAGCAGTTCAGGTCCTACCGGAATGGCATCCGTAACAGTCGTGCCATCAGCTTCTTGGATGGAGACTTGGTAGCCGCCCTCATCGGTTTTGGCGATCGCCGAAATCACGCCACTCGCCGAAGCGTTGTAGACCGTGTTGTTGCTCTTCTCACCAGTTGGATAAACTTGACCCCGACCTCGGTTTGCGCCCAAGTGAACTTGGTACTTGCCAAAGTGAGCCGTTTTGTCGGTATCAGGGTTAGGCGAAAGCACTGGGAAAACGATTTCCTGGTACTGTTCACCGGGCAGAGGTCCAACGATATAGATGTTAGGTTTGGTGTCGCTGTACTGCTGGAACAAGTAGCCGGGACCCACTTCTTCCTTCATATCTTCAGGAATGCGATCGTCGGGCGCAATTTTGAAGCCTTCCGGCAGAATCATGACGGCACCCACGTTAAGGGGACCTTTTTCACCATTAGCCAGCACTTGCTGCGCGCTAAGGTCATAAGGAATTTTGACGACTGCCTTAAACACAGTGTCAGGCAAAACGGCTTGAGGAACCTCGATTTCGGCAGGTTTTGCCGCCAAGTGACAGTTAGCACAAACGATGCGTCCTGTTGCTTCACGAGGATTTTCGTAGTTCTGCTGTGCCCAGAAAGGGTAGGCTTGGGCAGCTTGCGGAATGGCGAGGTCGCTGATAAAGAATAGCGATAAGGTCGTTAGGACAGTTAAGGCGCTCTTCAAGATTGTTGTGCGGAGGAGAAGCGCGCTGCTTTGCAGATACCGCAAGGGTCGCCTCGACCGAAAGGATAATTTCATGGGAATAGGGTTAATGGCAAAAGATCGGGGAATGAAGAATGAATTAGATATAGCTCTTTGATGAAGGGAGACTAAAGATCTCTATGACCACCAAGGCGCTTCGTCGGTACGGAAGTCGGTTTCGACCCAGGGGGTAAGAGAAATTTTGCCACTCTCGTCTACTGCTGCGTGGGCAAGTGCCAGAGACAGCGGCGCGGGACCTCGAACAACTTTTCCTTCGTTGTTGTATTGGGAACCGTGACAAGGACACATAAATTTGTTTTCGTTAGGGTTCCAAGGCACAACGCAACCCAAGTGAGTGCAGATAGCGTTCAGCCCGTAGCTGGCGATCGCATCAGCACCTTCTACAGTGATATAGGTGGGGTCGCCTTTTAATCCTTGTGCTAAAACGCGATCGCCCACGACGTGGCTTTTCAAAAATTCACTTACCACAACATCATTGCCAAGGGCATCTTTCGCAACTACGCCACCACCCGCACTACCGCTAGTAGTAGGAATGAAGTACTTTACGAACGGATACAACATCCCGATAACAGGACCGGAAGCAGCCCCGAGCAAGAGAAAATTCATCAATTGACGACGACCCAAATCGGGTACATCTGCATTTCCAGAGAGTTGAGCCATGGCTATCGCAAAAGGTTTAAATAGTTAAGCAGTTTTTCTACGAGTATTATGACATGGTATGTATCTCCTAAGAGTCAA
>JBBRCV010000222.1:0-9582 GCA_038204505.1 Elainellales cyanobacterium
TGAACTGCAACCGCTCGTTTTAACTCCCGTGGGTCAGGGTTGCTCTCGATAAAAGATTTTAGAGTGCTAGTCACTTTGTGTTTTTCTATGGAGTCATCTTACTTCCTCCATAATCTCACATATGACTTAGGATTGCTATAGATCGCGCGATCGAAACTAACTGATTCTCTGACTCTTGCAGCAAATAAATTTATCGCCAAGCCCCTTCTTCCACGATGGAAAATGGGGCTTTTGTTTTGGCTCTGTATTTCAATCTCAGACTATTAACTTTGAATACATCAAACAAAAAATCAGTACTGATACTGATTAGGGAGTACTGAGATTCGATTAACTTAGAAGCTAAGAAGCATACGTAGCTCAAAAAATCGCAGATTCTAGTTAAACGTCAAGAATTTAATCAACTTTTTGTCTGTTGTTTCTATTCTTAAAAAACCATTTTTTATAGTTCTATCTATCTCTTAAACCTAAGTTTCAAGACATCTCTTTATAAGTATGTGAATACTCATAGGAATTTTTGTGGAGCCGAACCTGGCTTTCTAGAAACAGGATGCGTGTGGATAATGCATTCTTTTCTTAAACTCTAGAAGCTTTGCTATAAGGGAATCTTAGTAATTATACAGTGGTCAATCTTTGTGAGAAATCGCTAAATAAAAGATATTACATTGACGAAAGATTGGTCTGTTGAGTATTGAAAATATTACTGAACTTCAATCAATCAAAATACCAAATGGGCGTGATACATCTTCTAGAAATGGAGCGATCGCCCAAACTTCTAAATCTAATTTCATCCATCGTATTACTCGTCAAACTGTCTTAGCCGAGCTAAAATTCATGCGAATTCTAATCTACTCCTACAATTACCACCCCGAACCTATTGGTATCGCTCCGCTCATGACAGAGCTAGCTGAAGGACTCGTAACCAGAGGACATGAGGTAAGAGTTGTTACAGGAATGCCCAATTATCCGCAGCGCCAGGTTTACCCCGAATACAAAGGCAAGCTCTACTGCACCGAAGAGCGCAATGGCGTGATTATTCAACGGAGTTGTGTCTGGACTCGCCCGCAACCCGGTCTACTCAACCGCATGTTGTTGGATAGCAGCTTTGTGATCAGTAGCCTGACTCAAGCGCTTCGAGGTTGGCGACCCGACGCAATTTTGCTGACAGTTCCACCCCTGCCCGTGTCTGTGCCTGCTGCCCTACTAGGCTGGTTCTACTCTTGCCCTGTAGTGCTGAACCTGCAAGATATCTTGCCTGACGCAGCGGTTCATGTCGGTCTATTGACTAACAAGCAAGCCATTCGAGTCTTTGAGGCGTTAGAAAAGTTTGCTTATCACACGGCACACACAATCAGCGTCATTACCGATGGCTTCACTGACAACCTCACGGCTAAAGGCGTTCCTGCTAAAAAAATTCGTTGCATCCCTAACTGGGTAGACGTGAAATTTATTCGTCCTTTATCTAAGCTCGATAACGCCTTCAGAAGAGCAAACGACCTCCAAGATAAGTTTGTCGTCATGTACTCTGGCAATATTGCCTTGACCCAAGGGCTAAAAACCGTCATTCGAGCCGCTGCTCACCTCAGTCATATCCCCGAAATCGTTTTCGTAATTGTAGGCGAGCCTCAAGCCTTGGCGGTTTTAGAAGAAACCTGCATTGAACATCAGTTAGAAAACGTGCGATTACTGCCTTTTCAGCCGAGGGAACAGTTGCCAGAAATGCTGGCGGCGGCAGATGTGGGGCTGGTAATGCAGAAGAATAACGTGATCTCGTTCAACATGCCCTCCAAAATTCAGGTACTCCTTGCCAGTGGTCGTCCCATCATTGCTTCGGTGCCCTCTACCGGAACTGCTGCCAAAGCCATTCTTCAAAGCGCTGGCGGCATGATTGTGGAGCCTGAACAGCCGGATAAATTGGCAGAAGCAATCTTATACCTTAAAGAAAATCCGGCTGAGGCTGAGTCATTAGGACTACAAGGTCGGCGGTATGCGGTGTTGAACTACTCCTTTGAGCAGGCGCTAAGTCGCTATGAAGAGTTGTTCTACCAAATCACAGAGGCAAGACGTACAGCTTTGCCAGGGCTAACCACTGAAGATGTTTTGCTGGAAGCAGTGCCCATTGAACTGAGAAAGACTCAGGTTTAGTGAGTTGAAATCTGCAAAAATTCATGGGCGGGCGGGCATTATTCTTTAGCCTCTAAAGTCTTTTGACTTAAGGAAAGTCTTTTGATTTAAGGAAATTACTTTAAAGCCCAAGCTAAAAATCGCTCGGTGTAGTAAAGCGCTACCTGACTGCTGATGCCTTGGAAGATGGCATCGAACGCGTGCTCCGCCCAAGGGATTTCTAAAAAAATCGCCTGATTTCCTGTTTTCTGCAATTGCCCGTACAGCTTGCGTCCAAATTTAGATTGCACTACATGATCTCTCTGCCCATAGATTAAGAGGGAAGGCGGCACTGCGTGGTTGACATAATTCCAGGGAGAGGCTTGTTTATACAACTCAGTGAGTTCTGCGGGTGTGCCGCCTAAAAAATCTCTCAGTAAGCCCCGACTACCAATCGGGTCGGGGTTGGGTGGGTCTTGGTAGCCTGTCGTTAAGTTAACGGGTCCGTAGTAGTTCACTAATGCTCGGATAGGAGGGGCTTTAGGTTCATAAGCCGCTAGCATGGCTAGATGTGCCCCTGCCGATCGCCCCATTAATGCCATCCGATTTACATCTACTTCTAGTTCATCGGCGTGTTCCCGAATGTAGGCGATCGCTGTTCTCACATCTTCTAACTGCGCCGGGAACCGATGCTGAGGAGCCAGCCGATAATCGATTGATATTACGCTATAGCCCTGAGCCGCCATATACTGACTAAACTCAGTGTTGTCATTCAGACTGCCATTCTGCCAACCGCCGCCATGAATCACTACTATCGCCGGATGTTTCCCTACTTGCGAGGGGCGATAAAGGTTGAGACTCAACGGTACGCCATTGGGTTTAGCAAACTGGATAGTTTCGACATCACGAGTGATGGGAGGAGTAGGAATGCCCCGAAAGACATCGAGCAGGACGAAGGGCTGCGATCGCAGGCGAGAAGACAGCGGATGATTTGCGCCTATTTGCTCCAATGCAACATTGGCTTGCTGCACCGTATGGGGGAGTTGAATCAGGGGCAAAGAACTGAGGACGAGTCCGGTAGTGGCACAGATTAAGGCAATAGATTTGAGCGGAGAGGTGCTGTAGGTGGTTAGCAATATGAGGAGAGCGATCGCATTAATGACGATCAATACTGGACTGATCTCTGGCGCACCCACTGCTAACCGCAACAAAAAAAAGTTGGGCGGCGGCAGGACAATCCAAGCGCTCAGGAATAGCCCGATTCCTGCTAACAATACCCCTAACCCAATCTGCATCCGTACTCTCCTGAAGCTTTCCTCAACCATTGGAGCATACGAAGTAAACTATTAGGAATTGTGCAATTAGGCAGGAGCAAAACATGACCGTCATTGCTGTGGTGGATTATGACATGGGCAACCTGCACTCGGCTTGCAAAGGGCTGGAGAAGGCAGGCGCAACTCCCCAAGTTACTGATTCTGTGAAGGTCATGGAACAGGCAGATGCCGTGCTATTACCAGGAGTCGGTTCGTTTGATCCTGCCATTCAGCATTTGCGATCGCGCGATCTGATCCGCCCCATTCAAGACATTATTGCCAGCGGCAAACCGTTCTTAGGCATCTGTCTGGGGCTACAGATTTTATTGGATGGCAGCGAGGAAGGACACGAACCTGGATTAGGCGTTATTCCGGGTATGGTGCGACGCTTCCGCCCAGAACCTCGGCTAACCATTCCTCACATGGGTTGGAACCAGCTTCAGCTAACCCAACCCGATCTGGCGCTTTGGCAACAGCTTCCGGCTGATCCCTGGATGTATTTTGTTCACTCGTTTTATGCAGATCCGGCTGACCTGTCGATGAATGCGGCAACGATTACCCACGGTAGCCAAACGGTGACGGCGGCGATCGCTCACCAAAACTTGATGGCAACCCAATTCCACCCCGAAAAATCGTCGGATGCTGGGCTGAAAGTTCTCGCAAATTTCGTCACCTTCGTTAACAGCAAACAGCCTGAAAGCAAACAACTCGTGGGTGCAGGTTAAGGGGAATGGCGCTCCGGATTCATGGCAATCGTCTTCTCAAAACCCTGCCGGGTGCCGCCACCCGCCCGACTCCAGGCAGAGTGCGAGAAGCATTATTCAATATTTGGCAAGGCAAAATTGAGGGCTGTCGCTGGCTCGACCTTTGCACAGGCAGTGGAGCGATGGGGGCAGAGGCGCTGTGTCGGGGGGCAGCGCTGGTGATTGGCATTGAGCAATCAAGTCAGGCTTGCGACATTATTCAACAGAACTGGCAGCAGGTGGCGAAGGCTGACCAAACGTTTCAGGTAATTCGGGGAGATGTGGTTAAACGGCTGGCGGGGTTGTCAGAGCAAGCGCCGTTCGATCGCATTTACTTTGACCCACCGTATGCCAGTGATTTGTATCAGCCTGTGTTGGAAGCGATCGCCTATCATCAACTTCTTGCCCCCCAAGGTGAACTGGCGGTGGAGCACTCGCCGGGGCGAGTTTTGCCAGGGACAATTCCTTGCAGATATCTTGAAGAGAAAAACTCCCTCAATATCAGTCGGCAGAAAACCTATGGCAACACAGCCATCACATTTTATCTAAGATAGAACCAGTCCAGGTCTCCGCAGGTCTAAGCCATGACAACTTCTCTACTGCAACCCCAAACGACCGAAATTTTTTACCCCTGTTCAGATGGTGAACCCGTGGCAGAATCATACGTCCATCTCTATGCTCTGATGGCAACTTTAGAAGTGTTGCGACAATACTTGCTCGCTCAGCAGGCGACGGTTTTGGGTAATCAATTTCTTTACTATGCTCAAGGCTTCCCCCGGTTGCGCGTTGCACCGGATGTCATGGTGATTTTTAATGTGGCTCCAGGCGGACGAGATAGCTACAAAACTTGGGAAGAAGGTGCGGTTCCATCTGTTGTGTTTGAGATGACCTCTAAAAGCACGAAGAATCAGGATATGGGTGCAAAAAAGACGCTCTATGAGGGGCTGGGGGTTCAAGAATATTGGTTGTTTGATCCGCGAGGAGAATGGATTGAAGAACAGTTGCGAGGATACCGACTGCACGATGAAGAATATCGATTGATTACCGATAGTCGCAGCGCCCCATTGCAATTACGGTTACAGGTTGAAGGACAACTGATTGGGTTTTATGGGGAAGACACAGGAGAGAAACTGTTAATTCCTCAAGAATTGGCAGATGCACTGGGTCAGGAAAAAGCGGCAAGGCGGCAGGCAGAAGATGCAAGGCAACAGGCAGAGGCGGAAAATGAGAGGCTTAAGGCACAACTGAGAGCATTGGGTGCTAATCCGGATTCTGCATCTTAGCGATGCCATTGATAATGTATTAGAAGCCCATGGAAGAGACTTGAGTCAGTCATGATAGGGAATGACGGCTTTATTGATGGAGATTGAGAGGAATGGCATTAGCAGGTTCACGGTTGGCGATCGCCTGGGATTTATTAGCAGCGGCGCTAGAAGGCATTGAAGTCATTCGAGATCCATCTCAGATCACCAAGCTTTCTCAAGACTATTACACCTTCAGCCCCATTCTGACCCCGCAACTCTCCGACAAAGTGGGCGATCTTGTGGTGCGTTCCGCCAATGAAGCAGAGGTGCTGAGAGCAGCGGAGGTTTGCGTCAAGTTCAAAGCACCGCTAACGGTACGCGGGGCTGGGACTGGAAATTATGGGCAATGCGTTCCTCTGCAAGGTGGTGTGATTCTAGACTTGAGCAAAATGCAGACGGTGAAATGGGTTAAACCTGGCTTGGCTTGTGTCGAACCAGGCGTTAAACTCGCGGCACTAGATAAGCAAACGCGGGAGATGGGTTGGGAAATTCGGATGGCTCCTTCGACTTATCGCACGGCAACGATCGGCGGATTTATTAGCGGTGGTAGTGGCGGCATTGGCTCGATCACTTATGGTCAACTGCGCGATCGCGGCAATCTTCATGCGGTTCGCGTCGTGACGATGGAAGACAAACCTCGTGTCATTGAGCTACGTGGCGACGAGGTGCAAAAGGTCAATCATGCCTACGGCACTAACGGCATTATTACCGAATTAGAAATTCCTCTGGGTCTTGCATATCCTTGGACAGAATTGATTGTTGCGTTTCCTGATTTCATGACAGCGGCACGATTTGGGCAGGCGTTAGGTGATTCCGATGGCATTATCAAAAAACTCGTTTGCATTTGCGCCGATCCTATTCCTAATTATTTTGCGGCATTCCGTAACAACATTCCTACAGGCAGCCATTGTGCGCTGTTGATGATTGCCGAACCTTGCTTAGAGCCATTTGGCGAACTGGTAAAAGAGTTTGGCGGTCGCATTTGTTATGAGAAAGGGGCAGAGGATGCGGGGAAAGGAGTGGCGATCGCCGAGTACACCTGGAACCACACCACTCTCCATGCTCGCAGCGTCGATCCCTCTCTCACCTATCTCCAAACCCTATTTCCGCCCGACAAAGAGCTTAAGCTTCTAGAGCAGATGTATCAACACTTTGGGGACGAAGTGATGATGCACTTAGAATTTATTCGCGTGGGCGGTACTGCCCTGCCTGCTGCCCTGCAAATCGTGCGGTACAGCACTGCCGAACGACTCCAAGAAATTATCAAATATCACGAAGACCAAGGCGCATTTATTGCCAATCCCCACACTTACATTTTGGAAGATGGCGGCATGAAAACCATCGACCCTGTGCAACTTGCGTTTAAGAAGCAGGTTGACCCTTATGGGTTGATGAATCCAGGGAAAATGCGGGCGTGGGAGGAACAGGCGTAACCTCGTCAAGCTTTTTAGAATGCCACCATTCTTGTACAGTCTTGGGTAATTTAACCGAGTAAAAAGTTAGCACAAAGGTTCGGTTTGATTGCTCTTGCCCAATCACCTCAACGCAATAAGATGGGCTTTTGATAGTAGAAATATCAGGAGTGAAGCGCTTGCCAATGCGTCGCCAACTGGGTTCTTTACCGCGCCATTGCAGCCGACAGCAGGGCCATGGCAGTTCTTCACGGTCAAATAAACGGCAGCAAGGTCCAATAACCCGATAACAAAAATGTTTACCAGGACTATAAAACACTTGTCCATGTTGAAGTGGATGCTGCGTTGGATTCAACCGGACTACTGCTCCTGTATGAGATAACGCCCAACAGCATACCACCAACTATCTTCGCTACCTACCCAAAAACTCAAGCTCCAAACAGGGCGATCGCATCAAAAGTTGAGTGCAGCAATCAAAGCAGAAGTATGGAGGGGCGATCGCTGACAGCCAGACTAAATCTAAAAATACGCGGAAAGTTTCTTGCGATCCACCCGATTTAGGATGACATGCGGAAAGTTTCTCTTTAATAACAAGTTATGTCGCTTCATTTAGTCGTGTTGGCAGTGGTTTAGAGATCATCTGTTTTAGGTTCAGGGTTAAGATGACGAGGACTTTTTTCTCAAATAGCTTTTCTTTCGCTTGAACCCTATCCAGACCGTCACAATTTATAAAGCAACCCAAAAAGGGAAAGGGCAACGACTTGTAGAGCATGGGTTTCAACCTGCTGATTTTCCCTGCCATCCTCCGACTGCTGATGGAAAATGTTACTTTGCAGCACCCAGTAGCAGAAGTTTAGCGGAGGAATATCATCGGTATTACAGAGACGGAATTCTGGAAGTTACAATTGATTCAGAAATCTATGAGCAGTATTTTAAGCCACTCGAAAGACCGTATCAAGGTGGCGGGCAAGTTGAATTGTCCATTTCTCACGATTTGTTTTCTGTCTTGAACCAATGCCCTAGAGTTCTGAAACCGAGGTAACGCAATGAGTGATCAGATCTGGAATCAAGTCAAGTCAAACTATCGGTTGGGTGAACTGATTCATGGCAAGGTTGAGCATCACGCGCCGTTTGGGATCTTTGTAGACATTGGCGATAACCTGGTGCGGGGCGTTGTTCAAATTACTGATTTTGTGGACAGTGGAGACATGATTCCAGAGATGTATCCAGATATTGGTTCGCCGATTGGGGCTGTGGTAGTAGGGTATACTGAGGACGATCGCAATCAAGTTTGGTTGAGTGTGAAACCGAGTGTATTGCAAAAAGCCTTGGTTCATCTCAAAGTTCCAGCGACAAGTGATGCGATGCGTTGAGAGTATTGATCGGGCGATCGCTGACAACCAGACTAAATCTAAAAATAGGCGGAAAGATTCTGCCGATCCACATAATTTAGGATGATATGCGGAAACCGTCTATTGATCTACCCAATTTAGGGTGATAGACGGAAAGTTTCTCTCTAATAAGATTGTTAGGCAGCAGGAGGAGACATGACAGAGGAACCAGACAAACCGAAACGCAGAAGCAAGGTGCGGGAGCGTGCAGACGAAATCAAACCGTACCTGTGCAAGAACCTGATTGCAGTCCTAGAAGATCCCCAGGACATAAGAAACATTGGGACGGTCATAAGGAACGTAAACGCATTGGGCGCAGAAAAGGCTTACGTGGTAGATCCTAAAGGTGCGTTACCGGATGACTGGCAGGACATGAGGGAAAAAAATTCACTATCCAAGACTTCCGTGTCGGCAATCAAGTGGAGTTTCGTTAAGCGCTTCGGTAGCACTGAGGCTTGCTTGGCACACCTAGAAAAAAACCGCTTTGTGTCCATTGTTACATCTCCACATGTGAAGGGAATGAAGAATGAAGTCTTGGATGAGGCGGATTACACCATCTATACCAAGTTGGCAGTCTGGTTCGGCAATGAAGCTAGAGGCATCAGTGACGAAGCAGTAAAGCGAAGTGAAATGTGTGTAAGCATCCCTATGTTTGGCATGATCGAGAGTCTGAATCTAGGCACAACATCAGGAATAGTTTTGTACGAAATTACGAAGCAACGTCGTGAATATCAGGAAAAATATAAATGGCGAAATAAGCGGGGCGAGAAAACTGATGCCTAACAACCCCGATGGAGCGGACAAAACTCTGGTTTTGAGTTCAAGGTTACTACTGCCGCTCATCTCAACCGTTAGCTCGTCAGACTCGACGAAAGCTAAAGCTAAGTTTCAGATGCGTCTGTCCTGAAGCCCCAAATAAAATGCGATCGCCCCCACAAAAAGAGCGATCGCATTCCCAAACCAATTTATCGTAACTAGCCAAAGTTGAAGCGTCCTACCAGCTCGACTTAACCACACCAGGCAACAAACCCTGATGCGCCATTTCCCGAAAAACGTGACGAGACAGCCCAAAATCACGGTAGTAACCTCTAGGGCGACCCGTCATCCAGCAACGGTTACGCACACGAGTTTGAGCACTATCGCGGGGTAACTGTTGAATTTTGCGATGAACCTCAACCCGCTCTTGCTGAGTCGGTGCCTTAGAAAACTCTTCTAACAATGCTTCTCGTTTCTGAGCGTATTTAGCGACCGTTCTGATGCGCTTTTTTTCACGCTCAATCATGCTTTTCTTTGCCATGAATGACCTTATAACCGAATTT
>JBBRCV010000223.1:0-9492 GCA_038204505.1 Elainellales cyanobacterium
CTTTGGTAAAAGCTGGAATCGAAACCTATTTATTTGAACGCAAGTTAGACAATGCCAAGCCTTGTGGTGGGGCAATTCCGCTTTGCATGGTGGCAGAATTTGAGTTGCCTCCAGAAATCATCGATCGCCAGGTGCGAAAGAGGAAAATGATTTCGCCTTCCAACGTTGAGGTCAACATTGGTCAAACCCTCAAAGATGGCGAATATATTGGGATGTGCCGTCGGGAAGTGCTAGATGGCTTTTTGCGCGATCGCGCCGCCAAGCTAGGCGCAAAGTTAATTAACGGTACGGTACACGGTGTCGATATTCCGTCAAACAATACCGATCCCTATACGCTTCACTATGCCGATCACTCCGATGGCAACGTTGAAGGAACGGCTAAAACACTGCAAGTAGACTTGATCATTGGCGCAGATGGGGCAAACTCCCGAATTGCCAAAGCGATCGATGCCGGAGATTACAACTACGCGATCGCTTTCCAAGAGCGGATTCGTCTGCCCGACGACAAGATGGCATACTACCACGACCTCGCAGAAATGTATGTGGGAGACGATGTATCCACCGATTTCTATGCTTGGGTATTTCCTAAGTACGACCACGTTGCCGTCGGGACAGGCACAATGAAGGTGCACAAAGCCGACATTAAAAAGCTGCAAGCCGGAATCCGCGCCCGCGCCGCCAAACGTTTAGAAGGCGGTAAGATCATCAAGGTCGAAGCGCACCCCATTCCTGAGCATCCCAGACCTCGCCGTGTGGTCGGTCGGGTTGCTCTCGTGGGCGATGCAGCAGGCTATGTCACAAAGTCTTCGGGCGAAGGCATTTACTTTGCCGCTAAGTCTGGGCGGATGTGTGCCGAAACCATTGTGGAATATTCCATGAAGGGCGATCGCATTCCGACCGAAAACGACCTCAAGGTTTACCTCAAACGGTGGGACAAAGCTTATGGCATTACCTACAAAGTCTTGGATATCCTCCAAAGCGTCTTCTATCGCTCGGATGCGACCCGTGAAGCCTTTGTAGAAATGTGCGGCGATATTGATGTGCAAAAGCTCACTTTTGACAGCTATCTCTACAAAACTGTAGTACCTGCCAATCCCTTCGTGCAGCTCAAAATCACGGCAAAGACCCTTGGCAGCTTACTCCGTGGGAATGCGCTAGCGCCCTAACGCGATCGCATTACATCAATCAACAAGAGCGGCAAATCTTTGGGAGATTTGCCGCTCTTGCATTTCTAGATCCTTGCCTTCCCAAAATTCGTACGGGCACCCCCCCGTGGGTGCCCCAAACCCACCGACCCAATTCATTCACCTCTCAATTCATTCACCTGCTCGATCGCTCCTACCTAATTTAATCAATTGGCGATCGCAAAATGCGCGATCGGGGGGTGGCGTGTAGTAGGGCGAGCACGGGGGCATCGCCACTACGGGTGTTGGGGGGATTTTGGGAAACCTGGGTATATGCAAAAATATGATCCGACTAAACATCATCGGCGATCGATTCGTCTGCCAGGTCATGATTACTCGGCGGCGGGGGCTTACTTTGTCACAATTTGCGTTAACCATCGCCATCGGTTATTGGGCGAGGTTCGGCAAGGGGTGATGGTTCTAAGTGCAGCCGGAGAAATGGTGCAGCGGGTGTGGGATGAATTGCCGTTACATTACGCAGGGGTGGGCATTGATGCGTTTGTTGTCATGCCTGATCATATCCATGGCGTGATTGTTTTGCAGCGTTGCGGAGGCTTGGCATTGGGTGAGGTGATGCATCGCTTTAAGTCATTCACCACTGCGAAGTATCGGCATGGGGTAAGGGCTGAAAATTGGCAAGAATTTGAAAAACGATTGTGGCTGCGAAATTATTATGAGCATGTGATTCGAGATGAGCGGGCTTTGGAGAACATTCGGCGATACATTTTCAATAACCCGATCGCCTGGCGCAAAGGCTAGTTACCAGAAACCCAGATTTTCTTCCCCCTCTCCTACTACCATAGTTTGATAGAATTTAGGGCTGTCGGTAAACACATCACGCTGGTTGGAGAGACGGTATGGCTCGCATGTACTATGACACAGATGCAAATTTAGACCTTTTAGCCGGGAAAACCGTTGCCATCATTGGTTATGGCTCTCAGGGTCACGCTCATGCCCTTAACTTGAAAGATAGCGGTGTGAATGTGATTGTGGGACTGTACCCCGGTAGTAAATCAACCGCAAAGGCAGAGGCAGCAGGACTGGGAGTGAAGTCTGTTGCAGATGCCTGTGCTGCTGCTGATTTCATCATGATTTTGTTGCCCGACGAGGTGCAGAAGACGGTTTATAAGGAAGAAATTGAGCCAAACTTGAAGGCTGGTAAAGTGCTGGCGTTCGCCCACGGGTTTAACATCCACTTTGCCCAGGTTGTGCCGCCTGCTGATGTAGACGTGGTGATGATTGCCCCCAAAGGTCCTGGGCATTTGGTGCGCCGAACTTACGAGCAAGGCGAAGGCGTTCCGGCACTGTTTGCGATTTACCAAGATGCTTCGGGTCAAGCACGCGATCGCGCCATGGCATACGCTAAAGGCATCGGTGGCACTCGTGCTGGCATCCTAGAAACTACTTTCCGCGAAGAAACCGAAACCGATCTATTTGGCGAACAGGCAGTTTTATGCGGCGGCTTATCAGCACTAATCAAGGCAGGATTTGAAACGCTGGTGGAAGCAGGCTATCAACCTGAGTTGGCTTACTTTGAATGCTTGCATGAAGTGAAGCTGATTGTTGATTTGGTGGTAGAAGGCGGCTTAGCCCAAATGCGCGACAGCATCTCAAACACGGCTGAATATGGGGATTACACTCGCGGTCCTCGCATCGTTACCGAGTCTACAAAAGCGGAGATGAAGAAAATCCTCACCGAAATTCAGACGGGACAATTTGCGCGGGAATTTGTGCTAGAGAACATTTCGGGCAAAGCAGGCTTTACCGCTATGCGCCGCCGCGAAGCCGAGCATCCCATTGAAGAAGTCGGTAAGGATTTGCGAGCGATGTTTAGCTGGTTAAAAAAGGTTTAGTCGCAAAGTCTGGACGATCGCCAATCCACGGTCTAGCCGCTTCAATTTGGGCGGCTAGCGCAATCAGGGTAACCTCATCGGCAGGTTTGCCCACAAGCTGTACGCCAATGGGTAGACCTTTAGGAGTAAATCCGGCGGGAATGGCGATCGCGGGTTGCCCCGTAGCATTAAACGGTGGGCAAGGCGTTACCCAGTAGGCGACCTTATCGAAAATTTTGGCAGGGCGTAGCTTGCTCCATTCTCCTACCTGGATCGTGGGATACATGAAAATGGGCAGAACTAAAACATCGACATGATTTAGACTGGCGACCAGTTTTCTAGCTAAAGTCTGCATTTTGGTGACAGTGGTGAGGTATTGACCACCCGATTTTTTGCGCGATCGCCCCAGCAAATACCGATTCATTTTGTCCAAGAAAAACCAGGGTACACCTACATCAACTCCGGCTTGCCAAACGGTAGAAATGGGTTCAAGTAGGTCATTAAAGTCGACAGAAACCAGCTCAGGATGGTGCCCCAAGTCTTCTAGAAGTTGTACCGTACTCATTACCGATTGTTCGCAGATCGGATCGATCGCGCCCACTGGTGGCAGAAACGTGGCATAGCCGACTCGCAAGTTCTGGAGTGGCTTGCGAGTCGCCTCTAAAAATGAATGAGCGGGATCAGGCAGCCAGTAAGGATCGCCTAGCACCTGCCCTGACATCACATCTAAAAGTGCTGCTGCATCTGATACTGTGCGTGCTAGAGGACCATGGGTTGCCAATCCACTGAGTACATCGCCTGTAGGAGCATGAGAAACGCGTCCCCTAGAAGGCTTAATGCCCACTAGCCCACAGCAGCCAGCGGGACCTCGAATAGAGCCGCCGCCGTCAGAGCCTTGAGCGATCGCACATAACCCTGCCGCCAAAGCTGCCGCCGCACCGCCACTTGATCCGCCAGGCGTATAGTCCAGGTTCCATGGATTTCGAGTTGGCGCAAAACCCATAGCCTCGGTGTAGGGCGTAGAGCCTAGCGCCGAAGTCGCAGTTTTACCCAATAGAATCAACCCTGCCTTCCGCATCCGCTGGACGACCTCCGCATCTTCGGGAGGTCGCCGGTCTTTCAGCACTTTTACGCCGTAGCTACAGGGCATTCCCTCAACAGGTGTCAGATCTTTAATGGCAGTAGGGACACCAAAAAAAAGTGGCAGTTCTTCAGGGTGTGCAGTTGCCAAAAACTCGGTTTTGGCTTGGGCATCGTCCAATGCTTGCTCAGCGGCGATCGTCCAAAAACTACCCAACTGTGGATCAAGCTGCTGAATGCGATCCAGATAAAGCTGCACCAACTCAATCGGCGAAATTTCTTTGTGACGAATCAGCCGAGCTTGATCTAAGGCAGGGGTAAATGCCAAATCTACAGAGTCCATGTTTTTTTACTTTCCGGCTTCCTGGGGGACAACTGCTGCTCACTGAGCCTATCTGGCTGACTATATATCTAGCTGACTATATACCTGGCTGACTGCATATCTGGCTGAATGTAACAAAAAAAGCAGAGTTCGGCAAATAAATCTGTCTAGATTAAAATCCAGACGGTGGCGCAGGAGGACGGGCAGGAAAGGGCAGTGGGGGCGGTGAAGTACTGTCAAGAAGCTGGGGCACAGAGCGATCGGGGAAGGCACACTCTACAGTAACTTTGATATTGCATCCGGCTGTACCCGTTGCGATATATGGCACGCCACCCATACCGCTGACGTTAACGCCAAACTCTAAAGATACCTTTTTTACCTCAGTTAAAGACGCATCCCGAAACGCATTGAGCGTATATTTGGTGTAGGTTTTAATAGTGCTTTCGATCGCCTTAAAACTTTGCGCCACCTGATCGGCAGGATTAAAAACTCCCCCCTTCTGCCCTCCTCGCCTGACCTCACCTTCAATTTCTCCAGTGCTAACTGTTGGAACTGCCAGGTCTTCGGCGGCTTCAATGTAAATGATGGTGTCGGCATCGATCTGAATAGCTTGGAGCTTGCTCATAAAAAATTATTCTGTAGTGCAACCTGAAGGCTATCCTATTCTTCCAAGCCCAGATCTGTTAACAGGCTCGTCTTAGTCGAACTTCATACTCATGATCCCCTCTTCTCAATTATCGATTGCTGAAAGAATTATCGTGCCACTGGATGTTTCTACTGAAGCAGAAGCGATCGCCCTGCTCGATCGCCTCCCCCAAGTCACCTTTTGGAAAGTTGGGCTAGAACTCTTCGTCAGCAGTGGCTCCCGCATCCTCGAAGTCCTCAAAACCCGCGAGAAACGTATCTTCCTCGATCTAAAATTCCACGATATTCCCAACACCATGGCAGGAGCCTGTCGCGCCGCTGCTCGGTACGGAGTTGATTTGATCACTGTTCACGCGGCTGCGGGGCAAACGGCCCTCAAGGCATCTCAAGCGGCTGCCGAGGAAGGAGCCGCCGCTGCTGGATTGCCCACGCCTAGCCTCATCGCCGTGACGCTACTGACGAGTATCAATTCCAGGACATTAGCTTTTGAACTCAAAGTTCCTCTAGAGCTAGATGACTATGCTTTGCAGATGGCATTGATGGCGGAAGAAAGTGGGCTGGCGGGCGTGGTCTGTTCGCCGCAAGAGGTGGCACAATTACGAAATGCTTGCCGGAAATGCTTTGTGTTCGTTTGCCCTGGCGTGCGTCCCATTTGGGCAGAAGCGGGGGATCAGAAGCGATCGCTCACCCCAGCCGCCGCCATCAAAGCAGGAGCCGATTATTTGGTCATGGGTCGCCCGATTACAGCCGGGATTGATCCAGCAGCAGCGTTTGCACAGGTTATTCAAGAAATAGAGCAGAGCGCGGATGAAAAGTGAGGACTATCGATCAATAACTTGGCTTCAGAAAATAGCTGGGGCGATCGCCTGTTTCAGCCTCTTTTCCCTTGTCTCTCCAGTCTGGGGAGAACCACCTAAAAAAGTTCTAATCCGTCCGCCTGCCCAATGTCCTACGGATCTTGTTACTCTCATGCCCCTGCTCCTGCGGGATCTGCCTAGCTACGCTAACCGTGTCAGTCAACGGGCATACACTGACTTCCGCACCGCCGATATCCCTGGCTACGTCATCGTGGCAGACCGTCCAGAATACGCACCATTAAGCCTCAATTCAGAATCAGTACTGCCCGCTCCAGAGGATCAACCCTCTCAGGTATTTTTCACAACCTTAGAACGGCAGTATGTTTCTGGTAAACCCGTTAGCCTCCAGCATTACCATCGTTTATTTTTGGTCGAAACTCAAAATGGCTGGCAGTTGTCGCTGATGTTTTCAACCCTAGGACATTACCCAGCCGATCAACCGCCCACGCCGCCTCAAGATACTAGCCAGGGAGTCATTGCTCAAGCCATTCGCCTGTGGCTGCGAGATTGTCGAGCCGGAAGTATAGCAGGCGATGTTCACCCGGCTGATTCGCAACCTTAAGGCGACTCTTCCCTAGAAACCCGCAACTGCACGTAAACTAGCACCATTGTTACCGCTAGCAATACGATCGCCGCTGCCGCTGCATAACCCATGTCAAACTGAGCAAACGCCTGGTTGTAGATGTAAAACACCAGTAGATTAGTCGAGTTCAAAGGTCCTCCGCCCGTCATCACATAGGGCTGCTCGAAGCTCCGCAACGTAAAGATTGCCGTAGTCACCCCTGCAAAAATCAGCGTAGGACGCAATCCTGGTAGCGTAATATGCCAAAACTGCTGCCATTCATCTGCTCCATCTAACTCTGCTGCCTCATAAAGATTTACGGGGATCGCTTGCAATCCTGCTAAAAATACCACCATGTTGAAGCCCAACTGCTTCCATGTGCTGAGTAAAATTAGCACGGGCATTGCCCAAGTTGAGCTGCTTAACCAAGGAATAGACTCTATTCCCAGCCCATTCAAAAAGCCATTTACAGGTCCATCATTTTGAAATAACCAACGAAAGCCTAAACCCGCCGCTACCAACGAAGTAATAGAAGGAATAAAATAGGCAGTTCGCAATGCTCCCCGCAAGACAAAAGACCGATTCAGCAGTACGGCTAATCCTAATGGAATCACTAAACTTGGAATGACCGTCGCCACCGTGAAATATGCCGTATTGCCTAATACCTGCCAAAAATCTGGATCGACCAACAGCCGCCAATAATTACGCAACCCTACCCAATGTGTTCCCTCGCGGGTGAAGTTCCCAGCGGTAAAGCTAAGGTAAATTAGATAGGCGATCGGGTATAGCAAAAACACGCCCAATAAAATCAAGGCAGGCGAAAGAAATAACCAGGCTGCTCGTGTCTCTTGTTGCGATCGATCTAAAGTTTTCACAGTTGCAAATCTGACATCGTTCTCATTGAATGGTAGGCTAATCCATCGTCTTTAAGAAATCGTTTTTGAGAAATGGATACCTTGCCGATAGTCACGACTAGCCTTGAAAGTGCCGTCATCATCTCGCCCGATGTGCCGCTCGTCTCAACTAATCCCTTACGGCTGGGAATCTTAGCTTCGGGAAGTGGCAGCAATCTGGAGGCGATCGCCCAATCCATTACTCATCACCAGATCCCTGCCCAAATCCAAGTGCTGGTCTATAACAATCCCAACGCCTTCGCTGCCGAGAGAGCCGATCGCCTTGCCATTCCTAAAGTGCTGCTTAACCACCGCGACTTTCCCACCCGCGAGGCGTTAGATGCGGCGATCGTCGCAACCTTGCATCAGCATCAGGTCGAGTGGGTCATTATGGCAGGCTGGATGCGAATCGTTACCCCAGTATTAATCAACGCCTTCCCTAACCAAATCCTCAATATTCATCCCAGTCTACTCCCCAGTTTTCCTGGTATTCGAGCTGTAGAGCAGACTTTAGCAGCAGGAGTAAAAATTACGGGTTGTACGGTGCATCGGGTAATAACGGCTGTGGATAGCGGTGCGATTGTAATTCAGGCGGCGGTGCCAGTCTTGCCCAACGATACGCCTAAGACCTTGAGCCAACGGATTCAGGTACAGGAGCATATTATTTTTCCGAGGGCGATCGCCTTAGTAGCAGCAGAATCAGCTAAAAACAGTCCCTAACTTTCAGGCTCACTGCTAATCTCAATCTCCAAAATCTCTTCATTAAGCTGAATGTAAAGCACATTCGGCTGACAGCAAACCTGGCAATCTTCTACATAAGATTGCTGTGATCCTGCACTCAAGTCCACAAACGTCGAAATGCTTTCACCACAATAAGCACAGCTATACTCAGCCGTATTTTCCATGACCTTAGACCTTGGTTCGATCAGTCAAGATCTCGTAGCCGTCTTCAGTCACTAAAACGGTATGCTCGAACTGAGCAGAAAGGGCGCGATCGACCGTAATCACCGTCCAGCGATCGGCAAGAGTTTGGGTATGTCGCGAACCCGCATTGAGGATAGGTTCGATCGCCAACGTCATCCCAGCTCTCAGCTTCACATTGGGCATTTCGTGAGTGCGAAAGTTAAACACAGCAGGTTCTTCATGGAGATTGCGTCCCACGCCATGCCCCGTAAAATCTTCCACAATTTTGAAGCCATTTGCCTGAGCGTGATCCTGCACCGCTCCCGCAATATCTAGCAAATATTTTCCTGCCTTGACTTGCTCAATGCCCTTGTAGAGCGTCTCTTCAGCCACCCGAATCAGCTTGGCGGCAACAGGTGTCACCTCACCAACGGCGATCGTAATACAAGAATCGCCGTGGAATCCCTCAAAGAATGCGCCCGTATCCACCTTCAGCACGTCCCCTTTACGGATTACTTTCTTGGCTCTAGGAATCCCGTGAACCACCTCGTTATTGATGCTGGCACAGATAGAGGCAGGAAAGCCGTGGTAGCCCTTAAAACTAGGCGTTGCGCCCATCTCCCGAATTCGCTTTTCGGCATGGACATCCAAATCCTTCGTGGTCATTCCGGGCTGCACTAGCTCAGATATCTCCTTTAGCACCGTTGCCACGATCGCCCCTGCTTGCCGCATAATCTCAATTTCTTGAGGGGTTTTGAGTTCAATGCCGCGATGCTGCTTTTTAGCGCGAGGTCGAGGATTGGTGATTTTAGGCAGAAGGTTGGTCAGAATGTTCATGGAAGCAAGAGGTCGTCCAATGCAAGGATAGAATCGCGCTCTTTATCGTAACAAGTTCTAGATGAACTTTTCTTCATGACTCGTGTATCTCTACGAACCGAATCTACTGAGGCTTGCTGATCTTGCTCAGTTAATCTCAGATAACTTTCTACAAAGCCTTCCCTATATGCTCTCTGATCATGTAGAATTATCGATCGTGAGTTTTAACAAAATTAAATGAACGCCCAAGCCATTATCAACTCCATTGAATCGGAGCATTTGAAGTCCGATCTCCCCATAATTCACGTCGGTGACACCGTAAAGGTCGGCGTAAAAATTAAGGAAGGAGAAAAAGAGCGAATCCAGCCCTACGAGGGCACGGTCATCGCTATGCGGAA
>JBBRCV010000224.1:0-9391 GCA_038204505.1 Elainellales cyanobacterium
GCAGGGCTAAGTGCGTCATAAGAAATGCCGCTCCCTTCCATCAGGTCAATGACCCGCCGCAACATTGAGAAGTCTCCCCACATTGACATCGGTGGATAAGGAGTAAGCGCAGTATCTGGTGGCGGCTGGAAAGAGGGTGTGCCACCTTGAGGATCGCCTGCAAACTGTGCCAGGTTTCGGAGTGCCGTTCGTAATGGACTAGTGGAGGTTCTGAAGTCTGTGAGCGAAGGAACTTTGTATTCCCACCCATTGGTTCCTCTACCTCTGAAAAAGTCGCTAATAATAAGAGGCTGAGTAGCATCTGTGTAACCCACAATGGCGTTATTAGGCAAGCCATACGCCAGGTTTTCAAATGTGCCGCTTTTGTCGAGAGTTCCAGCCGTGCCAGGATGTACTGTTGTGGCAATACAGGCAAGAGGAAAATCTGGATTGCCACCCGTATCACCAAAGGCATGGTAAACGGCTGTAGCTTGTACAGATGCCAGATTATCCCATAGAGTTTTTCTCTGACGTGCCTCATTACAACGGGGAGTATTGCTACTGCCACATTCAAGCCAAGGAACTAAGGGTTCTTTACTAACACCGAAAGCGCCATCATTGGTATCAATTCCGTAAGCTGGGTTAAGCGGTGTTTCGCCAGGACCGCCCCACCCAGCCGGGTCACCTAGTTCTAACCGCTGACCCACAATCAGGCGCAACCCTTCTCGACGAGCGCGGCGTTCCCAGTAACCGTCCAGTCCTACACTCGTACTGTCTGCACCTGGAGCCGGATCATCGCCTGTCATTGCTACGTTTCCGACAATTTGGCTACCTATCGGTCCAATTCGGTCTCGATGAGGTCCCCAACGCGGTTTAGGTCCCCAACGGTTATCAGCTCGGAAGGTGTCATCGACATAAGGAGTGTCCTGAGCCAGATTGTACATCCGCTTTTTCTGATTCAGAGGGCGGTTTTTCCAGTTTGAATCTCTCTGAGTTGCATTAGGGGCACTAATAGAGGGATTGCGGTTCACGGAGATATCATCAGTGTGCAACTTCACTGGATCAAGGGCAAAGTCGGCAGGAGTCAAGGTAGTGGTCACAGAGTCTTTGCCTGAGTCCATCGTGCTGTTCACAGGCATAACGTTAGCGCCATTCCAAAGGTCGAAACTGGGTGAGCCTCCAAAGCTATTGTCTCTAACCGTGCCTGCGATAAACTGTCCCTCGAAGGCAGGTATTCCGAGGCTTTCATCCTTATCAATTTTGCTGGTGGTAATTTCAGAGGCATCTTGGGTGTAGAGGCAAGATGCGATCGAGCTAATCATGTAGCCCTTGAAGTTACTGCTGCCATTAACGATGACATTTCCCTCGCTGTGCATGGCTCCATTCCAATTGAACGGAGCGCCAGGATAGATTTCTATGTCATTGCGGAACCAGGCTGCCCACTTGAATCCTTGGTTAGCTTGGCGATCTTGTTGAAATTCTATAGTGGCGATCGCCCCGTTAGGATTATCTGGCAGAACGTAAACATCGACCTGAAAATTCTTACGAAGGATAGTCGTATTAACTGGATCTTTGAACCAACCTTCGTCGTTAGTTTGAGGAACGCCTCCAGTTCCACCCGCTGAGGGTCTACAACTGCTGACCTGAGTAGCACTACTTAACGGAGTATTACGAATTTGAAGTTTGGCAGCTCGATCCACTGCCCCTTTGCCTGGTACATTGTCTCGTGTATCTTTTAACTCATTCTTATTTGCAGGCGCTTGAAAAACAATAGAGTAAGCAATGGTTGCATCTAGCGTCCCGTCTCCATTGGTGTCTGCTCTGTATTTCCAAGCATTATCTATTCCTCCACCGTTGACATCGAGACGAGTTTCTTTAAGGTCTGGATTGTTGTCTGTGAAAGTATAGGGGTCAACGCCACTCCCATGAGCTGATACTCCGCCCCCTCCATCGTTCAGCATCATATGAAGGAGGGTATCTTCTTTTGGAACAGTCCCTCCCCGTGGATCGCGGTTGATATCAAAGAGAAATTCTAGTTTTGCCTTTGCCCGATCGAGGGCAGGAGTAGCAGCATTGTAGATGACTCGTTGCTGACGTTCACCAATAGTTTGTTGAGTTCGAGTGAACGTGCGAAAACCGATCGCCCCAACCGTCAAGGTAACGACCAGCAGCAGCAAAATTGTGGTAGGCAAAACAAACCCGGCTTTTGACCAGCGCGGCTGTCTGCCCAGTACAAGTAAACTACGCAGTAGCCAATTGACTATTCCTTTAGTGAAGGCTTGAGCCGTTCGGCTGATCCGATGCAGGAGCGTTTGGGCGGCTCTGATGATTCTGGGCGTTGACATATCGCTGTCTTCCTATCAAACGGAATAGCTGGGAAATTAATACAAGAGCCAAACAGGAAAGTCCTGGTTTGCTTCTTGGTAGACCTATCATATTTAGGATGCCCAGCTTAATTAGGAAAACAATCAGGCGATCGCCCAATCAATGTAAAAAAAGATTCTTCCACCTCTCTATAAAATACGTAGAAGAAGACTAGAATTTCCGTTAATCCTCGTCAAAGATCCGACCCAAAAAAAGTGGGACAAACTTCTAAAGCTTGCCCCATCTTCCTTTAATCAGAAAATTGAAATCATGCAAATGCTGCAAGAGTTAGTACTTTCTGAGGTCAATTCCCGCTTCTTTTGCCATTGCATCTAGACCTTTACGCTCTAAGGTTTTGATGGCTTTGGTAGAAATACGTAGCTTGACCCAGCGTTTGCCTTGTGCCCACCAGATTCGCTTAACCTGAAGGTTTGCTTCTTGAATCTTCTTTGTACGGCGGACAGAGTGGGAAACGGCATTGGCATTGTTTGCCCGTTTGCCCGTGAGGTCACAACATTTAGCCATAGAAATTACTTGGGGTGCTTGGTCACAGTCCATCATTATATAGGGTGTTAAGAGACTTTGCTCCATAAGTTTGAAAATTGCTCTGGCTACTGAGTCAAGCCCTTCTACTGGATCAAGCCCTTATTGAGTCAGGCGAGTTAGCACTTGGTTCGATCGCGCCACAAAAGACTTCATGCTGTCTGCATCAAAACCTTTTTGAGCAATCAGAGCCAAATCATAGACATGTTGACAGATGAGCGTGGCTAGCTCGGCAGACGGTGATTGCCCTCCTTCAGCAATAATGCTGCCCTGGTTGAGGTTGAAGAGATTTTGAATCAGAGGATGAGAGGTGTTGACCAGAAGAGTATGTTCTTCAGGAAATTCCACCATTTGCTGCATGATCAGAGCGTTCATTTCCTGCATTCGCCGCAGTGCTTCGGGCAGCAGCACGATCGCTGGGGGAGACGTTTGAGCATTATCAGACTTAAGCGCCTCGGTGCGGATAGTGACTCTGGGCTTGCCCAAGGACTTTTCAAACAGTTCCTTAATTTGCTCACTGCGAGTTTTGTTGGTATTAGGGTCAACAATTTCAGTAGCTTTATCTTTGTCGATCAGGGTGTCATCTAAATCAGCATCGACCCGTGAGAACTTCACGTCTGAGTGTTCTTGCTCTAGGAAGCTGATGAAGTGGCTATCGATGAAGGAGTCCATGAATAGGACTTCCAAGCCTTGACTCTTGTGGAGTTCTACATAGGTGGTTTGAGAAGCTGCATCGGTGCAGTAGTAAACCCGGTTTTCGTGACGAGTTTTATTGCGCTCTAAATACTCGTTTAAGGTGGTGTAGGACTTGCCATCTAGGGAGTTGTCGGGAGTTGGAGCTACTTCTTGCCACGCATCGCCTTCAACAGGCTGAACTTCCACCGTGGCATCGCTGGGGGCGCTGAGATCCGCAGTAGTGCGATAGATGAGGATATCTTCAACTTGCTTTTTGAACTTGTCGTCGTTCATGGAGCCGAATTTGACGAAGGTGCTGAGGTCTTGCCAGCAGCGAATGTATTGGGTGCGATCGTCGCGGTAGAGTTCTTTGAGGCGATCGCCCACTTTTTTAGCAATGTAGTCAGCAATGCGGCGAACGGTGCGATCGTTTTGCAAGAAGCTACGAGAAACGTTTAACGGAATGTCGGTGCTGTCAACTACGCCTCTTAGAGGCAACAGGAAACGAGGGATGACTTCTTCACAGTTGTCGCTCACAAAAACCTGATTGCAGAACAGCTTAATTTGTCCTTTAGTGACATCGACATCAGGCTTGAGCTTGGGGAAATAAAGGATGCCATTGACTACGAATGGGTAGTCGGTGTTCAAATGCACCCAGAGCAGAGGTTCTTCTTGAAAAGGATAGAGGTAACGATAAAACTCCAGGTAGTCTTCTGTCGTGAGGTTGCTGGCAGATTCTTTCCAGGGAGCCTTTTGCTGGTTGATTTGCTCTGCTTCGAGCTTGATAGGGAAGGGCAAAAAGTCGCAGTAGGTTTTGACAAGCTGCTTAATCCGATGATCTTCTAGATATTCCAGTTCTTCGTCTTGAAGGGTGAGGGTAATTGTAGTGCCTCGTTCGGTGCGATCGGAGTCGCTGAGTTCAAACTGCGTAGAGCCGTCACAAGACCAATGGACTGCTTGAGCGCCTTCCTGGTAAGAGAGAGTATCAATTTCGACCTGGCTTGCCACCATAAAAGCAGAGTAAAAGCCTAAGCCGAAATGACCGATAATTTGGCGATCGCTACTGTCCTTATATTTTTGGACAAATTCTTCAGCGCTAGAAAACGCGACTTGGTTAATGTATTGCTTAACTTCATCAGCAGTCATGCCAATGCCGTTATCGGTAATTGATAGCTTTTTGTTGTCTTTATCGACGGTAATTTTTACTTCAGGTTCGCCTAACTCTCCTGAGAATTCACCCGAAAACGCTACCATCTTCATCTTCTGGATAGCATCAACGGCATTAGAAATTAGCTCTCTCAGAAAAATTTCATGATCTGAATAGAGCCACTTCTTAATAATGGGGAAAATATTCTCAGTATGGATGCTGATATTGCCTTGTTCCAGAATAGTTGCCATAAGGTCTGTAGTTAGTAGAGGGTCGATTGAATTAAAGCTTAGGTCGATCAAAGCTTAAAGCGACTTAAGCCGCGCGATCGCTTTCATTTTATCTAGGGTTCTCATGATGCGACATCGGATTTCCCTACCTCAATGTTTCTGGAGGGCAAATCTTTTTCTCTACCGGAAAGCGTAAAAGCTGGGCAGAAGAGGATTTATTAAAGATTTGGTTTTTTCAGTAAAGATACGCATCTCAAGAAGGAACTGTATAGAGGTCTTTACAAAAGCAATGGTAGATTTGAAGCAATCGATTTACTCAGAGAGGGTGTAGAACTTTGCCAGTTAGCCAGTTCGCAATTTTTTCAGCCCACTTTGCCCTGTGGGCGATCGCCCTCCTCCTGGCTATTCCTGTAGTTGCTCTGTTCTTAGAATGTACAGCCGCAGTTTTTAGCTCACCTAAAACGACAGACGTTGCCGACCTTCCACCCCTTAAACCTGTCCCCAATATTGCCGTGCTGATGCCAGCGCACGATGAAGCAGGAGGGATTCGGTTGGTGTTAGAAGGGTTACTGCCTCAGCTTTCGCCCTTAGATAGATTAGTGGTGATTGCCGATAACTGTAGCGACGATACAGCGGCGATCGCCAGAGAAATAGGCGCAACAGTCATTGAGCGGCACGATACTCAGCGAAAGGGGAAAGGCTATGCCCTCGACTACGGCATGAATTTTTTGGAATCTGACCCGCCAGAAGTGGTGGTTTTAGTCGATGCAGACTGTAGGGTTGAGGAAGGAACCATAGCGCAGATTGTGCAGCAGGCGATCGCTACAAACCAACCTGTTCAAGCGGTTTATTTGATGGATCGCCCTACCCAGCCCACCCCGAAAGATTCAGTTTCAGCCTTAGCCTTTTTGGTTAAAAATCAAGTGCGTCCCTTGGGTTTGAGGCAATTGGGGTTTCCCTGTCTGCTGACCGGGACTGGTATGGCATTTCCCTGGTCGGTGCTGCGAGGTGCAAAGCTGGCGAGTGGTAATATCGTTGAAGATATGCAGCTTGCAGTCGATCTAATTATTGCTGGACACCCTACTAGTTTTTGTGCTGATGCAAGAGTGAACGGAATTTTGCCCCAGCAAGAACGAGCTGCTAAAACCCAGAGAACTCGTTGGGAGCAAGGTCATATTAAGACTGCACTTACCCAGATTCCTCGATTGTTGCAGGCGGCAATTCAGCAACGGCGAGTTGATTTAATGGCGATCGCCCTTGATCTATCTATTCCTCCTCTATCCCTGTTAGTGATGCTGTGGGCTTCAGTTCTGACCATTACTTTGATCGCTGGAGCTTTCGGGCTTTCTACAGGACTACTAGTTTCACTCTTGGGGTTAGAAGGAGGGTTGATTCTAATCTCAATTTTGGGCGCTTGGGCAAAGTTTGGACGAGAGCTGCCGTTACTATCCCTACTAGTTGTGCCGTTTTACGTTCTTTGGAAGATACCGCTCTACCTGAACTTTATGATCAACCCCCAAACAAAATGGGTGCGTACAGAGCGAGATATTGATGGGGCAAAACTTTAAATAATGTTGGAGCTAGTTAATTACAGGTTATTGCGAGGGCTTCATGCGATCGCCCACGAAAGTGATAGACCGTGAAGAGTAAGTGAAGGCTGTATCGCCGCTCCTATAATATTTTGTAGTCGTCGGATAGGATATTCGCGTGCAGAATTTTCGAAATTAAGCATTGTTATAGATTAAGCGTTACGTATCCGGCATTTGAGGTATTGGGGTGAAAGACATTTTACTCATCGGGAAGATGGGGCAAGTTGGTCAAGAACTACAGCGAACCTTAGATCCCATCGGCAAAATTACAAGTGTTGGGCATGAAAGTCTTGACTTATCCCATGACGATCTAATTCGTCAAATGATTCGGGATGTTCAGCCAAAGTTGATTGTCAACGCTGCTGCTTACACAGCAGTTGATAAGGCTGAATCGGAGCCTGATTTGGCAGCGGCAATTAATGCCCAGGCTCCAATTATCATGGCGGAAGAAGCACTGCGGATCGGGGCTTCTTTGATTCATATTTCGACGGATTATGTTTTTGATGGGCACAAAAATACGCCTTATCTTGAAAATGATGTTCCAAATCCTACCAGCGTTTACGGAAAAACTAAGCTTGCAGGAGAAGCAGGAATTTCGCAGGTTTACGCCCAGTCTTCAGAGCTTCCTTACGCAATCCTCAGAACGGCTTGGGTCTACGGAACTCAGGGTAAAGGCAATTTTGCTAAAACAATGTTGCGACTGGGGGCTGAACGCGATGAGGTGCGGGTGGTTGCTGATCAGGTTGGCTCACCGACCAGTGCATCTGATATTGCTGGAGCGATCGCCACGCTTTCGACTCACTTCCTAAGTCCGATTGAAAGCAATATTCCAAGTGGAATCTATCACTTTACCAATAGTGGTGTTGCCAGTTGGTACGATTTTGCAGTGGCGATTTTTGAGGAAGCCAAAGCTTTAGGGGTTTCGCTGAAGTGCGATCGCGTTGTGCCGATTACCACCCAAGACTACCCAACTCCAGCAACTCGCCCCGCTTATTCAGTGCTTTCCTGTCAAAAGATATCAACGGTTTTAGAAGCTTTCCCTATTCACTGGCGGCAAGCACTCAGACAAATGCTCACTGAACTCTATTCACATCCCTCATGAAAGCAATCATCCTCTCAGGCGGTAAAGGTACTCGGCTTCGCCCCTTAACTCATACAGGAGCAAAACAGCTTGTTCCTGTTGCCAATAAGCCGATTCTTTGGTATGGCATCGAATCGATTGTGGAAGCAGGTATCACTGAAATTGGCATTATTATCAGCCCCGAAACAGGGGAAGAAGTCAAAGCTCAAACTGGAAATGGCGATCGCTTCGGCGCTCAGATTACCTATATCTTGCAAGAGCAGCCAGCCGGACTTGCTCATGCCGTTAAAGTAGCTCAGACTTTTTTAGGAGACTCGCCTTTTATCATGTATCTTGGCGATAACCTGGTTCAAAGTGACTTAGCGCTTTTTATCGAAGCCTTTAGAGAACATCAACTAGACGCGCTGACGCTCCTTTGTCCAGTCGATAACCCTAGTGCCTTTGGTGTCGCTAAGGTGGATGAGAATGGGAAGCTTTTGCAACTTGTAGAGAAGCCTAAAGTTCCGCCCTCTAACCTGGCATTGGTCGGAATCTATATTTTTGCGACTACGATTCACGATGCGATCGCCTCTATTCAACCTTCTGCACGGGGCGAACTAGAAATCACCGACGCGATTCAATCACTCATTGAGCAGAACAAAGCAGTTGAGGCACGTCAGATTCGAGGCTGGTGGCTAGATACGGGCAAAAAAGACGACTTGCTAGAAGCCAATCGAGTCATTCTTGATACCTGTCTACAACATCAAGTTCAGGGTGAGGTTGATGCTCAAAGCCAAATTATTGGGCGGGTGCAGATTGGGAAAGGCTCAAAGGTTGTCAACTGCACGATTCGCGGACCCGTGATCATTGGGGAAAACTGTCATTTAGAGAGCTGCTTCATTGGTCCCTACACTAGCATTGCCGATCAGGTTACCTTGATCCAGGCGGACTTAGAGCATAGCGTCATCTTACAAGGTGCAAAGATTGACGCTATTCATCATCGCATTGTCGATAGCGTCATTGGTCAACGTGCCCATATTAAAGAAGCTCCCCGCCGTCCTAAGGCGTTGCGCTTTATGATTGGCGATGACTGTCAAATTGAATTGAATTAAGGTTAGGAGCCAAACTATGTCTAGAGAACCCCGTAAGCTTCTGGTGACTGGAGGAGCTGGCTTTATTGGCTCTAATTTTGTGCATCATTGGTACAGTCAATATCCTGGCGATCGCATCATAGTTTTAGATGCCTTGACCTACGCATGCGATCGCCGCACCCTCGCTGATTTAGAAGGCAATGCCAACCTGCGATTTGTTCAGGGCGATATTGGCGATCGTCCCTTAGTTGATACGCTGCTGAAAGAAGAGGCGATCGATCTGCTCGTTCACTTTGCAGCCGAATCCCATGTCGATCGTTCCATTCTAGGTCCCGGTGCTTTCGTTCAAACCAATGTGGTTGGAACCTTTACCCTTTTGGAAGCCTTTCGGCAGCATTGGATGTCGGCAGGACAGCCCCACTCCTATCGGTTTCACCACATTTCCACAGATGAAGTTTATGGCAGCCTGGAGCCGAACGATCCGGGTTTTAGTGAAACGACTCCCTATGCCCCCAATAGCCCTTACTCTGCCTCTAAAGCAGGAAGTGATCATTTAGTTCGGGCATATCATCACACCTATGGGTTGCCCACCTTAATGACCAATTGTTCTAACAACTATGGTCCTTATCACTTCCCAGAAAAGTTGATTCCCCTCATCTGCATCAACATCTTAATGGGAAAGCCACTCCCAGTTTATGGAGATGGGAAAAACA
>JBBRCV010000225.1:0-9367 GCA_038204505.1 Elainellales cyanobacterium
TGACGATGACTTTTCACGTCGGCTAAGATACCTGCTTTTGAAACTTGGCGCTTGAATCGACGCAATGCGGATTCAATCCCTTCGTTTTCACCTAAGACCACCTGGGTCATGCGTAACGCTCCTTCGTTTTATTTCCAAAAATCCAACAATTAACAAGCATATCTTAACCCGTTTGGTACTAATCAGGTTTTAACACGGAGTATGATTACATCTGTTCCTTTCCTCCCCTTAAATTTGCATGTCTTTTCAGGTTTCTTTGGGTCAGTTGGTCGAACTTTTGGCGGCTACTCCTTTTCATCTCTCTAATCATGAGCTGCGACCCCTTGCGGGTATCTCGAAGAGCACGCCCATTACCAGAATCACCACTGACAGCCGCAGTCTGCAAACAGGCGATTTATTTGTTGCTCTACGGGGGGAAAAGTTTGATGGACATGGATTTGTAGAGCAAGCCATCGGGCAAGGGGCGATCGCGGCAATCACAGACTATCCTGTGGCTAGCACTGCTGAACTGCCCCTGCTGGTTGTTAAAGACACCTTAGAGGCATATCAGGCGATCGCCCACTGGTGGCGCAATCAGTTTAAGCATCCGGTGATTGCCGTGACTGGCTCGGTGGGCAAAACTACGACTAAGGAGCTAATTGCCTCAGTTTTAGCGACTCAAGGCAAGGTGTTGAAGACTCAGGCGAACTACAACAACGAAATTGGAGTGCCTAAAACGCTGCTAGATCTGGGTGATCAGGACTACGCTGTGGTGGAAATGGGAATGCGGGCGGCGGGCGAAATTGCTCTACTGACCCGGATTGCACGCCCAGATATAGCGGTTATTACAAACGTGGGGACGGCTCACATTGGGCGCTTAGGCTCTGAACAGGCGATCGCCGATGCTAAGTGCGAGTTGCTGGAAGAACTTTCAGAGGCAGGCATTGCCATTCTTAACCATGACAACTTGCGGTTGATTGCGACTGCGGCAAAGGTTTGGCAGGGCGAAGTATTAACCTACGGCTTAGAAGGTGGCGATTTGCAGGGCGAACTTTTAAATGCCACAACGTTAAAGGTCGAGGGTCAAGTTTTGCCACTGCCCTTACCTGGTCGTCACAATGCTTTGAACTATTTAGCGGCGATCGCTGTTGCCAAGGTCTTAGGTATCGACTGGACTGCCCTCACTGCTGGCGTGGAGGTCACGTTGCCGCAAGGACGAGCGCGTCGGTATGAACTGCCTAACGACGTGCTGCTGCTAGATGAAACTTATAACGCGGGCTTAGAATCTATGATTGCGGCTCTGCACCTGCTGGCAGAAACGCCAGGAACTCGGCATATTGCAGTGCTCGGCACTATGAAGGAATTAGGTGAGCGATCGCCAGAGTTCCATGAACAAGTCGGTACGGTTGCTCGCCAATTAAATCTCGATCGCCTGTTGATTTTGGCAGATAAGGCTGAAAGTGTGGCTTTAGCGGCAGGCGCTGCGCCATCGGTCGTGTCTGAGCAGTTTGCTAGCCATGCTGCTGTAGTGGAAAGATTAGTGCAGTTGGTACAACCGGGCGATCGCCTGTTGTTCAAAGCATCGCGCGCTGTAGGCTTAGATCAAGTTGTAGAGCAGTTTCGGGCTAGGGTGGAGCAATAAAAAATCCCTGGCGGGAAGCCAAGGATGAAATAGGGTGCATCTACCACTCCACTATCCGTACTGACTCTTACCTAATCAGGAAGAATCTGAACAGAGTATTTTGCTTGCTGTGGTTTCTCTAAACAATCCGCCTTTCGGTCACTAGCGTTAAACTGTTCCAACCGCCCTGAGCATCGTAGCTGCGAATCATGCGCTGGCGAAGATTGGGGTTAATCAACCAACCTGCTTCTAAAAAGAACGGCTGACCTTTAGGAAGCGTTAGCGGCGTATTAGAAGATGCTCCATCGGGAAGCAGCAGGACTTGAATGGGGAATTTACCTTGGTCAAATAACAGCGTTGAGCCGTTAATTTGGGCGCTAGAAGAGAACTCTAGATTAGGCAAGGTGAGATGTTGATGCAGGCAATCGCCCTCCCGTTTTACTGAAAGCGCTGTGGCACACTGGGTCGATCGCCAGTTGAGATCAATCGTCACGGATTCCCCTTGCCACTGACCGATTAATTGTTCTACTGTCAGAAGTGGGCGATCGCTAGGTTGTCTCCCTTGAAGATGCTCCCGAATCAGCGTTAACTTAGAGAGCTGACGGTCTTCATTAAAGATTTGAACTAGGCGGAGTCGATGTTCGCCCCAAATAAATCCGAGTTCGGCTCCAAATTCCGTTGAAGGCGCAAGCTGAATCGAGCCTTGCGAAAATGCGCCTCCTTCAAATAGCAAAATGCCACGACCTAGCGATCGATACTCCAAAACCTGATGTTGCGTCACCTCGGCTCTATCCATCGAAAAGCGATCGACAGTTTGACGCACCAGTTTGTTGTCATCTAAGCCTTCCAAGGTCACCAAAGTCGGCGTGTCTGTCTGGATTTCGCCATTGACAGAGAGGCTCGTGAAAGATCCTTCCCAAGCGCCTAAATTGCAAAGCAGGTTACCCCATTGGGAGGTTGAGCCGGATTGTGTCATCTGCAAAACTGGATTTTATTGCAACTCTTTTAGTATCAAACAAATAAATTCAGTCTTGATGCTTTTTCATAATTAATAATTTATCTTCCCGTAATGATACTTAACAGTGAAAAACGTTCATGTAACTTCAACGACTCCGTATATTCTTGGGATGGTTGAATGCTCATAATGATTTTGCTGTACAAGTCATTAATATAGGCTCTCAGAACATTAGCCTTCGCCGTAAATCAGTAGAATCTCTACTTTAAGTAGCCTGTACAAATTTACACTCTTTCATTAAGATTATTTTTTGTGCTTAAGATTAACCCACATTAAGAAACGTTACAAAAACAGCATTTTTTCAGGCAAATTTCAACCTATGTACTTTCTAGGCTTCTTAGGGATGGTTGCATCCATCGGTAGTTTTCTGTCTTTTGTAAGTTCTCCTATTAGGGTTGGAAACTTGCCTCAGCACCTCTCTAAAGAGAGTTCCGTCACCCAAAATGATTCTCTGGCGATCGCTTCACGTCCTTTCCATTCAACAAAGTTTGCAACCCTGACAAAGCTTCCACGATTTGCGGGTAAGCGCTATATTTTGAACGCCTTGCCTCAAATAGGGTTCACCCCACGAGACGGATGGCAAACCCTATTAGAAGAATTTACCCGTCCCCAGCTTGCGGTTCAGTCAATGGGGCAAAAGTTTCAGGTACAGGTTAAGGGGCAGGTTGTTGCAGAGGTTACTTCTCAAGACCAAGCCGATCTGATGGTTTGGCAATTGCAGCAGATGGCTCTAGACCCAGACTTTGACCCTAACAGCTTGCATCCTGGACTCAGCTTGCGTCCTGGAATGATCGATGCAGCGCCTGTGGGCAAAGTTGAGAATGAGGTTTTGTTTTGGCTCGATCGCCCCCTAACGTCTCAAATACAGGCGCTTCAAAGACAGGGAAACGATGAGCTAACGGCGATCGCTTGGGTCAACAATCTTCGTGCTGCTCTGGATGTCCCTAAGTTATCACTGGCAGAGGCTCAAAGCCAAATGCACGACTTGGTTCCCACTGGGCAACACCTGAAGGGAACAGCCTCTTGGTATGGACCCTATTTCCACGGTCGCCAAACTGCCACAGGCGAGATTTTTGACCAAAACGAGCTGACGGCGGCACATCCCTCTCTGCCGTTTGGCACTTATCTAAAAGTGACGAACTTACTAACGGGGAAGCGGGTCATTGTGCGAGTTAATGATCGGGGTCCCTATTGGGGCGATCGCTCTCTCGACCTTTCCCGGCAGGCAGCGCTTTGTTTAAACGGTGAATCGAGAGGCGTTATGCCCTATGAGGCAATTGTTATGCGATCGATTCAAAGACTGAGAAGCGTTGCTGCTGCTCCTCAGTCACAGCGCACTAGTCAAAAAGTGGTTAGTCAAAGACTGGCAGGTCAAAAATTAGCTAGGCTAATACAGCCCGTTTCTACGCAGTCTGAGCAGTCTGGACAGTAAGAATAATGTGCCGATTTCCGTCCATTTTCATCCAGCCTGCTTCTTGAAGCTGACTCAGAAGGCGGGTGACTGTGACGCGGGTAGTTCCAATGGTGCTGGCAATTTGTTGATGAGTGAGGCGGACACTGAGCCGGGTGCCGTCAGCAACAGGCTGTCCCAACTCTTGACCTAAGAGCAACAGCAGATGGCGCAACCGATCTTCTACTCGGCGATAGCCCGTCACGGTCAAGATTGCTTCAGCTTGCTGCAATCGACGCACCAAGTGACGAAAAATTCCCTGCGCCAACATCGGGGACTGGACAACTTCTGATAGGCGTAATCGCATCAAATCGACATCAGTCAAAGCGCTGGCTTGGTAGGGGTACACCAGCGTTAGGGGCAACCCGAACGGCATTGAAGGACACACCAATCCCAGCAGCGCTTCATCACCATTATCGTAAAGCGTACCTAGCTGCACAACGCCTCGGCAAACCACCCAAATTTCATCGGGTAAGAGGCGAATGGTTTGACCGCTGCGAAAATGTTGTAGCGTCCGACCTTGATAAAGTCTTTCTAAAAGCTGACGCAGATCAGGGTTGGGTGCAGATTCGAGGGCGTAAGCGTAGGTCATGATGTTTTCGGATGCTCGTGGCTGTTGTCGAATAGCTTAAACGCCCGACCTAAAGAGAAGGTAATTGAACGGTTACGGAAGAGTAATCAATCGGTTCAGAGAAGATTAAGATCAAAGGCATACGTGGCTATGGCTCGACCTATTCTAGAGAACGATCGAGGCAATGTATGGCTTCTAGCATTCCTCTTGCCTTGTTCAAAGTTTCTTCGTATTCGCGCTCTGGTTCAGAATCGGCAACTAGTCCGGCTCCAGCTTGCACAATAACGGTGTGTTTACCGTCGGGTTGGCTGCGAACTACCATGGTGCGAATGGCGATCGCCGTGTTCAGTTGTCCCTCAAAATCGTAATAGCCGTAGGCTCCAGAATATACACCTCGCCGACAGGGTTCCAAGTCGTGAATAATCTCCATTGCCCGAATCTTGGGCGCGCCGCTGACTGTTCCAGCCGGAAAGCAGGCTTTCAACAGTTCCCAAGCCGTTTTGTCGGGGGCAAGTTGACCCACTACGTTGCTGACAATGTGCATGACGTGAGAATAACGCTCAATCGACATCAGCTCGTCTACAGTGACAGTGCCGTTGATGCAGACTCGCCCCAAATCGTTGCGCCCCAGGTCAACCAACATGACATGTTCGGCAATTTCCTTGGGATCTTGCAGCAGATCTTCGGCATAAGCAGCATCTGCACTGGGAGTTTTGCCACGCGGACGAGTTCCGGCGATCGGTCGGACAGTGGCAACCATGGGCAGGTTGGGTTCTAGAGGGCGATCGGCTTTAACCATTACTTCGGGGCTAGAGCCAATGATCTGCCAATCTTGAAAGTTGAAATATGCCATGTACGGCGAAGGATTGATCAATCGCAAAGAGCGATATAACGCAAACGGATCGCCGCTGTATTCTGCTGAAAGCTGTTGAGAAGCAACCACCTGAAAAATATCTCCTGCCCGAATATGAGCCTTTGCCCGTTCTACATTGGCGCAGTATTCGTCCTTGGTAAAGTTGCTGGTATACGAAATCTGATGCTGATCTGGTTTTCCTCCCGGCGGTGTCCACTTCAACACCGTATCTCGCCTGGATAGGGGCAACTGCAATTTATCCAGCATCTGCGTCACTTGCTGACACGCCCGTTGATAAGCCTGCTCTAAATCGGTTTGGGGATCGCGGAGATCGGCATAGGCGATCGCCCAAATCTTTCGCTGTACCTGGTCAAAGATCAGCAAGTGATCAATTTGCATCCACAAGCCATCAGGCAAATCTTGCTCATCGGTTGTATACACAGGTACTCGTGGCTCAATCCACTGAATCAGCTCATAGCCCCAAAAGCCAAACAGTCCCCCAATTCCCGGCGGCAACTGGGGCAGCGTCACGGGTTGGTAAGACTGAAGGCAGGTTGTCAACGCCACAAACGGATCGCCTTCAAAAACCTGCACTGAGCCATCTCGGTGGGTCTGCGTTGTTTTGTTGCCCCGTGCCTCTAAGACCCACACCGGATCGCAACCTAAAAAGCTGTAGCGTCCTAGCTTTTCGCCGCCTTCAATAGACTCCAGCAAAAAACTGTAGGGCTGTCCGGCACAAACCTTGTACCAGGCAGACACAGGGGTATCCAAATCGGCAACCCACTCCTGGTAAACCGGAACAAAGTTTCCTTGCTGCACCAACGCTGAAAACTGTGCAAAATCTGGAGAAGCCATGCCATGCCCCTATCTGGAATGCACCATAGTTTAGCATCCACCGTCCAAATCCTCACCTTTTTAGGTCACCCGATGGCAGGATGATGAGCTTCTACCCAATCAGCGATCATTTATGCATCATAAAACGTTGCATTTCAATCTAAACTAGCTTGAGGGCAATAAATCATCAGCACATTGCGTAGGTTCCCCAATTGGGTGAAAACACAGTGGAGCGATGGAGTCAATCAACTTAGGCTTTATGGAGCCTAGTGATTGAAGAGAGTTGAAAAGTACCCGGAATCCTAGAATGGGTTGCTGTATTAACTATTGGAATATTGTTCGACCGATCGCCTCAGAACACCCCCGAAAACAATTGCGTTCATCCCAATATGGGAGATAAGGAAATTAGAGGAACTCAAATGAGAGATTTCGTTCTAGATGCCCCTGGCTCTAATCGTTACACCTACTTTGTAGCTTATTATGGCAAGGAGTTTCATCAGCAGACCGCCGTGCTGCATGTGATGCATAACTTCGATGTTTCGGTTCAAGATCTGCATGTCCAGATTCGATCCAGGATCAACGAAGTATTGGGAGAAGAGACTCCTTCTTGCTATCACATTTTAGCTTTGGCGGCTCCAGAAGCAATTCCGGCTTAGTGCTGATGAACGCTGGCTGCTGACGAACGCCAGTTTGAATTGATGAGTTTATGGAAAAGGGAGAGGCGATCGCTTCTCCCTAATATTCGTGCAGGCTAATGCTTGTGCAGGCTAATGTTTATGCAGGGTCGCAACGATCGCCCTATAGTGTCTTAATTAGATACTGTCTTAGCTGCGTGCATAAAATTTCCATGAATAAAAACTTAACTCTTTTAGGGGTGACTGGAGTTTGGGTTGGAGCCGTAAGCGTCACTGCGATCGCCTGGGCAGAACAACCCCTGTTCGTCGCATATCCGGCAGATGGATATGAAACGACTGCCACCCAGATTTTCCTAATTGGCACGGCTCCAGCAGCCGGAGAAGTCACTATTAATGGGCAGAAAATTGAGCGAAGTGATGCCGGACATTTTGCGCCTAGCTTGCCGCTACAACTAGGCGAGAATGTTTTTGATTTGCGTTATGGCACTCAGCAACTGAAGCTGCGGGTGACCCGTATCTCTGCTGAGCCTCTAGCTCCAACAGGTGCGACGTTTGCTGCGGATTCGCTGACTCCGGCAGTAGATATTGCCCGTATGCCAGGAGAACTAATCTGTTTTGGGGCGATCGCTCCTCCGCAAGCCAGGGTGGCAGTGACTTTAGGCAACCAAACTATTCCTCTATTGCCTCAAATAAGCTCGGTTGAACTCCCTCCTAATTCGGCAGTGTTGACGCAGCAAGATCAGCCGACGATAACTTCTGCTCAAAGCTACCAAGGGTGCGCTAGCGATACGCCCAGTGTAGGCACGGTCATCTATGGCAATCACATCGTTACGGGGGCAGTTGTTCCCACAAATTCAATCAGCCGAGACTTGGGCTATCCCCAGTTTCAACTGACGCTTAATGGACAAACGTTGACGCAGCCGGGAACGGGTAAAGTTGAGATTCTTTCCCCTGCAACTGCTCAGGTGATTGAAGTGACCGCTGATCCCGGCACTGCCCGCACCGGGGCAAGTACTGATTACTCTCGCTTAACGCCGCTGCCAAAGGGTACAACAGCCACTGTGACAGGGCGAGAGGGTGAGTGGCTGCGGTTAGACTATGGGGCATGGATTAAGGCGGCTGAAACTAAAGTTGTGCCAAATGCTGTACCGCCGCGATCGCTAATCCGCAGTATTCGGGCGCGTCAGGCGGGAGATTGGACGGAGGTTTTGTTTCCTTTGCAGGTAGCGGTGCCAGTGACCGTGCAACAGGGCGATCGCTCTTTTACACTGACTCTGCATAATACGACTGCCCAAACTGACACTATTCGGCTAGATGATAATCCTCTCATTGAGCGATTAGATTGGCAGCAGACAGCGCCTCAACAGGTTCAGTACACTTTTAACCTCAAGTCTTCTCAACAGTGGGGATACAAGTTGCGATATGAGGGCACAACTTTAGTGCTATCGCTTAGGCATCCACCGCAGATAGAGCGATCGCTAAAGGGGGTGAGTATTTTGCTTGATCCAGGGCATGGCGGACCCGATGATTTAGGTTCACGGGGGCCAACGGGTTATTCAGAGAAAGAGGTAGCGTTAGTTATGGCAAAGTTGGTGCGCGATCGCCTCATTGCCAAGGGTGCTACCGTTTATATGACGCGTGAAGCGGATGTTGATCTAGGTCCTAATGAGCGAGCAGCAATGATCACTCAGATGCAGCCGACTCTAGCCCTGAGCCTGCACTACAATGCCCTTCCTGATGAGGGAGATGCAGCCCATACGGCTGGAGTAGGGGCGTTTTGGTACAATACCCAGTCTCATGGGCTGGCGGTATTTTTACACAATTACTTGGTTGAGAAGCTCGATCGCCCTTCTTATGGAGTGTTTTGGAATAATTTGGCTTTAACGCGTCCCACCGTGGCTCCAGCGGTGTTACTAGAGTTGGGGTTTATGATCAATCCCCAAGAGTTTGAGTGGGTTACAGATGGGGAGGCACAAAAAAAGTTAGCCGATGCTTTAGCCGATGGGATTGAGCAATGGCTTCGGGAGCAATAGGGATGTTTGAGGTCAGAGAACCACAGAAGAACTCTTAGTTTTCAAAGAGACAAAAATGCTTTCTCGAATTAAGTGCTTTCTCAAATTAAGTTAAAGCGATGAAGTTGTTCTTCTAAAGATTGCGGTAAGGATTTATGCAATTCGGCTTTATTGCGAAACAGTAGGCGATCGCGGGTTTGCACGTCGAATGGAAATTGTCCTGCAATATCAGGGCGCTCCATCTGCGCCAGTAAGATTTGCTCTGAGCGTTTACATTGCAGGGCATAACCAATTTCAACACACACCTGCGGGCTAGGAAGGGGTTGAGGTGGTGAACTGTCAAGCTGCGAAATGGGAGTACCATCGGCAACAAAGACTAAGCTTTTACGGATCTTTC
>JBBRCV010000226.1:0-9364 GCA_038204505.1 Elainellales cyanobacterium
TGGCAGTCGTCATGATGTCCAACTCCCTCAGCACCATCGACATCGTTAACCAGCAAGCCAGCTACGGCATCTTGAGTTGGAACATCTGGCGGCAACCCGTCGGCTTCATCATCTTTTGGATTGCCGCCCTTGCTGAATGCGAACGCATTCCCTTCGACCTTCCCGAAGCTGAAGAAGAACTCGTTGCAGGCTATCAAACCGAGTACAGCTCCGTTAAGTTCATGTTGTTCTATGCAGGCTCCTACGCAAATCTCGTCCTCTCTGCCCTGCTAGTAGCCATCTTGTACCTAGGCGGCTGGGAATCTCCCATTCCAGTCAGCGGACTCGCCAATTTGCTCAACGTCAGCGAAACAACTCCTTGGCTGCAACTGATCACCGCCAGCCTCGGCATTGTGATGACCCTCTTCAAGGCTTACCTCATGGTCTTCATCGCCATTTTGCTGCGCTGGACTGTTCCCCGCGTGCGGATTGACCAATTGTTAGACTTAGGCTGGAAGTTTCTTCTGCCCGTCTCTCTTGTCAACCTCCTGCTGACCGCAGCCCTAAAGCTCACATTCCCCGTGGCTTTTGGTGGCTAGTGTTCAAGATTTAGACTGCCTCGGACTAAGCAAGCTGATTTAATGCTGATTTAATTAAGAAGACAGAGAGAGAACCTACGATGCTGAAATTTCTAAAGCAGGTCACCGATTACACCAAAGAAGCGGTTCAAGCTGCAAAGCACATTGGTCAAGGCTTATCCGTCACCTTCGACCACATGCAGCGTCGCCCCATTACCGTCCAATATCCTTACGAAAAGCTGGTTCCCTCTGAACGCTTCCGGGGACGAATTCACTTTGAGTTTGATAAGTGCATTTCCTGCGAAGTCTGCGTGCGGGTCTGCCCGATCAACCTCCCCGTAGTAGATTGGGAGTTCAACAAAGAAACCAAAAAGAAAAAGCTCAATCACTACAGCATCGACTTCGGAGTCTGCATTTTTTGTGGCAACTGCGTCGAATACTGCCCCACTAATTGCCTATCGATGACTGAGGAGTACGAACTCGCCACCTACGATCGCCACGAACTCAACTACGACAGCGTCGCCCTGGGTCGCCTACCCGTTAGCGTCATGAACGCTGATCCGATGATTACGCCTCTGCGTGAACTGGTTTACCTCCCCAAAGGCGTACTCGACCCTCACGATCTTCCAGCAAACTCCCGTCGTCCTGGCAAACTGCCTGAAGAAATTCTTGAAGAAATGGAAAGCGCCGAAGCTCAAAAGTAAGCACAGTCAAAAAACTTAGGTAAAGCCTGACGCTAACCTGAACGGCTCTCTAACTTAAACCGAATTGAGGATGAACATGAATTTAGCGGATGGAGTTCAACTGGTCTCGTTCATAGTGCTAACAGCCATGATGCTGGGAGGTGCTTTAGGCGTGGTCTTACTGTCAAATATTGTCTACTCGGCGTTTTTGCTGGCGTTAGTGTTCATCAGCATGTCGGGGCTTTACATTTTGCTGAATGCTTCCTTCGTGGCAGCGGCGCAAATTCTGGTTTATGTGGGAGCCGTCAACGTCTTGATCCTGTTCGGGATCATGCTAGTCAACAAGCGCCAGGACTTTGCTGAAGTGCCCAAAGCTTGGATCAGCAAAGTTTCAACCGCTGCCGTTTGTGTGGGGCTTTTCGCCCTGCTCAGCACCATGGTAGTCACAACGCCTTGGGCAATTTCTTCAGTGACTCCAATTGGCGATGGCGCGATCGTGGCGATCGGCAAACACTTCTTCACCGATTTCCTGTTGCCCTTCGAGTTAGTCTCGGTGCTGCTATTAATGGCAATGGTAGGGGCGATCGTCATTGCCCGCCGTGACTTGTTCCCTGACGAAATCGTTGGCGACGATCAGCCTGCCCTAACCCTGCCTGAGCGTCCGCGCGAATTGGTTTCGGGTAGCCAAAAATAATCTTAGAAACGAATATTTAGAGCAAATTATGCTGCAACTTCAATATTTTCTGATCATTGCTGCTGCCCTCTTCTGCGTTGGCATCTATGGCTTAGTCACTAGCCGCAACGCCATTCGAGTTCTGATGTCGATTGAGCTATTGCTCAACTCTGTCAACCTTAATTTAATGGCGTTCTCTAACTTCCTTGACCCAGAAGAGATTCGAGGACAGGTATTTGCGGTTTTCGTCATTACTATTGCGGCAGCGGAAGCGGCAGTGGGACTGGCGATCGTCCTGTCTATTTATCGGAACCGAGACACAGTGGACATGGAGCAATTTAACTTGCTGAAGTGGTAGGCTCCAAATCGTGCGTTTAGCTCAGGTCATTATTATTCACAAAGCTGGCGATGCGCTGAGCAAACGCTGTGCTGAGCAGTACGCTCATGAGCTGGAAAGACGTAATTGTAGAGTTCTTTTAGGTCCCAGCGGTCCGAAAGATAATCCTTTTCCCGTCTTTTTAGCCTCTGTGCAGCAGCCCATTGACCTGGCGCTAGTTTTGGGTGGCGATGGGACGGCACTGTCGGCAGCGCGGCAGTTAGCGCCTGAAGGCATTCCCATTTTGGCGGTAAATGTGGGTGGGCACCTGGGCTTTTTGACCGAGCCTGCTAGCGAACTCCAAGACTCCGAGGCAGTTTGGGATCGGTTGCTGGAGGATCGGTTTGCGGTACAGCGGCGAATGATGTTGCAGGCAATGGCTTTTGAGGGCAGTCGAACGAACTTAGAGCCAATGAGCGATCGCTACTTAGCTCTTAACGAAATGTGCGTCAAACCTGCCTCTGCCGATCGCATGATTACCTCTTTCCTAGAAATGGAAATTGATGGCGAAGTCGTTGATCAGTACCAAGGCGATGGGCTGCTGGTGGCTACCCCTACTGGCTCAACCTGTTACACGATGGCGGCAAAGGGCCCGATCGTTCACCCTGGCATGGATGCCATTATTGTCACTCCCATTTGCGCCCTTAGTCTTTCTAGTCGCCCGATCGTTCTGCCTGCGGGTTCCGTCGTCAGCATTTGGCCTTTGGCTGACCGAGAACTCACTACCAAGCTGTGGATGGATGGCGTTTTAGGAACTTCTATTTGGCCCGGTCAACGAGTCGATATTCGCATGGCAGACCGTCCTGCCGAGTTTATAGTGCTTCGCCAGAACCACTCCTACTACCAAACTCTCCGAGAAAAGTTGCAGTGGGCTGGAGCCTTAGTGCGCTACGATAACAGTCATCGGAATTAATTGCCATACTTCGCGCGTCTTATGCTAATTTAGTAGACGGTGTGCGAATTGCATTCCCATCAAGGGTCACTAACTCAATGGTAGAGTACTCGGCTTTTAACCGATTTGTTCCGGGTTCGAGCCCCGGGTGACCCATATTTCTCTAAGAATCCTCCTCAATTGAGCAACGAGTGCGTTGAGCGCCTCCATCACCCGTTAGAATTTTAAGGGTGAAAAAATTGGGGAAGCTATGGCTGCTGGGGAAAATTCTGTTCGGGTTCGTATTGCGCCCAGTCCAACTGGGAAACTTCATATTGGCACTGCCCGGACTGCCGTTTTTAATTGGCTGTTTGCCCGTCATCATGGCGGCACTTTTGTCTTACGGATTGAAGATACTGATGTGGAGCGATCGCGCCCCGAATACACCGAGGACATCCGCAAAGGCTTGATCTGGTTGGGGCTGAATTGGGACGAAGGACCATTCTTCCAAACCGATCGCCTGGAGCTTTACCAAAAATCTATCCAAACCCTTCTAGATAATGGCTCAGCCTACTACTGCTTTTGCACCGAAGCCGAGCTAGAAACCCTGAGAGCCGACCAGGAAGCCAACGGGCAGGCTCCCCGCTACGACAACCGCCACCGCGACCTGACGACTGACCAGCAGCAAGGCTTCATGGCTGAAGGACGGCTCCCGGTGATCCGTTTTAAGATTGACGACGATCGCCAAATTACCTGGCTTGACCAAGTGCGCGACGAAGTAACCTGGACGGGCACTGATCTCGGTGGCGATATGGTGATTGCCCGCCATGCCTCATTTGGTGAAATTGGTCAGCCTCTCTACAACTTTGTCGTGGTTGTGGATGACGTGGATATGAAAATCACCCACATTATTCGCGGTGAAGACCACGTTGCCAACACCGCCAAGCAAATTTTGCTGTATGAAGCTTTGGGTGCAGAAGTCCCGCTGTTTGCCCATACTCCGCTCATCCTCAGTCCCACAGGTAAGAAGCTCTCTAAACGTGATGGAGTCACTTCTATTGAAGACTTCCGCAAAATGGGATATCTCCCCGATGCTATGGTCAACTACATGACCTTGCTGGGCTGGTCCCCCCCCGATGCACAGGAACGCTTTACCCTGGCAGAGGCGGCTGAACAGTTTGGCTTTGAGCGGGTCAACAAAGCAGGCGCAAAATTTGATTGGGACAAGCTGAACTGGCTCAACAGTCAATATATTCACGACATGGCGATCGATCGCCTCACCGATCTGCTAATTCCTCTGTGGCAAGAAGCAGGCTACGAGTTTGATCCTGACGATCGCTCCTGGCTAGAGCAACTCACTGCCTTAGTCGCCCCCAGCCTCGTTCGGCTAAACGATGCCGTCGCTATGAGCCGCTATCTATTTGTGCCGACGATAGAATATTCTGAGGAAGCGATCGCCCAGATTAGGCAAGAAGGCGTTGTCGCGGTGCTGCAAGCGTTGATAGACATCCTGGATGCAGATGCACCTTTGGTTGACACAGGCGCTCAAGAGCTAATCCAGCAGGTGGTAAAAGCCGCAGGAGTGAAGAAAGGCGTGGTGATGCGATCGCTCCGGGCTGCTCTCACTTGCGACATGCATGGGCCCGACCTGATTCAATCCTGGCTGCTGCTCCATCAGCACCAGCTTGATCTTTCTCGATTACAACAGGCGCAAGCGCAGGCATGAGGAACTAAACTTTTATTCAGGTCGTCTCCAAAGCTCTAACCGCTCTCATCCGAATATTCATCAAGCTCATGCAAACTTGGCTCTCTTCAGGTACGAGAATTCTCCCAGCATTTATTACTTCACTAATTGGTGGAATAGGGATTGCTGGAATAGGTCTAAGTCTCCCGGCACAAGCTCAGACACCCGTCCAAACCCGAGCTGACACCATCTTTGAAAACGTTACCATTAGCCCTGGATTTTCTCCCGATCCTTTAACGGTTCGGGGCATTAGCGGTGGCGATATGAGCGCTAGCGATGTGGCAAAACGCGCCGAAACCGCAACTGGAGCCTGCACAGGCTTTGTTGATGAGCAGCCTGATCACACCATTGTTCTAACGGGCGTGTTTAACTTCCTCAACCTTCAGGTCGAAAGTCCAGAAGATACTACGCTCATTATTCGAGGACCCGGCGGCACCTGGTGCAATGATGATTACATCGGGAAAAATCCTGGTATTGCGGGGCAATGGCTATCAGGAACTTATCAAATTTGGGTCGGGTCTTATCGGCAGAATCAGTACAGCCCTTACGTGATTCGGATGACTACGAAAAAGTAACCAGTTGAAGCCCGAATAACAGCGTTATTGAACCACAGGTTATGAGTCAACATGACCGTAATTTCGTGGCGAAAGATTCGGGGTATTAACGAACCTGCAACGAATTTGCGATCGCCCCTCCTCTAATAGAGCACTAGTTTACTGCCCAAAAAATGCTAAGATTTCCCGACGGCATCTCATGGCGATCGTATGAAAATTTTCGCAGTTCAGGGGTTAGCGGGTAAAGAATGAAAAAACTTTTCTGGTCAGTGAATGCTGGCTTTATCTCTGTTCTGCCAATTCTTTACTTAGTCTCCTACCTGATATTGGGAGTGAAGAGAGGTCCCTTTTTCTGGGTTGCAAATCAAGACCCAGACTATGCCTACCTGGGAAATTCGTTAAAACTAGCGCTCTTTCAAGCACCAAGCCATACCGATCATCCTGGTACACCCCTTCAGATCATTGGGGCAGTCTTAATGCGCGGAGAGCATTTCCTTAACTCGATCGCCAACCCTCGCTCTACTGATCTGGTCACAGATGTGCTCACCCATCCAGAGATATACCTTTGGACAATCCATACCACATTGGTGTTGCTTACAGCTTGTGCCCTACTTCTACTGGGTTTTGGCACGTTTCGACTTTGTCAAAATCTGCCGCTGGCAATCTTAATTCAATCCAGTCCCTTGCTAATCATTGGGGCACATTTTGTGATTGAGCCTAGTCGAGTCAGCCCTGATGTCCTCGTGTTTTGCATTAGCCAACTATTAGCTTTGCTGCTCGTTTACTATCTGTACCGAGAGAATACAGCGTATCGAGAAAATGCAGCCCAGTCAGGGAAATGGTTGATCGGTTTAGGCATTATCTTTGGGCTAGGAATGGCAACGAAGGTTACCTTTTTGGCTACTATTTGGTTTTTCTTGTTGATTAAGGGAACTCGCAGAAAAATCATTGCACTTTCGGTTGCCGTTGCCACGTTCATTGTTGCGACAGCTCCTATTATTAGTCAGTATCCAAGAATGCTCGGCTGGTTCGAGAGTCTTGCTACCCATACAGGACCTTACAGAACGGGTGGACAGGGACTGTTTAACCCAGTTGATATCTGGAAAAACTTTGGCATCTTAGCATCTAATGCCCAGATTTTTATCGGCATATTATTCCTTTCCACGGTTGTTTCAGTAGCGCTTCTGCTTTTGATTTACGTCGATAAAAAGCGCTTCAAAAATGCAAATCAAAGTTTGCTAAGAAAATCCGCCTATCTCCTTTTTCTGACCACCTTGGTATGGTGGACTCAGATTTTAATGACCCTGACAGAGTTCCCAAAAATCCGATATCTTGATCCGTCGCTTGGCTTGGTCGGCTTTATGCTATTTCTTCTAACCCTTTGCCTGACCTTACTCACGACTCAATGGTTGACTGAAAGAACTAGATTAAGCTCACGTCAGGTCGCTCAGCGTTTAGGAGCGATCGCCTTAACTATATGCTGGCTCATTGGCATTCAGCAGGTCAATCTGGCATCACAATCGATTGGTAAATTCTCTACCTTACGTCGAAATGATCTGGCGCAAATTGAAACTCTTTACAACAGTGAAAAATATCGCACTTGTATCAAAGTTAATTCCTGGCGAACTTCTTCGATTGAATCTTCTCTTCACTTTATGAATATTTGGTCAGGTAAAAGTTTTGGTTCAGTCTTAGAGAAACTCCATCCAGGAATCATTATTTATAAAAGCGAAACTAATCGGTTTCAATCCTATTCTCAACCCATTCCCGCTCCACAGGTAACCGGACAAGATTGTGTTCTCCTGCAAAGTTTAACAATTCCCAAAGGTGTGAGAAACGACATTCAAAATCAAAAGTTTAGTGATGTTTTTGTGGGCAAGGTTGAGTCAGTCTATCGATTCAAATGAAACCGTGATTCAGATAAAAATATGAGCTAAAAATCTTCTAGAAAAGGAGCAAGGCGGCTAAGCAGCGGATCTATTATCTCTAGAGGCTCTGGCTCTGGAGGCTCTGGGGACGGTTCGGGAGACTCGGCGGGCAATTGCGGTTCGGCCGATCGCTGTTGCAGCCGCTCTAGTTCTAGCAAACTGAGGCGATCGCCCATCTTCTCCAGCCTTGCTACCCGTTCCTGCAACTCCGCAATCTGCTCTTGCATCACTATCGGCGAAATTAACCGACCGTCTTGATCAGGAAGCAAAAAATGCCGAAGCGCTTGTTTACACAGAGCACTAAAATTTCCGTGAAACTGGCTCTCTAGCGCCTCTTCTACCGCTTGCAGCAAAGCCTGGTCTGCCCCTGTTTGGACAAACCGCACTATTCGCCTAATCGACCTAATCCGTGGGCTAGAGGTCATTGTGCCGTGGCAGACATCTTACTCTTTGAGGCGACAATCTGCGCCTCGCCGTAGATATATTGTCCTAACGCGTTAGCTTGACGAGAGGGTTTTGCCAAATGCCCCTTGAGCCGCGCATCTTTCAACAAGGGGCGAAAATCGTTCCAAAAGAACTCGCCGCCACCGCCACTAACGACTACATCCGTCACCCGTTCTGGCAACCACGCCACTAGCAGATCGGACAATTCACGGGCAAAGTTTTTGCGGAGGCTAGGCAAGAGATCATCTAAGTTTGTGGGTTTGCTAGTGCCTCTGGGTCTGAAAAAGCGCTCTCCATCAGGGCGATGTACAGCTTCGATCAGCGACATCGACTGACTATCGGCTCCCGGAATCTGTGCCGCAACCTGTTCGTAAAACTGGCTCATGGCAAAAGGTTCGCTCTTAGACGCGCCACGGGAAAACCGGAAGCGATCGACCATCAAAAAGTCTGTCGTCTGATGTCCAATATCGACCACGGCGATCGAGAGACTAGGGAAATCGGGGCTTGAGGCTTTCTTGTCCTGTGCTTCCGACCAAATGAGGCTACCAAAGCCCTCTGGCATCACCCAAACTCGCTCAATCTCCACCGCCGCAAATTCGCCTCGGTAGCTCATGACATGGGGCGATCGCAGCAAGCTAGTAATTTGCTCCTTCTCTCGATCAAACTGCTCCTGCGACAGATAGGGCAGCCCCAGCACGACTGAAATTTTGCCACTCAAATTAAAGTAGCCGATGCAGGCAAGCACTTTGACTAGGGCATCCTCCACCTTAGATTGCCCCACGCCCAAATTAGCGCCAAAGTCTGCCGCCAATTGCCCGATCGCATAACCATTGCCCTGAAACTCTAGCCAAATATCCACTAATGGGTCGGTCGCTAGAGACTCAAACCCACCTTTGCGAACTTGTTCAACCGTTAGGTGAGCCACATTTGCTGGAATCAGGACAACCTGATCGGGATTACGACTCACACAAGTTTTGGTGGAGGTTCGCCCCAAATCGACACTCAAAACAGTCTGTGATGCAGCGGAAGAATGACTGACTGCCATGGAATCAATAACCTCTCTAATAGCTGAGTGAATGACTGCGCGCTGTTGACTTCTCCCGCATTTTCGGGACTTTGCTCAGTACATGAGTTCTACCACAATACGCTTAAATAGTACATAGGAACTAAAACATCTTTATCTTCTCAGGATTCAGATCCTTTCAGCAAGTCGGAGGTATGGCGGGTGGACGGCGAATTAAGGACTGGGCGATCGCCACAAATCCTACTCTTGTTCGGTTTTTACAGGATGATAAATTAATAGTCGGTTGCTCAAGTTCCCCAATTTAAGTTAAATTTAATTAAGATTCGTTCTCAGATAATGAAAGTGTTTGCTTCCTCAGAAGTTTTATCACATCCGTAAAGTCTAGTTAACAACCGCAAATTTGTTTGTATCGGAGAACGCAAGGGTTCATGTTTTTACCCATGAGCTTCGGTCGCATCAATCTTTTAGAGGCAACTTAAAACTATGAAACTTTCCTGGAGAGTTGTCCTA
>JBBRCV010000227.1:0-9347 GCA_038204505.1 Elainellales cyanobacterium
CTTCAGGTGTTAATGTTGATTCGTTCTTTTCTTCCAGGGAACTATGACAACGGTTTTTTTGGTGTTGAAGCGACATCCTTATTCTGGCACTTTGTTGATGTCATTTGGATTATCTTATTTATTCTCATTTATGTTTGGCAGTAGGTTAGCAGTTTGGAGGAATCACTATGATTATTGATGATCAGCACTATGATGTCATTATCATTGGCACGGGGGCAGGTGGAGGTACATTAGCACGTAAATTAGCTCCAACAGGCAAGAAAATTCTGGTTCTAGAACAGGGGGAATTTCTAGCAAAAGAAAGTTCTGAGTTAGTCGATACAGAGGTGTTCAAGAAAGAGCAATTTCATTCGCCTGAACAATGGTATGACGATCAGGGAGAGCCGTTCAATTTACAGACTCGCTACTGTGTGGGAGGCAATACCAAAATCTACAGCGGCGTTCTCATGCGGATGCGAGAACGAGATTTTGAAGGAGTGCAGCACAAAGATGGCGTTTCTCCAGCATGGGCATTAAACTATCAAGACTTTGAACCTTACTACGCTGAAGCTGAAAAGCTTTATCAAGTTCATGGCAAACCTGACGATGATCCCACCGAACCGCCGCACAGTGGCTCTTATCCTTTCCCAGAAATCGCTCATGAACCTCAAGTTGAGGTGATCAAAGATGTGCTTTTAAAGCAAGGCTTGCATCCTAACTACTTACCGCTGGGGTTGGGAGATCAGGGCAGAACTGATTCAGAAGATACGGGCATTAGTCCAGCCCTCAAGTACGCCAACGTTACTCTCAAAACATCTGCTCAAGCGCTCTGCCTTTACACTAATCCTTCCGGCTGTGAAATTAAAGCTGTTCAAGCAAAAATTGGTCAGCAATCTTACCTGTTTTTAGGCAGTATTATTGTGCTGTCGTGTGGTGCTATTAATTCAGCGGTGTTACTGCTCCGTTCTGCCAATGAAAAGCACCCTAACGGCATCGCTAATAGCTCTGATGGAGTCGGGCGGCACTTGATGAAACAGCAGCTATCGGTTGTGGTGCAATTGACTTCCTCTGCCAACTCTGGCTTGTCTCAGCGATCGCTCGGAGTCAACGATTTTTACTGGGGAGATGACCAATATCCTTACCCTATGGGGAACGTTCAAGAGTCGGGCGGTATTTTACAAGATGTGATTTTTTCAGAAGCCCCGCCGATTCTATCCATCTTTACCCGCATCATGCCAGAATTTGGGCTGCGGCAGTTAGCGACTCGCTCAATAGGATGGTGGCTACAAACCGAAGATTTACCCAATCCCAATAACCGAGTCAAGCTAGTGGGCGATCGCCTTCACATTGACTACGAACCCAGCAACGTAGAAGCCCACGATCGCCTGGTTTACCGCTGGCTTGATGTGCTAAAAGCGGTGCAGGCAGAGCAGCCCTCGCGGTTTAATCGCAACGGCGTTTTTCCACGCAGCGATATGCCAATTCAGGTGGTTGCTCACCAGTGCGGCACCTGCCGATTTGGGGAAGATCCTAAAACTTCGGTGCTGGATCTCAACTGTCGCGCCCACGAGGTCGACAACCTTTATGTGGTGGACAGTAGTTTCTTTCCCTCTAGTTCCAGCGTCAGTCCAGCGCTGACCGTGATCGCCAATGCTCTGCGCGTGGGTGACCATTTGATTCAGCGTTTAATGAATGAATAAAGTCGTGCTAAAGATTATGGGTTGACAGTCGATCGCTAGCGAGTAATCCGCAGAATTTTATCTCCTTCAGGTGGACATTTGCCTCGACCATCACAATTACTGGTCGTGACATATAACTCGTGGTCAGTTCCCATAATCACCTCCCTCAAGCGACCATAGCCCGCTGGTGGCTCACCCTGTAAGTAGACCTCATGAAGTTGCAGTTGACCGGATGGGGCGATCGCCACTCGCTGAAGATGCATAGACCTTAATGTCCCAATTATTAAACTGCCTTGCCATTCTGGAATCGCGGTTCCCGTATAGATAGCAGCTCCCCCTGGCGGTGTGGCATTTCGCCAAGTCAACAGCGGACGAATTAATCCTGCTTTGCTGTTACAGCCCGAAATTTCAGACCAACCTAAATTGTCTCCTGCCTTAGCAATATTGACTTCATCTAAGCCGCTCAATCCTAGTTCGCCGCTGGGACCATGATCGGTAACCCACATCGTCGATGCATCAATCCAGTCAAACCCCTGCGTGTTACGAATGCCCAAAATATAAGCAGGATTACCAGGGAACGGGTTATTGGTTGGAATTTCTCCATCGGGCGTTAGGCGGAGAATTTTTCCACCCAGATTTTTGGGATCTTGGGAGACGCTGGGGTGACGGGCATCACCTGTGCCAACGTAGAGCATACCATCAGGACCAAAGCGAATACGCCCGCCATTGTGGTATTGCGCCACTGGAATATCGTCGATAATAATGCGATCGCTTGAAGCACTCTGTCCATTTTCTGCCATCTGCCAACGCTCAACGCGGTTGACCGGAGAACCACCTTTGAGCGTCGTGTAGTAAACATAAAACCAGCAATTTTCAGCAAAGTTAGGGTGTAGCGCAATGCCCAAAAGCCCGCCTTCTCCTTCATCAGTTGCCGGGATTTTGGTCAGAGGCGTAGGCTGAAGTTGTCCGTTTTTCACAACTCGTATCCGTCCAGCCCGCTCAGTTACCAGGAGATTGCCATTCGGTAAGAAAGCTATTCCCCAAGGCGTTTCTAGCCCATGGACAACTTCTTCAACCTTGATTTTGACCGTTCCAGGAGAACCAAATCCTGACTCCACCAAACTGCACTCATTCGATCGCGGAGATGCAGCTAAAGCAGTTCCAGAAGACTTGGGAGATGATTGGCTTAATGGAGCCGTTGAAGGGCGTGCTCTTCGAGATACCCGCAAGGGGTCGCTCTGCTCAGTATTAGGGGGTGAGGAACTACAGGCAGTAAATCCGATAGCACAAAATCCTGTAAATAGTGCAATTGCCTGACGGCTGACCAGACTCATAAAACTACTGTTTAAAGGTTTGCAAAAGCGATTCTATTTATGAGTGTAGGACGGAAAATCTGCTTCTGCAATTGACTATTTTCTCTAACAGATTTATGACGTTTCTAAAAGATTATCGACCAGGCGATCGCGCAGGAGCGATCGCGGCAACCTGACTTTCTACCGCAACTACCCGCTCTTTCAGTTCAATTACCAATGTTGCTAAACGCTTAAAGGTTGGATCATCGACTAAGGACGAAGCAGTAGGTGTGGCGCGATCGACCGGAACAGATTGTGAAAAATCAATGCCTGCATTAGAGCTAAGTCGAGCAACTTGAGACTCTAGTTGACCGATCCTGGAACGGAGGGTTATATTTTCCAGCTCTACCCGCGAGAGCCGAGATTCTAACTGAGTCGTTGATTGAGCTGGAGTAATAGTTTGCCAAGAGAACCAGAACAATAAGATGAGAGTGAGAACTCCCAGCAGCTTAATCTTTTTTATCATTACCATATCCTGCATTCAATTTAGATGATGGTTCAGGAGGCGTTACACCTCTGCTTCTAATAGTCGATGCACTAAAACAATTATATAGAGTAGGGTATAGATCATGCCTAAGACTCATTCCTAAAGACTGCCTTTACCACTGCTCCCAGGAGAAATCATCGCTATGAAAATTCTGGTTGTTGAGGATGACGAGCTAATTGCTCAAACTCTACGGATCATTCTCTCTGATCAAAACTACGCAGTTGAGCTAGCTCAAGATGGTCAAGCAGGCTTGGAATTAGTTGAAATGTTCGATTATGACCTGATGCTCTTAGACGTGATGTTACCCAAACTTGATGGTATTAGTCTATGTCGTCAATTGCGATCGCAAGGCTATCAAATGCCAATCTTGTTACTGACCGGGCGAGATAGTAAGCACGATAAAGCCACAGGATTAGATGCTGGCGCTGATGACTATGTTGTTAAACCATTTGATACAGAAGAGTTAGTCGCTCGAATTCGAGCCTTATTGCGTCGGGCTAACTCTAGCACTCAACCCTTGTTAGAATGGGGAGCGCTACAGCTTGATCCTAGCAGTTGTGAAGTCATCTACGAAGACAAACTCCTCTCAGTCACGCCTAAAGAGTACGCCTTGCTTGAACTATTCTTACGCAATAATCGCCGTGTTTTTAGCTGCGATGCCATCTTAGAGCATCTCTGGACATACGACGATATGCCTAGTGAAGAGGCAGTCAGAACTCACATTAAAGGATTGCGACAAAAACTGAAAACAGTAGGTGCGCCTGCCACCTTAATTGAAACGGTCTATGGGATTGGTTATCGCCTGAAACCTTTGAACGCGAGGCACGTTCCTACAAAAATAGAAGAGAAATCAACTTCATCTGAACAGTCGCCTGAATATCTACCTGAATACCCGCCTGAACAGTCGCCTGAACATTTACAGATCATTCAGCCCCAATCGCTGACAATTGTTGCCGGAATTTGGCATCGCTTTCAGGCAAAAGTGAGTGCCCAGGTCGAAGTATTAGAGCAAGCAGCAACATCTTCGCTCATCCAGTCTCTTAACCTAGAGCTACGGCAGCAAGCTAAACAAGACGCTCATACTTTGGCAGGATCTCTGAGCATGTTTGGCTTTCCCCATGGCGGTGACTTGGCTCGAAATATTGAACAGCTTCTAGGATCACCAGCCCCGTTAAGTCTAGATCAGGCAAAACAATTTCAGGCATGGGTCATGGGGTTACGGCATGATATTGAACAACCGATAGAAGAGCAAAACTCTGAGTCTACCCTTGCTAATACTCATCCATTGCTGCTCATTGCCGATGGCGATCGCCCCCTAGCCGCAGCTTTAGCTAGCGAAGCTGAGAAGCAGGGATTTAAAAGCATGATTGCTCCTGATTTGACTACCGCTCAAGCCGTTCTCCATCAATATCAACCTGACATTGTTTTATTAGATTTAGAAATTTCTTCAAATAGTCAAGAGAGCTTAGCGCTACTGAGCGAATTTCAACGTCAAATTCCTCCTATTCCCGTGCTGGTATTTTCCAGTCAAGCTAGCTTAGCCGAGCGGGTGGAAGTCGCTCGTCATGGCGGACGGTTCTTTTTGCAAAAACCCTTCTCGTCAACTCAAGTTTTTGAAGCCGTCAATCAGGTTTTGAAAAGGACAGAACCCGCTCAAGCAAAGATCATGGTAGTTGATGATGACCCTAAGATTGTCCTGGTATTAAAGACATTGCTAGAACCTTGGGGGTTAAAAGTCACCATGCTTCAAGATCCTCTACAATTTTGGGAAACCCTCGAAGCTTGTTCTCCCGATCTGCTCATTTTAGATGTAGAAATGCCTTACTTAGGGGGCATTGAATTGTGTCAGGTCGTTCGTAATGATATTCGTTGGGGTGGGTTACCGATCCTTTTTCTCACGGCTCATACCGAGGTTGCGGTGATCAATCAGGTGTTTGCCGTGGGTGCCGACGATTTTGTGAGTAAACCCATTGTCGGTCCTGAGTTAGTGGCTCGGATCATCACTCGTTTAGAGCGTTTGAAACTAATGAGGCGGATTGCTGAAACCGATCCGCTCACTGGGGTTGCCAACCGTCAAAAATCGACTCAAGATTTAGACGAAATGCTCAGTCTAGCAAGTCGCCACCAACAGCCTTTGTCATTCACTATTTTAGATTTAGATCACTTTAAACAAGTCAATGCTCAATATGGTCATGCTGCTGGAGATACAGTGCTCCGTCAAGTGGGTTATTTGTTACAACAATCTTTCCAGAGCGAGGATGTAATTGCGCGGTGGGGAGGAGAAGAGTTTGTTGTCGGAATGTATGGCATGACATCTGAGGAGGCGGTGCAAAGATTAATGCCACTGATCAAAATACTTGAGCAGCAACCCTTTTACGATGATGAGGGTCAATTGTTTCAAGTCTTGTTAAGCGCTGGAATTGCTCAATATCCTCAAGATGGCAATGATTTACGATCGCTCTATCGTTCGGCAGATGCAGCGCTTCAGCAAGCCAAGAAAAAACAACGCCTGACCGATTTTGCGATCGCCATTTATCAATAAACATCTCTCCTCAATAATATTTCTCTGTTTTTCATACTGCGATTTAGCTACGCCCGAAAATCTTCGCTTGCACTCATTGCTTTATCAGAACTCACTCAGTCTGTTCTCAGGGAACAAGCGCATTGTAGAAGTCACAGCACCCGTAACAGTGTGCTGACAACACCCACTATGGTCTACAACTTCTAAGGAGTTATTCTGATGAAACGCTTTATTCTTGCTACCCTCTCAACGGTGCTTTTATCGACTGCGATCGCCCCTATGGTGCAGGCTCAGGTAACGCCCGAAGCGCCGCCTGCTAATGCTGAAACATTGGGAATGGCTGTTACGCCTTTTAATCTGGTTTACCTTGCCTATCAAGGCTTTTTTGAGAGTGAGGGGATACCTAAGTTTAATGGACTGACCACTAGTTACCGACAGGGCGATGTCACGGCTGAAAGCTTAGTGAAAGTTGCAATCACTATGCGTCGGTTGGTTCCTGACACAGTCAACAACCGGGCTTACTTGGCGGCAGTGAAACATCAGCTTGATGCACTGACCATGAATTCATCAGACAATTAGCCCTTGACTAGAAACTAGGACATCTGTCTGGGTTATTGGCGATCGGCTCGAACCGTTGCATTACCACACGCTTCAAAAAAGCGATTATGGAAGTCTACCTTAAGACTGGAGTACACTATTGGGTTGTGTTGAAAAAATGAATGAGGGAGAATTGTCCGTCTACTCATTTTTGCAGCACAACCTTTTCGTGAGCCGAAATCTTCAATTCAACAGGTAGAACCAAACATGGCTAAAGTTTTAATTATTGGTGCAGGTGGGGTTGGCAATGTTGTTGCCCATAAGTGCGCTCAAGCTAAAGAGACATTTTCCGAAATCCTCCTTGCCAGCAGAACTGAGAAGAAATGTCAGGCAATTGCTCAGGCGATCGCCCATCCCAATTTTTCGACTGCAAAAGTAGATGCCGATCACACCAGTGAAGTCATTGCCTTAATCAAAGATTTTCAGCCCGATATTGTCATCAACGTGGCTCTGCCCTACCAAGACTTGACCATCATGGACGCTTGTTTAGCAACCGGAGTTAACTACCTTGATACAGCAAACTATGAACCGCCCAACGAAGCAAAGTTTGAGTACAAGTGGCAATGGGCATATCAGGAACGCTTCCAGCAAGCAGGCATCATGGCGGTGTTAGGCTGTGGTTTTGATCCGGGAGTTACTGGCATTTTCACTGCCTACGCACTCAAACATTATTTCGACGAAATCCATTATTTAGACATCGTTGATTGTAATGCAGGCGACCACGGACACCCCTTTGCTACTAACTTTAACCCCGAAATTAACATTCGAGAAATCACGCAAAAGGGTCGATACTACGAGAAAGATGATTGGGTTGAGACGGCTCCACTCTCAATCCATCGTCCGATTGACTACCCCGAAATTGGATTGCGCGAATCCTACCTGTTGTATCACGAAGAACTAGAGTCGCTTGTTAAGCACATCCCCACGCTTAAACGCGCTCGCTTTTTGATGACCTTTTCAGAGAATTACATTACCCATTTGCAAGTGTTGCAAAACGTGGGAATCACAAGTATTAAACCCATTGATTACGAAGGTCAAAAAATTGTTCCCTTACAGTTTCTCAAGGCAGTTCTTCCCCAACCCGCTTCACTGGGAGAAACCTATCAAGGACAGACTTCTATTGGTTGTCATATCCAAGGCGTTAAGGATAGCAAAGCCAGAACTTACTATATTTACAACAACTGTGATCATGCAGCCACCTATCGAGAAGTAGGCGCGCAGGCAATTTCCTACACCACAGGCGTTCCGGCTATGCTCGGCGCACTGCTGATGGTGACAGGTGAATGGCAAGGTGCAGGGGTGTTCAATGTGGAACAACTAAACCCTGATCCATTCTTGCAAAAGCTGGGCACTTATGGTCTACCGTGGCATGAGCGAGTCGATCGCCCCTATGCGTTTGCCAATGATCAGGAGTAGCAGCATGGACTATTCTAAAATTCCTTCTCCCTGTTATGTTCTAGAGGAGAAAAAACTGATCCAAAACCTTGAATTGATCCATTCCATTCAACAAAGAGCCGGGATTACTATAATTTTGGCGCTGAAAGGTTTTGCAATGTTTAGCGCCTTTCCAATTGTTAAACGATATTTAGCTGGAACTACTGCTAGCTCTTTATTTGAGGCAATGCTAGCCCGCGAAGAATTTGGTGGAGAACTGCATCTTTATCTACCAGTTTATCAAGAACATGAATTTACAGCGCTCATTGAAGGAGCAGCGCACGTCACATTCAATTCACTGAGCCAATGGCAACAGTTTAAAGAACAAACTCTTGCCGCCAACATTTCGCCGGGTCTACGAATTAACCCAGAATATTCACCTGTGGAGCATGAAATCTATAATCCTGCTTCTCCGTTTTCTCGGTTGGGAATTCGGGCTGAGATGTTGGGCGATCGCCTCCCTAATGGCATTGAGGGGCTACACTGCCATAATTTGTGCGAAAGCGATTCCTACGCCTTGGCAGAAACTTTAGAACAAATTGAAAGCCGCTTTGGGCATCTGATCCCACAGATTAAATGGCTCAACTTAGGAGGCGGGCACCTGATGACTCGTTCGGGCTATGACGTTGAACATTTGATCAAGGTCATAACTAACTTTAAAGCTCGTCACCCGCACTTGAAAATTTATCTTGAACCCGGTGCAGCGGTGGTCTGGGAAGCAGGGATTTTGCGGGCAAGGGTATTAGATCTGATCGAAACTCCAGGAGTGGCGATCGCCATGCTAGATGTTTCGTTTACCGCCCACATGCCCGACTGTCTGGAAATGCCTTATCAGCCGAGAATTCGGGGCGCAAATGAGCCAGCGGGAACCTATATCTACCGTATGGGTGGGCTGACCTGTCTGGCTGGAGACGTGATGGGCATGGGCGACTATACCTTTGAACAACCGCTCCAAGTAGGCGACACTATTCTGTTTGAAGATATGATGCACTACACCATGGTGAAAACTTCTATGTTCAATGGCATTCAACATCCGGCGATCGGCATCCTTCGTCAAGATGGAACTTTTGAGCAGGTTAAAACGTTCGGCTACGAGGATTATAAGAGCCGATTGTCTTAATCCTCAGCAAAGCCCCCTCACCCTAAATCCCTCTCCCAGAGCGGGAGAGGGACTTTGAAAAATCATGCTGTTCCTGGTTATCTCTTTCTCCCCTTCTCCCACAAGGGGAGAAGGGGAGAAGGGGAGAAGGGGAGAAGGGGAGAAGGGGAGAAGGGGAGAAGGGGAGAAGGGGCATTTT
>JBBRCV010000228.1:0-9144 GCA_038204505.1 Elainellales cyanobacterium
TAAGCGCAACGTTCAGACAGGGAGTGAATCTCTTAGAATAGTATGCTGCACGTTTTAAGCAATTCATGATTACACCTCCCTCATCTTCTGATCCTCAATCTCTTCAGGTCGAGATTAGCGAACTATTGAACCATCTCCCGAACATGAAGCATGGGGAGCTGGTTCAGCGTGCCCTCATGACGCTTGTACGGATGGCTGAAGTAGAAGCCGATCGCCTGGATTGGAAACTTCTCAATTCTTCTCTGCAAGACATGGAGCAAGCGTTCCGGGTGTTTTACCCTTATCGCCACATCCGCAAAATTTCTATCTTTGGCTCGGCTCGAACTAAGCCCGACGCGCCAGAGTATCAGATGGCGACAGATTTTGCCCGCTGCGTGACGCAACTGGGCTTTATGGTGATGACGGGCGGCGGTCCTGGCATTATGCAGGCGGGTAACGAAGGGGCGGGGCTGGAGAGGTCTTTTGGGCTAAATATTCAATTGCCGTTTGAGCAGGGTTCTAACCCGTTTATTGAGGGCGATCCGAAGCTGATTAATTTTAAGTATTTCTTTACGCGCAAGTTGTTTTTTCTCAGAGAAAGCGATGCCTTAGCGCTGTTTCCAGGGGGCTTTGGCACTCAGGATGAGGCGTTTGAATGTTTAACGCTGATGCAGACGGGTAAGGCTGATCCGTTGCCGCTGGTGTTGGTTGATCCGCCAGGGGGAGATTACTGGAAGAACTGGGAGGTTTACCAGAGAGATCATTTGCTGAAAGCGGGGTGGATTAATGAGGATGATTTGCACTTGTATACGCTGACCGATCGCGTCGATGAAGCGTGTGAAGCGATCGCCAGTTTTTACAAAGTTTTCCACTCTAGCCGCTACGTGGGCGAAAATCTGATCCTGCTGCTCAAGTGCGAACCTTCAGAAGAAGTGATTGATTATCTCAACCAAAAGTACAGTCGGTTGCTGGTGAAAGGACAAATTTTGAGAGGCACTGTTCTTCCTCAAGAAATCGGTAGCGAAACTGAGCACTTAGCCCGTCTCATTTTGCATTTCAACCAGCGCGATTTAGGACTGCTCTATCAACTAATTCGAGATCTGAACCGATTGGTTGAACCTGCCCCAGAGGTGATTCACCCCGAACAAAAATAGCGCTAGGGTAGAGAGATTAGTCTAGACGACGAAGGATTCAGGATGCCGATTATCAACGTCGAAAATCTTAGCAAAGTCTACCCGGTTGCTATCAAAGAGCCTGGGCTAAAGGGAACGCTCACCCATTTCTTTAAGCGCACTTATACGGCGATCGCTGCTGTTAAATCGGTTTCTTTTGCCATTGAACCGGGTGAGGTGGTCGGTTTTTTAGGAGCCAACGGTGCAGGCAAAACCACAACCCTCAAAATGCTAACCGGACTCATTCATCCTTCCGCAGGACGATTAGACGTGGCAGGCTACAATCCATTTCGGCGGGAAACTGGATTTTTGCGAAAAATCACGCTGGTTATGGGGCAGAAGCAGCAGTTGATTTGGGATTTGCCTGCCCTTGATTCTTTGCGAATTAATGCAGCGGTCTATGGCATTTCTGATCAGGCGTTTCATCAGCGTATCGGCGAGTTGAGTGAAATGCTCACCCTCTCCGACAAATTAACGCAACCCGTCCGCAAACTCTCCTTGGGCGAACGCATGAAAGCAGAACTGCTTGCCGCGCTGCTGCATCAGCCCCAGGTGTTATTTCTCGACGAGCCAACTTTAGGATTAGACGTTAATGCCCAAGTTAGCGTTCGGGAGTTTTTGAAAGACTATAACCAGCGCTATGGCGCTACCGTTTTACTGACCAGTCATTACATGGCAGATATCACAGCTTTATGTCAACGGGTGCTGGTGATCTATGAAGGGCAAATGATTTATGACGGCAGCTTAGATGGATTACTAGAAAAGTTTGCCCCTTGCCGAGCCGTTACAGTGGAACTAGCAGAAGTGAAAACTCTAATTGAACTGCAAGCCTACGGCGAGCTTAGCGAAGTATCAGGACGCGTCGCCCATTTCATTGTTCCTCAAGAAAAACTGACTCACACCCTTTCCCGCATTCTGGCAGAACTCAATGTGATTGATCTGACCGTTGCCGAACCGCCAATTGAAGAAATTATTGGGCAAATCTTTCGCTCTGGAGCCGTTGGAATATCATGAGGCGGATTCAGAACGCTTTACGAAAAGCTGGCACATTACTAACAGTTTACTATGCCTATATGTTGGAGTACCGAGCAGAGCTTTTACTCTGGGTACTATCAGGTTCTTTGCCGTTTATTCTAATGGGCGTTTGGGGGCAAGCAGCTCAGGGTGGACAGTTTGGGTTGTCATCGTTAGATTTTACCCGCTATTTCTTGGCAGCTTTTTTAGCAAAGCAATTCGCAGTCGTCTGGGTGATTTGGGAATTTGAACGAGAGATTGTAGAAGGCAAGCTGTCTTTTCGGTTGTTACAACCGATTGATCCAGGATGGCATCATTTTGCTTCACACGTTGCTGAACGATTTGCGCGATTACCGTTTTTGCTCATCTTAATAGTCCTGTTCTTTTTGCTGTTTCCTCGTGCGATCTGGATACCCAGTTTATCTAGTTTTCTACTGTTCATTCTAGTTGTAATGCTGGCGTTTGTTTTGCGATTCATCACCCAATACACATTTGCGATGTTTGCCTTTTGGGTGGAACGTGCCAACTCTATTGAATCATTCTGGTTTTTATTCTACTTATTTTTGTCAGGATTAATCGCGCCAGTTCAAATTTTTCCACCAGCGTTGCAAAAGATTATAATGTGGACTCCATTTCCTTATATGATTAATTTCCCGGCTAGCATTTTGGTGGGGCTGCCAGTCAACGTGGGTCAGGGTTTGTGCATCATGGTGGGTTGGATTATCCTATTTTTTGGGTTGAATCGGTGGCTATGGCGACGGGGTTTAAAGCGTTATTCGGGAATGGGGGCTTGATGGATGAGCCAAGGTTTTTCCCGCAGCTTTATCTTATTTGCAATCTGGATCTTGAGTTCCTAGTAGCTTGTCCCAAAACGTGAAATACAGTCCATAATGCACTTTGTACTGGCGGTGATGAATGAGGTGATGCTTAGGTCCAATTAAGCCGCGCCCTAGCCAAGCCCCGATCGCCGATGAAGAACTGCGCTCAAACCCTAAATGGTTTAATGCTGACCAGAGGGTCATGGTGGTCAGGACTGCTGCCAAAGTGGCAAAGTGTAGCGGCATGATCAAGACAATCACGACCAAGAAAAATGCTTGGATCAGCGCTTCAGGAGGATCGAATGCAAAGGAAGTCCAGGGAGTTGGATGCGTCGAGCGATGATGTCCTTGGTGTAGCTGCTTAAAAATGGCAGGATGGTGAAATAGCCGATGGGTAAAGTAAAAATAAGTGTCTTGTAGAATCAGCACTGCCACGAAACTAAAACCTAAGTACCACAATCCATATTCTTGGGGATCACCATACAGGCGCGTTAAACCCAGATCGTATGCCGATAAAATAAATGCTGCACATAAGGCAAAGATCACAGTCGAAAGAATGGAGAGCTTCACGTCTCGATGAATCGATCGCCACAACAGTCGCTGTTCCGAGGGTTTTCCTCGCATCACAGCAGACTTGCCCAGCCAAGCATAGAACACTAAATGCGCTCCTCCAGCAACCAAAAAATATCGACCTAGAATCGCCCCAGAGAGGACAAACCAATATAACCAGAATGAGTAGTCGCTCAATTCAACGCTTCCTTTCTAAAGATATATAAGTTTGGGACGGGGCGATCGTTATGCAAGGCTCTCACCATGATTTCAGCCTACTCAAAATTATCCCCCTATTAGTGCCATATTTGGGGTGACTTTTGGGCTAACTGTCTAATTTCTCCCTCTAGCAGGGTATTTACTAGGCATGAAATGTTATTTTGTAGACGCGATTTTCCTAATGTAGGTCAGAACTATGATGACGTAATTTTTTTTAAACAACCTGTCAATCTCTCTAAAGACAGAAAAAATTAGAATGACATGCTATTAGTTTAGATATATTAATGCGTCTAGATGTTGATTAGTCTAGATAGTGCTCCTTAAAAAAGAAGATTTATAAACTCCAATTTTTCCAAAACTCGGCGACAAAGGCTAAGGAATTTTTCATGCGGCTGAATGCAGGATGTCAACTTTTATTTGAAACCAATGCTGCTGTTCCTGCGATTTTTATGCTGCACCCGTCTAGCAATTCAGAACAGCAGATTTTGAGTGAAGATTGTGCCCTCCAACCCAATGTTACCGTCCATGAATATAGTGATGGATACGGAAACAGGTGTAAGCGTCTAATTGTTCCTCCCGGAAGTTTTCAGATGACGACGCAGGTGCAGGCTGAAACTGCCGATGCCATTGACGTTAAATTCGATGCTGATTTTGTTCCCATTGAGAATTTGCCAGATTCTACGTTGCAGTTTCTTTTACCCAGCCGTTATTGCCAATCTGATTTGCTGGGTGATTTAGCCAGTCAGATTGTGGAAGATTGTCCGGCAGGATATCCGCAGGTAGATGCTATTCAAAAATGGATTTATGCCAATATTAAGTATCAATATGACACCAGTGACTCATCAACATCCGCGCTGGATACATCTAAAAGTCAGGTTGGCGTTTGCCGAGATTTTGCTCACTTTGGCATTGCGCTTTGCCGCAGTTTAAATATTCCGGCGCGGATGGTAGCGGGCTATCTTTATCAGCTTAAGCCGATGGATTTGCACGCCTGGTTTGAGGCATTTGTGGGTGATCAATGGTATACGTTTGATGCGACCCAAAATGAAACAACGGGGAATCGAATTGCGATCGCCTATGGTCGAGATGCTGCCGACGTAGCATTAGTGACAAACTTTGGACCGTTAACCCTGACCCAGATGCGGGTTTGGGTTAACGATGCCTCAAGTTAAATGATCCAACCTCACCGCGTCTCAAACTTTGGACTAGGGCGAACCGGACGACTGCCTCTGGGTTTGAGCCGAGGCGTGCCTTCGTCGAAGCCTTGATCGCTTGAACTGGGTGGGTTGGCAGTGAGCATATAAACTCGTCGTCCATCCACCCGATACAGATCTTCGTAAGTGCAGATCATTCCTTGGGCTTGTAGCTCTAAAAGGCGTTCATTCCTTCGTTGTAAAGCCTCTGCTGCATCGTCAAAATCTATCTCGTTAAAGACCTCTGAAGCCATCCGTTCCAACTCCTGCATTGAACTGCAAAACGTGTCTTATCCAACAACACTGTACTGTATGAAAACTAAATTGACTTGTAAAACTTAGCGCACTGGCTCTTTTACCGTTAATTCTCCCAGCTTAGGATTCCACCAGCCTTTGGAAGTTTGGAAATATACGGCATCTTGATGTTTGCGATCGCCCCTAGCCTTGGCATCAGAACACCGCAACAGCTTCTTGGGTTGCCCCTCCTTTTCATAGCTGTATTCTTCCATCAGCTTTTTGCAAACTGGACAAGGATATTGAGTCAAAAGGGCATCTGCCATATTTCGCAGACTTTCCATTGTTTTCTGACGCGGTGGCTCCCATTGATGGCTAAACTCTGACCAAAATAGGACAATCTCTTCACAGCTATTGGTACACTTGCAGCCATTAACACACTTCAGGAAATATTTTTTCTTGACCTTGCTGCTAGTAATTTTCGCCATGGGTTTCTGGCATTGAGGACAAGGCGTTTTGGAAAATGCTGTCGGCTTTGTCTGCTGTCCTTTTGCTTCATAAGGAATAGGGCGGCTCGTAAGATGGCTGGGAATTGCCTGCCGTGCCTGAGCCAATGCCGGGATAAAGTACGCCTGGTTCCAAGCAGTAAGATAACCCTGCCACTCCTGCTCACCCGCCGCAATTTGGTCTAGCGATCGCTCCATTTTTGCCGTAAATTCTGCTTCTAATAAATCAGGTAACGCATCCTGTAGAAAAGCATCCACTTCTAATCCCAATATCGTTGGCTGTAACGTTCCTTTTTGGATCTCTACATAGGTTCGCTGCTTGAGTGTTTGCAGCGTGGGCGCGTAGGTGCTAGGGCGACCGATGCCCTTGCGTTCCATCACTTGAATTAACTTCGGTTCGCTGTATCGCGGCGGCGGTTGAGTTTGCTTGGCTTCGTGAGCAGCTTGCTGAAGCGTTAGGGCTTGTCCTTGTTGAAGGGCAGGTAGATCGGTGTCTGCGCTTAAATTATTCCAATATTTGCTGTAGCCCAAAAACTCAATCACCTGCCCTTTTGCCAACCATCGGGTTGATCCAGATTGGGTCATAATTTGGGTTTGTCTTAATCGTGCCGATTGACATTGGGAAGCGATCGCCCGTTTCCAAATCAAGACATACAGTGCAAACGCATCGTCATTCAATTCTAAGCGTAACTCTTTAGACGGACGATAGATGTCGGTAGGTCGGATAGCTTCATGCGCTTCCTGTGAGCCTTTGACTTTGCGATGGGATGCTGTTTTCTTAGGGACATTATCCGGATCGTTTGCCTCTAACCATTGTCGAGCCTGGGCACAAAATTCTGGACTAAGGACAATACTGTCGGTTCTCATGTAGGTGATCAAACCTGCTTCGTAGAGAGATTGCGCCACCTGCATGGTTTTTTCGGGGCTGAGGCGCAACCGAGAACCCGCTGCCTGTTGCAGAGTAGAAGTGACGAAGGGCGGGGGTGGCGTGCGGCTAGTTTGTTTGCCTTCAATGCTGAGGATTTTGTGGGGATGGTTTTGAGCGATCGCCACTAACCGATTTGCTTCAGCCTCAGTGATCACGCGCTCCGATTCTTGAAGCGGTTTGTCGGGCAGTGCCGCATCATCTGGTTGCACATTATTTAGTTGTGCATCAGCCGCTGTGACATTTGCAGCAGTTCCTTTGTGAAAAGCTCGAAAACCTTCGGCATAATCCACAAACACACTCCAATAATCTTGAGGCACAAAGGCTTGAATCTGACGTTCGCGATCGCACAAAATATGCAGCGTTGCGCTCTGCACTCGCCCCATGCTTTTAGCTCCATTGTGCAACTGCCACAGTAGCGGCGAACCTTTGTAGCCCACCAATTTATCTAAAACAGTGCGGCATAGTCCTGAATGAACAAGATTAAGATCTAAGGGGCGCGGATGGGCGATCGCTTGGCGGACTGCCGCCGGAGTAATTTCGGTGTAAATGACGCGATCGGGATTTTTGAGGTTGAGCGCTTGTTGCAAATGCCATGCGATCGTTTCACCCTCGCGGTCTGGATCAGTGGCTAAAAATACGGTCTTGACCTGTCTTACCGCAGCCTTAAGAGTTTGAATAGTGTCTGCGCCGCGCGTTCCCCGTGGAATAAACCGACAGCGAACTGAGTTGCCGTCCAGGTCAAAACCTAGCGAGTCTTCGCCATCGCTTGCCAATTCTCGAATATGTCCCACGCTAGCTCTGACCAACCAATCGGCACCTAGAATTTGGCTCAGTTTTTTGACCTTGCCAGGGCTTTCAACAATCAGGAGTTTGGTAGGCATTAGACGGCTCCTTGAGGAACGGTTATAGATCAGTAGATTTTCAAACTAGAGATCTTCAAACTAGTAGATCAAGTATACTATATCGTCTTGCCAGGATTGAGATTAGGAGATTTCCATCGATTAAAATCCCTTTGTGGGGCAGGCATCTTGCCTGCATTGAAAGCAGTATGCAGGCAAGATGCCTGCCCTACGGGTATGTTCTGATTCGGAAATCGCCTAACCTGGATTTGAAAAAGATCTCAGTTGGGATTGATAACTTTACAGGCTAGCGCTGAGTCAGTCAAACCTGCCTTAAGCTTGACTCTGAACATTTCTAAAAAGTCATTTATTCTGAAGTTCCTGCTCTATATGAAGTTACGGTGAAGCTATTAAGAGTTTGCCGGAAGCGCCCGTAAATTTACGGGTATGTTGCTTATAAGACAGAGAAGAAAGTCAGAAAAAACTGTGTGTTATTCCTTGTTTGAGATGATTGGCGATCGCATAATGGTAAACCGGGTCAATCCCGAAGGGGTTAGAGTTCATGAGCAGTCTATGTCTTGTTGCAGCCAGCCTCATCACCCACGGGCAAGCACCCGGATGGCAGCTCGCGGTTCCTAAAAAAACGTTTAGTTTTCTTCCCATTGGCGCAGACAAATCCACTTCACAGCTTTGTGGCGGCAACCCGAATTCTCCCACCGCTCGAGCAGCCGTATATGAAGCTGCTATCTTTCGCCCAGAATTTAGCCAGAGAGGGAGAAATAGCGCCACTTCAGCCTTATCTCTTCAGCGTCCTGTATCTGGCGGGCAGCTTTATCAGCAACGCTTAACTGCCCTTAGCATGGGACTGATATACACCCGACTTGCCAGCAACAGTTTTCGCAATGAATGGCTTAACAGCATTGTCCAGCCCACCTACTCACAATGGCAAAAGCTTTTGAACCGAGAGGCCAGAACAATGGCAGTCGGGCAAGGACTTAATCGCCTCAGTGTCATTTTAGGGGACTCCCAGGCGCTTTGGTTTCCCATCGATCGCCTTCCTAAAGATCGGTTTTGGCTTAACCAAGGGATTTCTGGCGACACAACCGCAGGCGTTTTGAAGCGCGTTTCTGCCTTTGCCTTAGCCCGACCCGACACCATTCACATCATGGTAGGCATTAACGATTTGCGTCAAGGTAAAACCGACAAAGAGATTCTCAGCAACCTGCAACAAATTATGCAGAAGCTCCGCCAAAATCATCCCACTGCCCAAATCTTTGTTCACTCCATTTTGCCGACTCGCCTCGCAGCTATTCCCAGCAATCGCGTGCGCTGGTTAAACTACAACATTGCTGCCCTCACCAAACAGGAAAGCGTCAATTACCTCAATCTTCAGCCCGCTTTCACTGATGCAGAGGGCAATCTCCGCCGCACTCTCACTACCGACGGTGTGCATCTAAACGCGCAGGGCTATCAAGTGTGGCAAACGGCATCAGCACCGATTTTGTAGAAGTGCATCATCTGTAAAAACTTGGCGATGTAACCTGACTTTTAAAGGCAGGGCTGATCCATTAATCAAAGAAAATAGATACTAGAGAAATCCCCTCGATTGGATTCTCAACTTTATGAGCCTGATTCAGCATCTTCAAACTGTCCGGGATTATCGCACTCAACCGGATTACCCCCTCTGGGTGAT
>JBBRCV010000229.1:0-9104 GCA_038204505.1 Elainellales cyanobacterium
CTGCACCCATCTTCAATTAAAGCGATCGCCAAACTTAACCGCCTGCTGCAAAAACTGCCATCACAATAACAGACAGCAACAAACCAGGGCTAAGCATCAATATGAGCGTGAATAACTCGCTAAGTTCCATATCACTCTCCTCTGTTGCGCTTGGAGCGCTGGGTAGTTAAACGTTCCCCTATTGTGGGGCGAGGATCGAATTTGTGCAAGTTCAGGACTGAATTCTGCGATAGACTTTCCCTGTCGTACTCGGCATTAAGCACTCAGTTAATCATTCAGCCAATCATTTAGCCAATCATGATGCCGAAAAGTTGGATCGCCCTTCGTCAACAGTCAACGCCGTATTTATTTCTGCTACCTGCTCTCCTGGTTTTGGGGCTGACAGTGTTCTATCCGGCTGTCCAAGCTTTTCTACTCAGCTTTACGCGCTATGAGTACGACATCACTCAGCCGCCGCAATGGATTGGGCTAGAAAATTTCCAGCGATTATTAAAAGATAAAGTTTTTTGGAAAACCTTGAGCAATACCGTCGTTTACCTGATTGGTGTAGTGCCTATTTTGGTGATTGCGCCCTTGGGATTGGCGATTCTTGTTAATCGCAACATTCCAGGAGTTCGTTGGTTTCGGGCTGCTTATTACACGCCTGTCGTGATTTCGATGGTGGTAGCGGGCATCGCCTGGAGATGGCTGTATGCCGAGACGGGTTTGTTCAATCAGCTTTTAATTTGGCTGCATCTTTCAAAAGAAGGGTTGCCCTGGCTGACTAGTCCCAAGTTTGCGCTGTTTAGCGTGATGGTAGTCACTATTTGGAAAGGGCTAGGCTACTACATGGTGATTTATCTGGCTGGACTGCAATCAATTCCGGCTGATTTATATGAGGCAGCGGCGATCGATGGTTCTGACGGTTGGAGCAAGCATTGGGACATTACTGTTCCTTTAATGCGTCCTTACCTGTTCCTAGTAGCCGTTATTTCGGCAATTTCAGCAACCAAGGTGTTTGAAGAAGTCTACATCATGACTCAGGGTGGACCTCGGAGCAGTTCTAAAACATTGGTCTACTACGTTTATGAGCGAGCTTTTCAAGATTTAGAAATTAGCTATGCCTGTACTATTGGACTCGCCATGTTTTTGCTCATTCTCGTTCTCTCTGCTGTTCGCCTAGCCCTGAGCCGCCAATCATCCGCCATTCTGTAAAACCCATACCATGTCTGACTGGATTTATCCTTACCCTCCGCTCTATCCTGGCATCTTGATCCGGCGCTACAAGCGATTCTTCGCAGATATTGAGCTAGATTCTGGAGAAACGATTACTGCCCACTGCCCTAACACGGGACCAATGAGCGCAATCTGTATTCCGGGCAATCGAGTTCAAGTTTCTCTTAGCAGTAGCCTGACTCGTAAGTTGCCTTACACCTGGGAGTTAATTGAGGTCAATGATTTACAGCCGACTTGGGTAGGAGTAAATACAGCGTTACCAAATCGGGTGATCAAAGCGGCTTTAGAGGCACGCCTTTTTCCTGAGTTAGGAGACTATCAACAGATTCTAGGGGAAGTCCCTTACGGAGTTGATAAAAAGAGTCGAATAGACTTTTTGCTGACTGGTGATGGTGTGCGATCGCTTTACGTAGAAGTCAAGAATACAACTTGGAGCGATGGGCAACTGGCATTATTTCCCGATACTGTGACCACGCGGGGACAAAAGCACTTGCGAGAACTGACGGCACTGCTGCCCCAAGCGCGATCGGTGATGCTCTATTTGATTAACCGGGGAGATTGCACTCAGTTTGCTCCAGGAGATCAGCGTGACCCGATTTACGGCAAGCTGTTGCGAGAGGCGATCGCCCTTGGGTTAGAAGTTCTGCCCTGTCGCTTCGATGTGACGCTTGCAGGTCTGCGTTACCTGGGCTTAGCTGAACTGAAGCTTTAGTCAGGAACTTTACCAGTTTAGCCAGAGACATTTTTAGTAAAAATAACTATAATATAAGAATCCAAAGTCTCAGCTAGTCGTTGTAAAGTTCCTACTATCTACAAAAAACGTGTTTGCAACCACACTATCTCACCAAAATTCTGCTACTCTACCCACTGATCTGTTTGGCGCGATCGCCAATCTAAAGCGTGAGCTCAATGCAGTCGTTTTAGCGCACTATTACCAAGATCCCGACATCCAAGACATCGCTGATTACATTGGCGATTCTTTAGGACTTTCTCAGCAGGTGGCAAGCACCGAAGCCGAGGTGATCGTATTCGCAGGGGTTCACTTCATGGCAGAAACCGCCAAAATTCTCAATCCCCATAAGCTTGTTTTACTGCCCGACCTCAATGCAGGCTGCTCTTTAGCCGATAGCTGCCCCCCCGCTGCCTTTGCCAAATTTAAGGCGGCTCACCCCAATCACATTGTCATTTCTTACATCAACTGCACCGCCGAAATTAAAGCGATGAGCGACATCATCTGCACAAGTTCCAATGCGGTCAACATTGTTCGCCAAATTCCTGCTGATCAGCCCATTATTTTTGCGCCCGATCGCAACTTAGGGCGATACGTCATGGAGCAAACTGGACGAGACATGGTGCTTTGGCAAGGAAGCTGCATGGTGCATGAAACTTTCTCAGAGAAGAAGATCGTTCAGCTACAGATCGAACACCCCGAAGCCGAAATCATTGCCCACCCTGAATGCGAACCGCCTGTACTGCGCCACGCTAGCTATATCGGCTCTACAACCGCGCTGTTGAACTATAGCCAACGCAGTCCGCGATCGACTTTTATTGTTGCTACTGAACCAGGCATTATTCACCAAATGCAGAAGCAAGCTCCCGATAAGCTCTTTATTCCTGCACTACCCCTGAATAATTGTGCTTGCAACGAATGTCCTCACATGCGCCTGAACACCTTGGAGAAGCTTTACTGGGCGATGAAAACCCGATCGCCTGAAATTACCTTACCCGAAGAGATTCAGGTGGCGGCACTGCGACCCATTCAGCGGATGTTAGCCATGAGTTAATGACTAGAGCTAGAGGGTAGCAAAGCGATCGCCTGCTTGAATCAGGGCACTCCGTATACCTGGTTCGGTCATAGAGTGCCCTGCATCAGGAATCACAATAAATTCGGCTTCAGGAAAGGCTTGATGCAGTTCCCAAGCAGAGATCATCGGGCAAACAACATCGTAGCGACCTTGAATAATGACAGTGGGGATATGACGAATGCGATCGCACCCTTTCAACAACTGACCTTCCGTCTCAAAAAATCCTTTATTAATAAAGTAATGGCACTCAATTCGTGCAAAGGCATCGGCAAACTGACTCGATCCAAATTTTTGTTGCAAGTTCGGATCGAGTAGCAACTTGCTGGTGCTTGCCTCCCAAATAGACCAAGCTTTTGCAGCTTCTAACCGAATGCTCGTATCAGAACTGGTTAACCTTCGATAGTAAGCGGCGATCAAGTCATCTCGATCTTCAGGAGGAATGGGCTTTAAATAGTCCTCCCAAGCATCTGGAAAAATATAGCTCGTCCCTTCCTGATAAAACCAACGCAATTCCTTTTGCCGTAGTAGAAAAATGCCTCGCAGAATTAAGCCTTTGCAAGCTTCAGGATGGGTTTGGCTATATGCCAACGACAGTGTGCTGCCCCAACTTCCACCAAACACAACCCATTGCTCAATATTCAAGTGGAGACGCAGCTTTTCAATATCGCTAACCAAATCCCAGGTTGTATTCTCTTCTAGCTCGGCATGAGGGGTACTTTGCCCACAGCCGCGTTGATCGAACAGAATAATTCGCCATTTTTGTGGATCAAAATACTGCCGATAAATGGGGTCAATGCCACCACCGGGACCACCGTGAAGAAAAATAACGGGCTTGCCGTTGGGGTTTCCGGCTTGCTCAAAGTAAAGGGTGTGGAGGTCGGAAACCTTTAGAGTGGCTGTGTGGTAAGGGGCGATCGCTGGATAAAGTTCTAGCATCGAATCACATTCCATCAGGACTTGCTCAAAAGGATAGAGTATTTCTAGCGCCCTTTAGATCTAACATCTCACCAGCCATGCCTTCTCTGCTTGCCGCTATGTCCGAATTTCAAGATGGACAAATCCAAGATGGACAAATTATTTACCTACAGCATGAAACAATGCGTCTCTATGCCGAAAGCATCCAAATCATTAAATCTCGGCAACTTTGTTGGGCAAGACCTTTGGCACTCATGCAATTGCCAGAGAACCTGGATATTGATCCCTGCAAGCCCTTGATTCTTGATGATCTACGTCAAGGCTCAGACTTACTCTTACCGATATCCTTATTCCACATCGCCTTAGATGTAGATGCCATTCCAGTCCTCACCCAACTCAATGCTCTCAAAGGTGATCTGTCCGCCGAACCATTAGAGAACAATAGACAGCTTTCTCTTCCGCTGCTTCAAAACTTTGTTCACCAAGTTTGGCAAGCTCATTCAGAACAATTTTCTAGATGACACTTTTCTGAATGACACCTTTCTAAATCACACAGAGCTACAGGTTAGAAACTAGCTGAACTCGCCCTGCATCCATTTCTGACATCAACAGTTCTAGTGCCTCGTAATCTACGTCTGAGATGTGACCTAGACGAGTCAACTCATAGTTAATTTCATTCTCAATATCAGGAGTAAGCTGTTTAATCGACAGCGCTCTTGCAACTAATGTTCGGATCATAAATGTTCGGATCATATCCGTGGTTTTTATCATAAGCAACAGCACAACACTATTGAGTAAGCTCTCCTTGGGCTAAATCTTCTACTAGATACTGGTCAAGCTGTATGATCTGTCGCACTTTTCTTGAATGACGACGATCACCCTGTTTATAACCAGAATGACTTCTCATTTACAACCTTAGCCATATCCTTCAAATCAAGTGCTGGTTGAGAGGTTTTCAGAAAATTACATACTCAGTACAGAGCATCCTAGCGGACAAATATTGTTAGACCGGGCTAGATTTTACAGACTCGTATGTGTGTATACTTTTTATCCTGATTTATAACGCTAGTGTTGCCTTAGTAAAAGTTACTGTTATTGAACTTCAATAGGTAATCAACTGAAGTTTTCCTGATTTATCTTTCCAACCGACGTATTGCACTAAAAATCCCAACAAAGAGCAAAGCAACGAACTTAAAAGCGAAATGTATCGTCAAATACCAGATGGCAAATCAACGACGATAAAAGCGAAATGTCGAAATGTATTGTCAAATACTGGATCGTAAAAACACTTACTCAAAACTTCAATTGAAAGAATTCGATTGGTGAAGATTACACAAAGTGACTTTATTTTTCTAGTCTCTCTCAAAGCTACAAGGTTATGTTCATTTACATTAATCTACAGTCTCGGAAATCGTTCCTGACCTCTCATTGCCCCTCCCATATCAGAGCGTAACCATGCTAACAATCTCAAACGTCCTTACCCATTCCAGAGTGAAAATCGTTGAAATTCAGGGAGATATTAATGCAGAAAATGCAGCCGAAATAGGGCAGTATTTGGTAGACATGGTCTCTGCTCAAGAGAATTCTTCACTGATGGTCGATATGAGCAAGGTCATAGCACTAGATAGTGCCGGGTTGATGATTTTGGTGTCTATACTAACGCTGGCACAGCAATTGAATAAGCAGTTTGGGCTATTCGGAGTTTCTGCTTCTGTTCGTATTATTTTTGAATTAACTCAGCTCGATCGCGTGTTCAAGATTTTGGAAAGTCACCCATCCCCAGAACTAGACTTGGTAGCCGCGTAGGGTGTTATTGGGGCTGATTGCTGGCTGAATGAACCTGGTCTAACTCTGTTAATTGTGCCGTTCTTGACTATAGTGGACTATTGAAACCCAGTTCATTAAGAGCGTGATTACCGTGGCAGTTGCAGTTGACCAGCTATTAACTCCAGAAATTTCTCGCCCTGCTCGTTATTTGGGTAATGAGTTGGGGGCTGTTCATAAGGCGTGGGAAGCCGCAACGGTTCGCTGGGTTTTGACCTATCCCGAAGTGTATGAGGTCGGTGCTTCTAATTTAGGGCACATCATTCTTTATAGTATTTTGAATGTTCAGCCGAGGCAGTCGTGCGATCGCGCCTATCTTCCCGCTGCCGACCTGTCACAGCAACTCCGCGCTACTCAAACGCCATTGTTTGCTGTGGAATCGAAGCGATCGCTTACCGACTTCGACATTCTGGGCTTTAGCCTCAGCTACGAGCTAGGGGCAACCAATATTTTAGAAATGCTAGACCTGGCAGGCATTCCGCTGACCTGGAAAGAGCGCAATGCGATCGGGGTCTGGAATGTCGAGCAAGGCAGTTATCCCCTGATCTTTGCAGGTGGACAGACTGCTACCTCTAACCCAGAGCCTTATGCCGATTTTTTAGACTTTGTGGCGCTAGGCGATGGTGAAGAACTTCTTCCCGAAATTGGTCTAATCCTAGAGCAGGGAAAACTGGCAGGGCTAAGCCGAGAAGAACTGTTGCTAGATCTGGCACAAGTGCCCGGAGTCTACGTGCCTCGGTTTTACGATATGGCAGCGGATGGGTCGGTTGTGCCCAATCGGTCGGATGTGCCTGAGCGGGTGTTGCGACGGGTAGCGACTCCTATCCCGGCATATTCTATTGGATTAGTGCCTTACGTTGAGACGGTGCATGATCGGCTGACCATTGAAATTCGGCGCGGCTGCACGAGAGGCTGTCGCTTTTGCCAGCCCGGAATGCTGACTCGCCCCGCGCGAGATGTGGAGCCAGCGCAAGTGGTGGAGGCGATCGAGCAGGGAATGCGGGCAACGGGGTACAACGAGTTTTCTTTGCTTTCTTTAAGCTGTTCGGATTATTTGGCATTGCCAGCGGTTGGGGTAGAGATTAAAAATCGCCTCAAAGATGACAATATTTCTCTCTCTTTGCCCAGTCAGCGGGTCGATCGCTTTGACGAAAATATTGCCAACATTCTGGGCGGCACTCGGCAAGGCGGACTGACGTTTGCCCCAGAAGCTGGAACGCAACGGATGCGCGACATTATTAATAAGGGGCTAAATAATGAGGAGCTATTGCGCGGGGTCAAAACGGCATTCGAGCAAGGCTGGGACAAGGTTAAGCTCTATTTTATGATTGGACTTCCTGGCGAAACTGATGAAGACGTATTGGGAATTGCCGAGACGATGCGTTGGCTCCAGCGGGAATGCGGCAGCCGAGGTCGTAAGCGCATGAGTTTTAATGTGACGATTTCTAACTTTACGCCGAAGCCTCATACCCCGTTCCAGTGGCACTCGGTGTCTAAGAGCGAGTTTAAGCGGAAGCAGCGGTTGTTGCGCGAAGAATTTCATACGATTCGGGGGTTGAAAGTCAACTTTACGGATGTGCGAATTTCGGCAATGGAGGATTTTGTGGGACGGGGCGATCGCCGCTTAGCTCCAGTGATTCGTCGCGCCTGGGAGTTGGGTGCAGGCATGGATGCTTGGTGGGAAAGCCTGGAACGAGCATATTCAGCCTGGACAGATGCGATCGCTGAGTCTAACTTGACCTGGAAGTATCGACAGGTGGAAAGCGGCGAGTGGAATATTTTTCAGGAGCAGGCGGCGGATGAGGTTCCAGCAACGATCTCGTATGATGCCCCTTTGCCGTGGGATCATATTGATACCGGAATTGACAAAGAATGGCTGAAGGCGGACTTACAGAAGGCACTTGAGGCGGCGATCGTTCCCGACTGTTCGTTTGATGGTTGTTCTCATTGCGGCGTATGCGGCACTGATTTTGGTCACAATGTGGTAGTGCCGCCGATGCCCATTCCTGAATTCACGGGGCAGTTTGTACCGAATGTGGAACGGGTGCAGCGAGTCAGGGTTTGGTTTGGGAAGTTAGGCAATATGGCGTTAACTAGCCATCTTGACCTCGTTCGTTTGTTTGATCGGGCATTGCGACGGGCAGCGCTGCCAATTAGTTTTTCGGGTGGATTTCATCCCAGTCCTAAGTTTGCGTTAGCGAATGCTTTGTCGCTGGGCACTACCAGTTCAGGAGAAATCATTGATTTTGACCTGACTCGATTGATCGATCTAGATGAGTTTCAAGTAAAGTTAGCGGCGCAGCTTTCGCCAGATATGCCCATCTATCGTGTAGAAGAGGTTGCGCCCAAGTCACCCTCTGCAACTCAGCTTTTAGAAAAGGCAGAGTATTGGATTACGGTGAGTTCCTCGGAAGCTGCGGATTGGCAAACCTGGGTCGATGCGATCTTGGCGGCAGAGGAGATTACAATGGAACAGACGACAAAATCAGGTCAAGTCAAGCAGGTAAATTTGTGCGATCGCCTGTTTGCCCTAGAGCTGCTCTCGCCCAATACTGAACTTCCTAAGTTCGTTCCTGCTTCATCCGAGGCTTGGGCAACCCTCCGCTATGTGGGTAGTTGCCAGAACGATGGCACCTTGTTACGCCCTGAACACGTCATTTACCTATTAGAGCAAGTTTCTCAGCAAGAAGTTCACCTGGTTCATGCCCATCGTCAGCAGCTACTCTTGGCTGAAATTTGAGACATTTTAAGATTTCTAGAGATTTCTTATTGAAATGTTTTATATCATTCGTAGCGTAAGAGGGTCTCTGCGTTATAATGCTTTGCAAGAGAAGCTGAATGTGAGCGAAACGCTCAGGTTGCTGCCAGTAGTCTTCGGCATTGCATCTTGAGCCTAGTTTACTTCCGCCAAGCCTTTGATTTCAATTCGATCGCTGGGTGTCCTTTTTTATAGATCAGTCGTCTATAAAAAAGCGGGTGATACAGTCGCTGACTGGATCATCGCCGTGGTCAATCGTTGTGGAACTGTTTGTTCCGTCACATTTTCAAGGGCTTTCCCTACCTGAGAATTGATTCTAGGCAGGCATGATTATGCTTTCCTTCTCATCATGTCAGAATTTTTCGTATTTACCCCGTACTAAGTCGTAGCGTGGATGGCGTTTGTGAAGCCATTGCCTCCATGACTACCAGTTTTTGAGGAACTTGAATGTCAAAGCAAATTATTATTGCCGAACAGCATCGGATCGCCGCCGTTTTTTCAGAAGATCAAATTCAAGAGTTAATTGTTGCTAAGGGCAGTCACCAGGTTGGAGATATTTATCTAGGCATTGTTGAAAATGTCCTCCC
>JBBRCV010000230.1:0-9030 GCA_038204505.1 Elainellales cyanobacterium
AAGTTGAATTTGAAAGAGCTTTAACTTGTGCAGTGTGATGTTGCACTAAATTCAATACGATGGCTCCCCATGAAAAATTCGTAATGCTAACGCTGCTTGATCAAGGCAACGATGTCTCCTATTTCCTGGTAATACAAAGCGTCAACATGAGCACCTCTGGAAAGCTTTGCTTCTTCTCGACTCTTGAAAGGACCCAGATAATAAGCTTGCTTGGGAACAGAAGTGCAAACTTCTACCCACCAAGCTAATGTTGATTGAAGCATTGAAAATGAGTTCATAGAGATACCTTTAACTCCTTAAATTTGATTTAAAGTAATCGAATTAAAAGACTTATATTATTCTGTAGCAAAGATATGAAAGGTATGAGAGAAATCTCTTGCTTTTTTGTTTTTAATTCCAAGACTAGAACTTTTACCCGACTCTGCCACTCGTGCTATGTCTACTGCGAGCTGGTTGACTGACACATCTCCTGAATCCCTTGTGTGGAAAAGGCTTGGCTGGGCAGTGGCTAAACACCTTGAAGCCAAATTGTGGTGACTGTCTCAGCCGATCACCGAAGGCTCCAAAACTGGGTGCAAACAAGTTACTTCTAAAACTCTTACGCAGCAGCACTTTCAAGACTTGTGTCAGTCAATCAGGTTACCGAAGTCTAGATTCGCTAGATTATAGTGTGTTAAGAAACGTATGCGTTCGCCCTAATTCCAAAAAGTATTTTGTTGACACGATAGACCTTAGTTGCTGATAATTGGGAACTGTGTGAACTTTAGCACCCTGAAAAGCCTTGGCTAACGTTGTTGTAATTGGTGCCCAGTGGGGCGATGAAGGAAAAGGAAAAATTACTGATCTGTTGAGCAAGTCAGCAGATGTCGTTGTCCGCTATCAAGGCGGCGTTAATGCAGGTCACACCGTTGTAGTAGACGGTCAGACCTTCAAGCTACACCTGATTCCCTCTGGCATTCTTTATCCCAGCACCGAGTGCATCATTGGGTCAGGTACGGTCATTGACCCAAAAGTTTTGATACAAGAGCTAGACCAGCTTGAGGCGCTCAATATTTCAACCGCAAATTTGCTAATTTCCGAAACTGCTCACGTCACCATGCCCTACCATCGGCTGATTGACCAAGCATCGGAGGAGCGGCGGGGCATTCATAAAATCGGCACGACCAAACGCGGCATTGGTCCAACTTACGCCGACAAATCTGAACGAACCGGAATTCGCATTGTTGATCTGATGGATGCCGAAAGCTTGGAGAAAAAGCTGCGGTGGACAGTCAACTACAAAAACGCAATTTTAGAAAAGCTTTACGACCTCTCTCCTCTTGATCCAGAAGAGGTGATTGAGGAATATCGGGGCTATGCAGAACGGCTCCGTCCCCATGTTGTTGATAGTTCGCTGCGAATTTATGAGGCGTATCGACAACGCCGCAACATCTTGTTTGAAGGCGCACAGGGCACGCTGCTAGATCTCGACCACGGCACCTATCCCTACGTCACCTCGTCTAACCCAGTCGCAGGTGGAGCTTGCGTAGGTGCAGGTGTTGGACCTACCATGATCGATCGGGTGATTGGAGTCGCGAAGGCTTATACTACCCGCGTTGGCGAAGGACCTTTCCCGACTGAGCTGCATGGAGAGATTGGCGAATTACTGTGCGATCGCGGAGCCGAGTTTGGCACTACGACAGGGCGCAGAAGACGTTGCGGCTGGTTCGATGCCGTGATTGGTCGCTATGCGGTGCGGATAAATGGTCTAGACTGCCTCGCAGTCACTAAACTAGATGTATTAGATGAGCTTGACGAGATTAAAGTCTGCGTTGCTTACGACATTGAGGGGCAGCGCTGTGTGGATTTGCCTAGCAATACCCGCCATTTCGCTCGTTGTAAACCCGTCTACGAAACTGTGCCGGGTTGGCAGAAGTCTACTGCCGAATGCCGCACTCTAGAAGACTTGCCGCCTCAAGCGTTAGCCTACCTGGAGTTCTTAGCCAAACTGATGGAAGTGCCGATCGCCATTGTCTCCCTCGGAGCTAGTCGTAATCAAACGATCATTGTGGAAGACCCGATCCACGGGCCTAAGAGAGCTTTGCTCCATAAGGCAGATCATGGATTGGCAACTAGTGGGCAAGGTGCGAGTGGGTAGGTAAAATGGCGATCGCGCCCCCTCAATTACACTCTGCTGTTGCCCTCTATGCGGTTTTGTTCAGTTTGTTTTCAGTAAAAAAGGTTTAGGAAGCTATGGAACTCACAGTTGAATGTAAGAAACGTCTCGAAAACAGTAAACCCAATGCCTTACGCCGCGAAGGTTTGCTGCCAGCCGTACTCTACGGTTACAACGTCCCTGAATCGTTGTCTCTAACAGTCAGTGCTAAAGCCATTGACACACTGCTTAGAAAAGCCAAAAAAACAGAGCCTATTGAAGTTAATGTACCTGAGCTTTCTTGGACAGGCAAAGCCATGATCCAAGAAGTACAGAAGCATCCTTGGAAAGAAAGTATCTATCACGTCAGCTTCTTTTCCGTCGAATAGGCGATTAGAAATCTGGAGATTTATATCTTTCTCTCTTAGGGTTCATTAAAGTGACATCAAATCGTGGGGGTGCAGCCTAGCTGTGCCCCTGTCGCGTGTTAATCTCCCAATATTGCCCATTTTTCAAAGAAGCTCATGACCGAGAGTATCCTGCCTTCCCTAGTTCAAAAAATGCTGCGCCCAGAGTTCTATCCCCATCCGGTGACCGAACCTATTGGCTTTGTTCAAACCCATATTTCCTACGTCTTTTTGACCGGAGACTATGCCTACAAAGTTAAGAAGCCTATGAACTTCGGCTTTTTAGACTACTCCACTTTAGAAAAAAGGCAGCATTTTTGTTCAGAAGAACTGCGGATGAATCAGCGAGGTGCGCCAGGGCTGTACTTGGAGGTTTTGCCGATCGCGCAAACCGGGGAAGAGTTTGAGCTGGGCGGATCTGGAGAAGCTGTGGAATATGTAGTGAAAATGCGCCAGTTTCCAGAAGCCTCTCTGCTGTCAAGCTTGTTTGAACAGGGTCAGTTGACCGAGAAACTGCTAGTTGAATTAGCGAAGGCGATCGCCAAATTCCACAAAAATTGTCCATCCAGCGATTACATCCGCAGCTTTGGGGAAGTAGCGCAAGTTCGCCAAGCCTTTGACGAAAACTATCAGCAAACCGAAGGTTACATTGGTGGACCCCAAACTCAACAGCAGTTTGACGAAACTAAGGCATATACAGATGGGTTTTTTGGCGATCGCGCAGAACTTTTTACCAGCCGCATTCAAAACAACTGGATTCGAGAATGCCACGGCGACCTCCACCTGGGCAACATCTGCCAATGGCAAAACCAGCTCATGTTGTTTGACTGCATTGAGTTCAACGAGTCGTTCCGTTTTGTCGATGTGATCTATGACATTGCTTACATCGTCATGGATTTGGAAGTGCGGAATCGTCCTGATCTCAGCGCCATTTTCCTGAGCACCTATATTGAGCAAACGGGTGACTGGGAAGGGCTGCAAGTGCTACCCATCTATGTCGATCGCCAAACTTATGTCCGTGCCAAAGTTACCTCCTTTATGCTGAATGATCCGGGTGTGCCGGATGCCGAGAAGCAAAAGGGCAGCGAGAAAGCAGCGCTCTACTATCGTTTAGCGTGGGAGTATGCAAAGCCCAAGACCGGGAAAATCTTCCTGACCTGCGGCTTATCGGGTTCTGGCAAAAGCACCACCGCTCGCCAACTTGCGCGGCAGACGGGCGGCATCTACATCCGCTCTGACGCAGTTCGTAAGCACTTGGGCAGCGTACCGCTCGATCAACGAGGTGGGGATGACTTGTACAGCCCAGAAATGACCCAAAAGACCTACGATCGCCTCCTAAATCTGGGACTTTTGCTAGCTAGTCAAGGCTACACGGTGATCTTAGATGCCAAGTATGATCGTCGGACGCTGCGAGAAGCCGCGATCGCCCAAGCCGCAACGGCTAAGATTCCACTTCAGATTTTCCATTGCGAGGCACCGTTAGAAGTATTGCGCGATCGCCTTCGTAACCGCACGGGGGATATTGCCGACGCTACGGCGGATCTTCTATCGAAGCAATCCTTAGAGCCATTTTCTGAAGCGGAAAAGTCCTACGTCAAAGCGATCGACACGACCCAGGATATTGGAGCACAGTTGAGCTAGAGAAATGGGATTTTCTGCGGAGTGATTCATCAACAGGCGATCGCTCTCCAGCAAACTAGTAAACTGAAGGTGAGCCGCATTTGCGATCGTCATCATGTATCAACAAGACCCGCGCCATAAGCCCCTTCCCACCATGTATGATCTTCCGAGCGAAGATCTAGAGGAGCCTGGTTTGCCTGACGAATTTCATGAGTTTCAGCCCCAGCTTTTGCGGGAAACTTGCTATCCACTTGATTACTCAACCCAGGAGTTTTTTGTTGCCACAGATTTAAACCTTTACTACGATGTCGAACATCCTTTGTGGCACAAGCGCCCCGATTGGTTTTTAGTATTAGGCAAAGCTCCTGCCCAAAAGCAAGAAGACTTGCGCTTGAGCTATGTGATTTGGCAAGAAGGCACCACTCCTTTTCTAGTTGTGGAGTTGCTTTCACCTGGCACTGAAGCAGAAGACTTAGGACAAACCTTACGAGAGGTTAATACTCCACCGACCAAGTGGCAAGTCTACGAACAAATTCTGCGAATTCCTTACTACGCAATCTTCGATCGCTATCAAAACCAGTTCCGCTTGTTTCGGCTTGTTGCCACTCGCTACGAAGAATTGACTCTTGTAAATGAGCGCCATTGGTTTGAAGAAATGAATCTAGGGTTAGGAGTCTGGCAAGGAGTTTACGCAGAAACCGCAGGACTTTGGCTCCGTTGGTACGATGCAGAAGATAACTGGCTGCCGTTTCCGTCTGAACAAGTGCAACAAGAGCGCCGACGGACTGAAGAAGAACGCCATCGGGCTGAAAGACTTGCCGCCCGTCTACGAGAACTTGGGGTTGATCCCGAGCAGGTGTGAAATTTTTAACTTCTGACTATTTATTGGGTACACCGCTATTCAGGTTGGCGATCGATAGTCGCTTCGATCGTGCTGGTGAGGTAGTGCCCAGACATGACGCTGCTAGAGAGACAGTATTGATCGGCGTTTAGTTGATGTAGCGTTTCAAAGCCAGTCCGACGCTGACGATCGCCCAGAACCCAGTAGCGTTGAATAATCGACTCTGGAGCAATCCAGCCTTCGCCTTCTACCCGACCTAGCGAACTGTGTTGGAGTACAAAGGTGTATTGGCGATCGCTGGCATTGAAGCGTCCGCGATATTGCAGACAAATTTCGCTGCGATCGCTTCCAGGAAATATTAGCTTAGTCACCATCGTATACCAGTCGTCGCGGCTCCAAGCCACCAAAATTTTGCCCTTAACAGTAATGGGCATCCCATCTCGGTCGAGCCAATTGCCTTGTAACAACCAGCGTCCCGACTCTAAAAGAAACGTGTGAGGCACAACACTAGTTTTTGTCATCATGTTTTGTGTAGCGAAAAGCTGGAGGAGAAGCAGGAATGGCTTAATTAAAATCCATGGTATCTACTTTGGTGGGGCATCTACTACGTGAATTTCCCCTAAAACAACTTGTTGCCTTGCACCCGTAACATCAGGGAGATTACCAGGTATATTTTGATGCCGCCAGTATGCCAGGACTGCAAAAGCGATCGCTTCCTTGAAATCAGCATTCACGCCCATCTCATTCGTTGTCCGAACCTCAGCCGTATCTAGATTTACTTGTAGCCTTTGTTTAAGGTAAAGGTTACGGCTACCCCCTCCACAGAGCAGAACTTGATCGGGCAGATGAGGTAGAAAATCGCGGTAGCTCTGGGCAATGGAGGCAGCGGTTAACTCTGTGAGAGTTGCCAAGATGTCCGCAGGTTCTAAGTGATAAGGTTCAGCATCGACTAAGCACTGCTGTAAATATTCCACTCCAAAGAGTTCGCGCCCTGTCGATTTGGGCGGCGGCTGGTGGAAGAAATCTTGTTGCAGCCATTGTTGAACCAGCGGCAAGCAAGGATTTCCTTGGGCTGCCCATGCGCCATCTTGGTCAAAAGTCTTTTCGCCACAGGTCAGTTGGTAAATGGCTAAATCAAGGAGGGCATTGCCGGGACCTGTATCCCAACCAATGGGAGCAGAAGACGCGGTGCGGGCAGGCAGATAGGCGACATTACCAATCCCTCCAATATTTTGAACGCAACGATTGTAAGCGGTATGACCCAGTAAGCACTTATCTACAGGCGGAACTAGCGGTGCGCCCTGCCCCCAAGCAGCAATGTCGGCAGCACGAAAGTTGCTGATGGTAGTGATTTGAGTGATGTCGGCAATTAAGGCTCCCCGTCCGAGCTGGAGACTGTAGCCAAGCTGAGTGGCAGGGGGACGATGGTAAACGGTTTGCCCATGGGAGCCAATCAGGTCGGCGGCAGGAAATCCAGATTGGATCGATAGAGCGGCTTGGGCGAAGGCTTGGGCGATCGCATCATCCAACGCTGCAAAGCCAGCCATTGAGAGGGCGGCACCACCACAGACGGCGAGGATTTGCGATCGCAATTCAGCGGGGTAAGGATAGGTTTCGCCAGCAATGAGGTTAACTTTCAGATCGTCGGTAGAGCCTGAAATTTCGACGAGGGCGGCATCAATGCCATCGACTGATGTACCGCTGATTAGACCGATGACTTTCATAAATCTTTATTTCCTAAACAGCCTGGGTTTCCTAAACAGCCTGGGTTTCCTAGACTGCTGAGAAGATGTTCTGGTGGAACGTCTCTACAAAATTGAAATCAAATGGGCAATTGCTCAATGCCTTTGTTATCACCAATGACAACCATCAGCCAGCCTTTCTGAAGCCGCAGAACGGGGCTAGGATTAATTTCAAAATCGCCTTCTTTACAAACTGCCATGAGGTTCAGCCCGTAACGTTTCCGCAAGTCTAAATCCATAATCGTTTTACCATCAAATTCGGCAGGAATGACGACTTCGACAATGCTGTTGTTAGGGTCAAGCTCAAAGCGTTCGAGAATACCGGGACGAGTCAGCGATCGCGCCAATTCACAACCCATTTCATGCTCTGGATAGATCACATGGTCGGCTCCGACTCGCTTGAGCAACTTACCATGAACCTCAGAAGAGGCTTTAGCGACAACGTGAGTAACGCCGCCTTCTTTAAGGTTGAGGGTAGTAATGATACTTTCTTGAACATAATTACCGATCGCCACAATAACAGTATCGAACTCAAAGATTCCAGCTTGTTTGAGGGCAGTTAGCTCGGTGGAATCTAACTGAACCGCGTGGGCAGCAAGTTGCTCAGTCAAAATATTAGCGACTCGGCGTTCGTCTGAGTCAACGCCTAAAACTTCGTAGCCAAGATGATGAAGAGTCATACAAACGGCGCGACCAAAGCGACCTAAGCCAATGACGGCGAACTGACGGTTATTGGGACGAAGGCTTCTGAAAAAGCTCAAAGAGGATAGGCTCACAGCTAAATTCCTAAAAACTAATTTTTCTAATGACTAGCGGTTAACTCATAACTCAAAAAATAGCGGCTAGACTATCCCACCAAAAGATTTTCTTCGGGGTATTGAATGGAGGTTGGGGTAGGGTTGCCTAACACCGCAGACATGATGAGTAAAACGCCAACTCTGCCGATATACATTGTGGCAATTAAAATCAGCTTCGCCATTGTTGAAACACTAGCGGTAATGCCTGTGGAAAGTCCTACTGTAGCAAAGGCTGAAACGGCTTCAAAAAAGACACGAATGAAGTCAATCTGTGGATCAGTCACTGAAATCAAAATTGTTGCAATGATGACGGTTGTGAGTGAACCAAATACAACTCCTACTGCTTTTAGAACCAACGTTGTTGGAATCCTTCGTCGATAGCAAAGAACTTCTTCTTTTCCTTCTAAAACTGATTTTGTGCTGCTGAAGAGAATTCTAAATGTTGTGGTTTTAATTCCTCCTCCAGTCCCGCCTGGGCTAGCTCCAATAAACATCAGGAGCGTAGTTAGAAATAACCCCGCTGTGGTCATTTGGCTGTAGTCAATCGTGTTGAATCCAGCAGTTCGGGGTGTAACGCTTTGGAACCAGGCAATCATGAGTTTTTGACCGAAGTTAAAGTTGCCAAAGGTACTTGGGTTTTCAAACTCGATCAGTAGAAGCGCCAGAGTTCCACCTACTAATAAGAATAGAGTTGTACTGACTGCGATTTTAAAGTTTAGCGGGAAAACTAAGCGCTCTTTACTACCTGTAAGGCGATCGCGCACCCACAAATACATTTCCATAATTACCTGGTAGCCGATGCCTCCAAAGATGATGAGAAGGGGAATAATAATGTTGATAGGTAGTGAAGTAGCATACCCAATAAAGTTATCGCGGAACAGACCAAAACCAGCATTGTTAAAAGCACTAACGCTGTGAAAAACCGAGAGCCAAAGTCCCTGTCGAAATCCAAACTGGGGCACAAAAACTGGCAGCATAGCAAACGCGCCAGTTAGTTCAAGAATTAGTGTCACAGCAATAATTGATTTAACCAACTGCACCACCCCAGATAGACCCTGGCGATCGAGGGATTGTTGAATCGCAATTCTTTCCTTTAAGCCAAACTTACGACCTAAGAGCAACAGCAGAAAAGTGGTTGCAGTCATGTAGCCTAAGCCACCAATCTGTACTAACACTAGAAGGAAAAACTGACCTAGAAACGTGTAGTAAGTTCCTGGATCAACCACTGCTAAACCCGTTACGCAAACCGCAGAGGTAGACATAAAAAGGGCGGTCACAAAATCTCCCCAGCCGCTATCAACACTAGAAAACGGCAGCATTAAGAGAAATGCACCGCTGAGAATCACCACAATAAATCCCAGGCAAATGGTTCGAGAAACTGTCATGAGTGGGCGAGAGTAAGGGAGAATTTGAGACAGGATGGAGAACATTTCAAGATTCCCATCTTAGAGATTACCCCAAGCGATGCCCACAACTTTGCAGCAACAAA
>JBBRCV010000231.1:0-8997 GCA_038204505.1 Elainellales cyanobacterium
GAAAGAGACCCCGACGCGAACCGCCCAGAGGGAAATAGAGATAGTTGCGTAGCCAGTCGCCCAGCGTCATGTGCCAACGTCGCCAAAAATCGGCAATGCTAGTGCAACAGTAAGGAAAGTCAAAGTTGGGAGGCAATTCAAACCCCAGCAAAATGGCTGTGCCTCTTGCGACATCAACATATCCGCTAAAGTCTAAGTAAAGCTGGAGTCCGTAAGCAAAGGTTCCTAGCCAAATATCACCGCTACCCGCCCGTTCTAAGTTGCTAAAAGTGAGATTCACCAACGTTGCCAAATGATCGGCAAGCAGCAGCTTTTTAATTGCCCCACAGGCAATCAGCCACAGCCCTTCAGAAATTTGACTGGGCACTGGAAAGTGCAGGTTTTGCAACTGAGCAATGAAGGGATGAAAGCGGGTGATCGGTCCTGAAATGAGCTTCGGGAAAAACAGTTTGTAAGCTGAGAATTCTAAAAAACTTTGGCTGGCGATCGCCCCTCGATAAACGTCTACTAAATAGGCAATGCATTCAAAGCTGAAAAAACTGATGCCTAAAACCGAGAAATATTTCCGAAACCAATCGGCGTTGGCAGCGGCACTAGGCGCGATCGCCCCCAAGCTCTCCAGCAAAAACGGCACATACTTAAATCCGAACAACAGCAGTAGATTCAGCCCAATTCCAACCCACAGCAACATCAAGCGCCGACGATTCCAATCCTGCTGGGCAAATTCCCACTCCTTATTACTAATCCGCCAGTCCATTGGCGCACCCAGCGCTTTGCCCATCAAAAAGGTGATCAGCGTAATGCCCAACAGCAGCACCACAAACTCAATTTGCAAAGAGCAATAAAACACCAAACTCGCCATTAATAAGACGAAAAGGCGGAGCGATCGCCCCTCAACCGCCCAGTAAATTCCCAGGGTGCTGAGCAGAAAGATCGCGTAGGTAATGGAAAGGAACGTCATTGATAGGTAAAGGATAAAAGGGGTAGCTGCACATTAATCTCGCTGCACATTGATCTCACCGCACATTACTCTCGCCCGAACCGCTGAGCCGCACACAGCGAACAAACCTGCCATCGGCTCAATTCCCCTGGCGGTGCCGGACATTGGCAAGCCGGACACAGCGGCAGATGTTGCGCCCGCGATCGCATCACCCTAGCCCAATTGCGAAAAGCAGATTGAGAATCAGGGGCAACTGGGACAGCACCTGGAGGCAAAGGCAGATTTGCGACCCGACTAGGATGGTCTCGCCAAAGGATAGCGGATTCTGAAATATTTGCAGCAATCAAACTGTATTCCGATCGCCACTGCCCCGTAGAAAACCTAATATCGGTCAGATTAAGAGCAGTCAGAGCGTTCAATTTCTCCAAAATTCGCACCCGCTCAAAGCCTAAGTTTTGCGCCCACGCCGAGCTAGAAGCGGCCACCAGCAGTACTCGTCGCTGAATACCAGTTGGTCGAGTTTGTGCCGCCACCGCCTCTCCCACCACAGTTGACCACCGAGACAAAACCTGCTGAAGCTGTTGCCTGCCTCTCCAGTTGTCCTGACTTTCTAATCCTCCTAAAATTTGACTGAGAGACTGTATCGGTTTGACCATGGTGCAGATTAATTTCGTCTGGGGAGCATTTTTCTAAAAATTAGATATCATTAACCATTGCGATCGCTACGAAGAATATTTCTAAGTTCTTCAAAACAGCGGGTTCAAACTACTACTTTGATAGCTAGATAACGCTAGGTTGGCTTTGCTGAATAAAGGGTATAAATAGCAAAACCCGCCCTCACCCTAGCCCTCTCCCCAGAGGAGAGGGGACAAGAAATCTGGCTCCCTTCTCCCTAGGGAGAAGGGCTGGGGATGAGGGTCAATCATACTTGCATTCAGCAATGCCCACTAGGTTTAGCACTTTTATCCTCAGTTTACCTGCCTTGCTTTTAAGAGCGTTCACCTCTAAGTTCCTCTCCGCCCCCAACAAGTTCACAAATAGTAAGTTTACAAATATTTACCCATTTAACCTGGCAGGAGTAAATCAAAGAATGCGCCCTTCCCCTGTTGAACCCTTTAGCCCCGAACCTTCCGCTCTACATCCAATGCTGCAAAAAGCATTGGACAACCTGGACGTGCAGTTAGAAGACGAGCTAACTCGTTATCGTCAGCATCGTTATCGGCAGTCGGGGGAGAAAACGCGCGTTCAGGACTTGGACAACGCTCCCCACAGAAACCCTGAGTTAAGACAGGTTCCCATCGCGCCGCCCCCATTAGATTATGCGCCGAATTACGCACCAGATTCCGCCGAGTCTTACCCGCTGGATCTAGATATTTGGGAAACCGAAGCTGGCAATCATCCCGCTCAGACTAATCAATCTCATCTCTCTAACTTTGATGCGCGGCGAGTCGTGCGGGAGATGCGCGAACCCGAACTCGCTCACGATTACTTTGCTTCTTCAGAAGAATTACTCAAAAGTTTTCCTCATGCCGAAGTTACGACGACTAAACGCCAGCCTAGCCTCTTAGATACGCTTCTAACGCCGCTAGGAGTCGGCTCTATGCTGCTGCTACTCTTGTCTAGCATCAGCTTGGGATATGTGATTATGCATCCCGCTAGCCTGGGATTGATGGCGGCGCTGGGTGGCGATCGCAACAACGATCCAACCCCTGCACCCTTGCCCAATAGCGATCAATCAATCTCTCCCAACCTGGCATCTGATGAGTTTGTCGATGTTAATCTCAACACGCTAAGCCAGTTACCTCGGAGCGATCGCCCTTCAACGGTAGTCACGGTTCCACAAACTGCTACGCCTGCGCTTTCGCCGAGTTCATCTCGTTCAACCGCGCCTAGCGCTACAACTGAGCCTAGCGCTACAACCGACGCACCCCGGCTTTCTGCTGCAATCACCCAGCCGCCGATTCAAACGGTTACTATTCCATCTCAACCTGTGATTCGTCAGTCTGAATCCGCGCTTCCACCTGCACAGGTTCGCGCCCCTGCCCCCGCTTATGTGCCGCCCGCCCCTGCCTATGTGCCACCCGCACCCAAGCCAGCCTACGTTGCGCCGCCTCAACCTGCTGCCACTGCCCCTCAACCTGCCCCTGCTCTTGCCGATGCCCCACCTGTCCCGATCGCCCAGGCTCCCCCCTCCGCAAATCGCTACTATGTGGTCACTGACTACACAGGCGATCCCAGCCTTTCGCAAGCTAGACAGGCGATCGGTGATGCTTATGTGCGAAACTTTAATGATGGTGCAAAGGTACAAATGGGGTCTTTTGAGGATTCGGCAAGTGCTGAACAAATGGCGCAGCAGTTGCAGCAGCAAGGCGTTCCAGCCAAGGTTTACCAGCCATAGATTTATCAGCCATAGGTTTATCAGCCGTAGGTTTATTAGCCATGAGTGGAAAGGGGAGAATTAAGTTCAATGCCCCTCAAATATTCCTGCTTTATTAGCTTTCGTCATGGCGATCGCGGCTTACCCACCGACCAGAATCTTCTAGAGACTATTATTCGTCAACTGAAAATTGCTCTTTCGAGTGAACTCGAAGCGTTGACCACCAGAGAAGTCTATGTCGATTGGGAGCGGCTTAAAGGAGGCGACTTCTACAATCAGGCGCTCTCCAAAGCTCTCTGCGAAAGCGCCTGTATGGTTGTGGTCTATGTGCCTACCTACTTTGATAAGCATAAAACCTACTGCGCCCGCGAGTACAAGGCAATGGAAAAGCTGGAGAGTAAACGCCTGCCTTTGCTGAATTCAGCGGCTCAACTACAGCATGGATTGATCATTCCCATTGTGTTTCGAGGGCTAAAATACCTGCCGAGCGAGATTAAAAACCGACGAGCATACTACGACTTTCAAAGTTTTCAATTGGGCGGCAGAGAACTGTCTCGCAACTCCAACTTCAACTCTAAAATTCGAGAAATTGCGGCATACATTTACGATCGCTGCCGAGAATTAGAAGCACTCCCCACAGATCCTTACCTTGAGTGTGATAATTTTAACCTCCCAGATGAAACAGAAGTCCTAGACTGGATTAGGGAGGTGACTGATGTTCGCAGTAGTTCCTTCCCAAGATTGTAGGAGCGGTATAACATGGCGATAAATTTGACAAAGCCGCCTGGAGAAATCATTACTTTTTACTCCTACAAAGGCGGCACAGGGCGATCGATGGCACTGGCAAATGTGGCGTGTCTACTGGCAAGGCGATCGCGCAAAAAAGTGCTGATGATCGATTGGGATCTAGAAGCTCCTGGTTTGCACTGGTACTTTCGGGAACGGGAAAAGTCGCAGTCGGTTGAATCTAGAGCATACGAAAAAGACTTGAAGGAAGCACCCGGATTAATTGACCTGTTTCTGTCGATTTCTGAGGCAATGACTCAACCCCGATTCAACTCCGACGATGAGGCATCGGTAGAAGCGTTGGTTCGCAAGATGAACTTGCAGTTTTACACTCTTAAAACCCATGTTCCCTTTGTTTATCTACTTAAAGCAGGACGGTTTGACGAACAGTACTCGCAACGGATCAATTCCTTTAATTGGATTGAGTTTTACGAGCGATCGCCCTCCTTCTTTCGCTTCTTTGCTGAACGCCTTAAACAACATTATCACTACGTATTAATCGACTCGCGCACTGGCGCAACCGATACCAGCGGCATCTGCACTGCCCTGATGCCCGAAAAGCTGGTGACGGTTTTCACCCCCAATCGTCAAAGCCTAGAAGGCGTTTTAGAGCTGGCAAGCAATGCTGCCGCCTACCGCAAACAATCAAATGACTTGCGCCCCCTAACTATTTTCCCTTTACCCTCGCGGGTCGAAGCCTCTGAAACAAGCCTGCGGCAGCAATGGCGATTTGGCACCCGGCAAGACAGTTTTTTGGGCTATCAACCTGGATTTGAACAGCTCTTTCAAAGGATCTATAACCTGCCCCAGTGCGACCTCAACAATTATTTTGACGAGGTGCAAATTCAGCACTTCCCCCGATATTCCTATGGCGAAGAAATTGCGGTATTAGAAGAAAATGAGGGCGATCGCCTCTCTCTTTCCCGCAGCTACGAAAGCCTGACTACTCAAATGCTCAGCTTCACCCCGCCCTGGGAGTACAAACCAAACCGTCGCGTTAGAGCTGTTGTTCTGCCGCTGCCCCCACTGATTGAGCAGCGCTATCAAGATTTAAAAGCCACCGTAGCTCAGTTCAAGGAAGCTATTGATGCATTGCAAACAGATTTAGAAAAAACCCAAGCATCGCGCTCTGGTTCAGACAACGTGAACGCTAAAGGAATTAAAGTGATTAGCCAGTTAATTGTTAAATTGAACAATAGTGTGGTCGAGATTCAAACGGAGATCGAGGAATATCGTTCTCAGTTAGAAGAAGCCGTTTTTACCCCCGAAGAAGTCGTTCGAGAGCATGAAAACATTGGCGAACAAATTATTAAAATCAGCAATTTTACTAAAATGATTCAACGCATTCAATTTGATCTTCCAGGGTTTATCCAGCGTAGTTCCGAGTAGTTGCTGTCTTGATCCTTGAATTAATACAATTCAGTGAAATTTAGGGAAAAATCAATCGTTGTAATGGGCAATCACTTTTGTTACGAGTCCTGTCGCACCAACCTCCATAAATTCGCCCGACTTCGTACCCTTTTGATTAATGTAGTAAAGCACAACACTAGAAAGCCCCCACATCACATCGACTAATTCAAACTTGAGGTCTGGGTAAACTTCTATCCCTTTTTTGAAATAGGCTCTGAGTGCTTCTTTGCCATTGACTGTCCCTGAAGAATCGTCCAGTATTTTGGCGGCGATCGGCGACACCAGCACCACTTGATCATCGTAATGGGACATGATCTCGTCAAGGTCATGGGCGTTCCATGCCGCAATCCATTCTTTAGCCAGAGAGAGTGCTATTTCTTGAGTCAGCATATTTTTCCTGCTGTTTTCAAAATGGCTGTTTTCGAAATGCCTGCTTTTAGCAAAATGAATGCATTCGTCTTGCTAAAAGCTACTACATCTAGAGAATTTTTTGAAGTTATTAAACTTCGGAGATCTCATTTTTAAAGCGGGTGAGGGTAATCGAAACCCTATCATTAGCTTGGAAGGCTAAGGTTTTACCACTAAACTACACCCGCAGGTTCAGAAGCTAGCAAATTAAGCACTGCTTCAGCATAAGCCAAGATAACACAATTTTAGGATTTCTTATCACGAGGATTGCTAGATCTAACCTGACTTCCTCAACTTTCTATAGACCTGCGGACAGATCAGCAAAACCTGGCAGCTTGCGTCCTTGAACTTAAAGAGCAAAACATATAGCGGTTCTCAGGCGAGTGCAGTACACTCTTATCTCTGAAACCCTGACTAGTCAGGAGTTGACTGTAGTCCACTAGATTAAGAACCGCTATAAACAGATAAAGATCCTAACGCGATCGCCACCATTCAGGAGTTCCGAATGCTTACCCGTCGTACATTCATACAGTTGTTTTGAGAAGTAGATGGAGCAGTTTTTATAACCTCTGACAAAAGTATTTTTTATTGTGTTAAGTATTTTTTGTTGTGTTGATTGTGTGTGTTTTAGTGCCGCTGTGGTCTCTTCACACAATCTTTCAAGTACCTTTACAAGATGCTTGATGGAGTTAATGGTATCTTGTGATGCAGTATCTTCTTGTCAAGAAAGTTCAAGGTTAATCCCCTTGGCTTTATTGAACGTTGCTCGGCTAGTGGTTATGTCAATGAAGTAATGCTTCTGGGTGTACATTCTGCTTAATTAAGCTAACTCTTCCATTAATGCCAAGCTATTTTGTGGCATTGGCAAGACTCCCTGGTGATTAAAGGGAGCTAATGGGAAAAGTTAGTTTATCTAATGATTACGAGTCCATTGACAATAGCTTCTGATAAGTCTGCACATGCTAACGGTTCTGTCTCTTCTCTCATTCGCCCAAATTGTTGCTCCGGTTCAAGCCAATGCCGCTCCATTGGTTGCACCTGCTTTACCGCCGCCGCCGATCGCCATCCCGCAGCGTCAAGCGGAAGTGGTTCGTCCTCAAGATGTCAGAGCTTTGCCTGGACAACTTGATAGCGTTCCAGTATTTAATAGCAATAGCCCAGAGGTGGTTCAGTCTGAGGGCATTCTGCTCTCTACGTTTCCCCCTGATGGCATGAGCCAACCTTCTGCACACTTAAACTTTCCCTTTGAAGGGCGGTTTGACCTGTTTGCCCATCACATTGCGCGGGGCATTAACCCTGATGATAGGCGCACCCTGTTTATGGGTGTTGTGGTCTACAATCCTGGCACTGTGCCTGTCACCATTAAAATTTTGCAGGGGGTCAGTTACCTCAGCCAAGATGCGCCGTTTACCGATTTGCCTGACTATGTCGCTAATCCCGCTGGGGCAATTTTTGCAGGACCCGGTAGTCGCATTACAACTGAGGTTTTGCAGGAGCAACGACAATCTCAGTGGCCTGAGCAAATTACCATTCCGCCTAAGCAAGCTAAGCTACTGATGAATTTGCCCATTCCGTTGCGGCAGCTAACGGTGCCAACTGATGGCACGTTGCCATCAGGGTACTTAATACCCCCACCTACCACTGCCGTTGCGCCCAGAGCAATTCGCGTGGCTAGCACGTCTGCGACGGCATTAGGTGGAACGAACGAGCCTTCTTTGCCTACAGAACCTGCTTTTGACGGTCGCCCCCTGGCTGTTAACGGGCGATCGGCTTTAATGCGACTGTCGAGCAGTGGCAAGGTCTATGTTGCCAGTCTTAGCATGTATGCGCCTCGAAATGCGAGTGGGATTGAACGAGTTCCTAGCTTGTCAGAATGGCTGAATCTGTTGGTGTCTAGTGGCTTATCGGGACCGCGCGATCGCCGTCCCACTGCGCCCGATGCTCGTGCTTACTTGCGGTTTTTCTACGGGCGAGTGTCTGGAGTTTCTCAGGGTTCGCAATGGACGGCAATGGCAACCGATAGCGCCCATGTTGATCATGTGACCATTCCTAAACCAGGTCAAGAATTTTCCTATGTTATTAGCACCGTAGACCACAATACATTTGGCACTGAACAGATCCAGAGCGCGCCCATGTTAGTGCGTTATCCTGACACGGCTTACCGTGCTAACGGCAACTACGGCGTGCTTTACAACATCTCTTTGCCTCTGTACAACAACACAGATGCCACTCAAACCGTCAATATCATGCTACAAACTCCTCTTCAGGATGAGCAGTTAGAAAATGGGTTGCGGTTTCGATTGCCGCCTACCGATCAAATCTTTTTTAGAGGAACTATTCGCCTTAGTTACACCAATGACTTTGGCATTCCGCAAACCCGCTATGTTCATGTGGTGCAGCAGCGGGGGCAGGAAGGGGAACCGCTGGTCAGATTAAGGCTACCTAAAGGCGGGCAAAGGCTGGTAGATGTCCAGCTCATCTACCCCCCCGATGCAACGCCGCCCCAAGTCTTAACGGTTCAAACAGAGAGTGATTCAAGCCTAGTTCAGGCAAATCAGCCTAGCAGCCCGTAGCGTCTTGCCGTAGCGTCTTATAGTGGTAGATGATGTTTTTCATCCAAACCATGATTGATTTCTACACTTTTACCACTCCTAACGGGCGCAAAGTTTCTATCATGCTGGAAGAAGCGGGATTGCCTTACACTTCCCACGTGATCGATATTCGCAAAGGTGATCAGTTCACGCCAGAGTTTGTGGCAATTAACCCGAATAGCAAAATTCCGGCGATCGTCGATCAAGAGAACGGTTTGTCGGTCTTTGAGTCGGGGGCGATTTTAATTTACTTAGCCGAAAAAACTGGAAAGTTTTTGCCAACCGAAACGAAGGCTCGGTTTCAAGTGCTGGAGTGGCTGATGTTGCAAATGGGCAGCATTGGTCCAATGTTTGGGCAACTGAATCATTTCCGCAAGTATGCGCCTGAACAGATTCCTTATGCGATTAACCGTTATGAAACTGAGACGTTGCGGCTGTACAGTGTTTTAAATCAGCAGCTTGCCGCGAATGAGTTTGTCTGTGGA
>JBBRCV010000232.1:0-8943 GCA_038204505.1 Elainellales cyanobacterium
TTTGTTAAACACCAAAATTAATGGCTTATCGGTTGCCTGCAACTCTGCCAAAGCCCGATACTCTGTCCGGGTGATGTCTCCTGCCACCACAAACAAAATCAAATCCGCTTGATCAGCAACGTCTCGCGCCATCGTTGCCCTTACGTCGCCATCGACCTCATCCAAACCAGGTGTATCAATTAGCTCAACGCGCACTTGCCCCTTGGCGACCCTTGCGGTATCTGCGGAGCAGCACGACCAATACACCGAGCGAGGATACTGCGTTACGCCGTTAATAGGGCCTGTTTGCAACACTTTCTGCCCCAGCAGCGCATTGACCACAGCAGATTTCCCTCGGCTCACCAACCCAAATACAGCAACCTTAATCAAGCAATTGTTGAGTTTATCTAACGCCGTGGTCAGCCCATCCAAATCCCGTTTGAGAGCGGCTCGTACCGCAATATCAGCGTTGCGTTTGCGCGGAAGTGGCTGGGAGTAGCGGTTAAGAGTTTGCTTGAGACTTCTACGAGCCTGGTTGAAGTGGAGGTCTTGCAGACTGGTCTTGAGTAGTCCGGGCGAAGGATTTTCCATCGAGTTAGGGGGCGTAGTGGTTTGTCTAGCTTAATTTGATGGGTTCAAAGTTCAAAATTCAAAATGATGATTATCCCAGAGCAGTCCATTTTGAATTTTGAATTTCTAATTTTGAATTGATTTCGTGAACCACCGTTTGAAGCTAGACAAACCACTAGTTAAAACTCAAAATACATCCTTCATTCCTCGCAGCCTCCCAAAGGTCTGAATTGAATTTTGGCTTTTGACCCTCGCCTGCAATCCAGGCTGATCCCATCGCAAAAACGGATTCGTCGCTTTTTCTTCGCCTAACACAGAAGGAATTGTGGCTTCCGACCTTTGGCGCATTGCCTTCACTCGCTCTAGCCGCGCTTGTAGCACCTCATTCTCCTCCTCTACTGTGACTGCAAAGCGCAGATTTCCCAGCGTATACTCATGAGCGCACCACACCCTAGTTGAGTCAGGCAGAGCGCGAATTTTACCCAGAGAATCAATCATTTGAGCAGGTGTGCCTTCAAATAATCTGCCGCAGCCTCCCGCAAACAAGGTATCGCCGCAAAACAGTTCGCCTGGTTCATTAGGCTCTGGAGGCGGGAAGTAATAGGCAATGTGGGCTTTTGTATGTCCGGGGACAAACAAGACTTGAGCTTCTCGGTTGGCAAAAGAGACGCGATCGCCCTCTTGCAGAAAGACCTGCTGCCCTGGAATTCGACCTCGGTCTTCTGCTCCGCCATAGGCGATCGCTTCAGGGAAATGCCGCAAAAGTTGAGCATTGCCACCTACGTGATCGCCGTGATGATGAGTATTAAAAATTGCTACTAACTCTACTTTAAGCTCCTGTAAAAGTTGTAACACTGGCTCTGCTATAGCTGGATCTATAACTGCTGCCGTGCCCGTCTCAGCGTCAACAAGCAGAAAAATATAGTTATCTGAAAGGACTGGAATACGATGGATTCTCATTTACGTGATTTTCCTCTTAGTTCTGTAGCAAAAGAGCAATAGGCTATTGGCATGATGGGTAAAGCGATCGCTATAGCCCTTAGTTCTCTCAGTTCACGCGCACAGGATTAGATCTTATGGTACGGCTTGCTCAAGGCAAAACTCGGTTGAGAATCATCAAGCCTGCTGTGGAGCAAATCCTGGCGAAGGGGAAAATGAACCGCCAGGAACATATCCAGCTTACATCTGCCATGCTTTCTGATCATCAGATGACCGATGAAGAACGCCGTCAAATTAACCGCGTGTTCGATTATCTCCAAATGGGTCGCCTGAAGTTAGAGGATTAATAGCCCGACAAATATTTGAAGTTTTGGGCGGAATTGTTGCGTCATTCTCGTGAGAGTGACGCATTTTTTAGCACATTTTTTGTTAAGGATTATCAGGTTGCGGGGAACGCTATGGCGACTCCACCCGTACTCCCCATTCCCCACAGTGAATTCTCTAACTCCGATGCTTAAAATCTCGCCGCCTAAAATTTCGATGATTGTTAGCGATCTCTCTAAAAGTGGGGCGGGGCGATGGGGCGGAGCTGTGCGTCCGTTTTTACTGGCTCAGGCGCTACGCCAATTAGGGTGTGAGGTGAAGATTTTTGGCTTTACTCAGGCAGATGATCCCCAGGGAGATGATTTGGCGCGCTGCTCCGCAGATACCGCAAGGGTCGCCTCCACCCCAAATCTATCCATTGTTTCGACTCCTGGCGGTCACTATCCGCAGTTTTTTAAGTCGGCGCGATCGCTGCTTAAGCAGATAGACGGCGATATTCTGTACGCCTACAAGCCCAGACCTTCTAGCTTTGGATTGTCACTACTAGGCAAGCTCACTAAAGGTCGTCCACTAATTTTGGATATTGATGATTGGGAACTGAGTTGGCATGGGGGAGACAGTTGGAAGTACCGCCCCACCCCAAAACAGCTCGCTAAGGATGTCCTTAAAGCCGACGGTGTTCTGAGAAATCCTGACCATCGTCTGTACTTAGGCTGGATGGAAAAACTGGTGGCTCGTGCTGATACCGTCACTGTTCATACCCAATTCCTCAAGCAGCGCTTCGGGGGCATTTATGTTCCGAATGGCAAAGATGTGGCGCTGTTCAACCCAGACTTATATGATGCGCCAGCCCTAAAAGCCCACTATGGACTATCAAATTATCGAGTGCTGATGTTTCCAGGTGCGCCGCGTCCTTATAAGGGCGTTGAGGATGTTTTAGAGGCGCTGGACTTGCTCAATCAGCCGGACTTGCGATTGGTAATTGTGGGCGGCAGTCCCTACGACGACTACGACAATCAACTAATGGAAAAGTGGGGGCGTTGGATGATTAAACTGCCCAAAACGCCCTATGACGAAATGCCAGCAGTGATTGCGGCGGCTGATGTGATTGTGGTGCCTCAGCGCGATACGCCAGCGGCTCAGGCGCAGTTTCCCCTAAAGCTGACGGATGGGATGGCAATGGCGAAGCCGATTTTGTCTACTCGCGTGGGCGACATTCCTGAAATTTTGGGAGACACGGGCTATTTGGTAGATGCAGGTGCGCCAGAGCAGTTGGCGATCGCAATTCGGCAGATTTTTGCGGAACCGGAAGTGGCGATCGCCCAAGGCAAAAAAGCGCGATCGCGGTGCATTGAACATTACAGCATTGATGCCATGTCCCATCAGCTTTCGGCTGTCATTAACCAGCTTGTTCCTTCGCCCAAATTCTAGGGCATTCTACGTTCGGTTTAGTTCGTGGTCGGTTTAGTTCGTGGTCGGTTTAGTTCGTGGTTCGGTTCACTTTAGCTGGAATTGCTGCATGTCTTCTGGAAAGATTCTCTTCAGCCTGTCTCGGCAATACCCCAAGCTGTTTACGTTGAGCGTGGTACTGGGGTTTTCGGGAGCCGTGTTTAATGGGATTGGGACGACGCTGATCATTCCTGTTTTGCTGGGTTTTTTGGGGCAGCCTATAACGATGAAGGGCGCTCCGCCGATGTTGAAGGGATTGTTAGCGCCGTTTCAGCAGGGTGCAGGAGAGTACAATCTAGCGCTGATGACAGGGGCAATTTTAACGCTGATTCTGCTGAAGAATTTGGCGAATTATGCGAATTCTTTGGTTTCGGGCGCGCTGAAGCGATCGCTCTCTAGCGGCTTGCAAGAACAAGGGCTGAGGCTGCTGTTAGACGTTGATGTGGACTTCTTTGTTAAGAATGGTATTGGCAATATTGTCAATAATCTCAATAATGAAATTTATCGCGCGGGTCGAGCGGTCACGACGATCGCTAAAGCCATTTCGGTGATCATTACCACGCTGGTGTTTGTCGGCATACTGCTGTGGACTTCTTGGCAACTGACCATCGTCTCGACTGCATTGATGGGGATCATCGTGTTAATAAATCAGATCACGATTGGGCGGTCTAAGACTTATGGCACGCAGCTATCAGCAATTTCCAAGCAGTACTCAACCATTTTTCTCGATATGTTGGGGGGTATGCGCTTGGTGCGGTCTTCGGCGGCAGAAGATTTGGAGTACAACCGAGTTAGCCATTTAGTGCGATCGCGGGAGCAGGCAGACTTTAAATCTCAGGCGAATTCGGCGTTGGTGGAACCTGTGAGTGAAATGACTGGGATGATCGCCCTAGTCTGCATTGTGCTGGTGGGTCGCGCTTTCTTGAGCGGTGAGGTCGAGTCGTTGACGACGGTTTTTTTAGGGTATTTGTTTATTTTGTTTCGCACTTTGCCTCTAATTACGCAACTCAATTCAGCTCAGAACCAACTTGCTAACCTATCTTCGAGCCTGGAAATTGTTAACGATTTTTTACAGCGCGATCGCAAGCCGTTTATGAGTAAGGGTGCAATTCCTTACACCTCACTGCAAGAAGGAATTCACTTTAACCATATTTCGCTGTCGTATCCTGGTCACGAAAAAGTAGTTTTGAATGATGTTGATCTTTATTTGCCGCGCAATACAACGCTTGCTTTAGTGGGTTCTTCAGGAGCAGGTAAGTCTACGATGGCAGATTTGTTGCCGCGTTTCTATGACCCAACCGAGGGCTGCATTTTGGTCGATGGCGTTGACCTACGAGAATTGGATGCGCGGAGTTTGCGGCGATCGATGGGCATTGTCAGCCAGGACACGTTCTTGTTCAACACATCGGTGCGCGATAACATTGCCTACGGCTGTCCCCAGGCAACTGATACAGAAATTTTTGAGGCAGCAAAACGGGCAAACGCCTATGAGTTTATTACCCAACTGCCTCAAGGCTGGGAAACTCAGCTTGGCGATCGCGGCGTATTGCTCTCTGGCGGTCAGCGTCAACGGATTGCGATCGCCCGTGCCCTGCTGCAAGATCCCGAAATTCTCATTCTTGATGAAGCGACGAGTGCATTGGATACGGTTTCTGAGCGATTAGTACAAGAGGCGATCGATCATTTGAGCCGCGATCGCACCACGTTAGTCATTGCTCATCGTCTTTCTACTGTCCAAAAGGCGGATCAGATTGCCGTAATGGATCAGGGTAGAGTCGTTGAACTGGGTTCCCATGAGGAACTTTTGGCAAAGAAGGGTTACTATGCCAACCTTTGTAAGATGCAACTGACCGAAAAGACAGATACCGAGAAGGCAGAAGTAAAGGTTGACCAGAGCGAACTGGCACAAGCTTCTTACGAAATTCGCAACCGCTTAAACCGTCTGGTGGGTTCTTTAAGCTTGATGATGGATGAAACTTTCGACACACCCGAAGAACAACGGGAATGGACAGAGGAGGCGTACCACTCGGCGCTGAACTTGGTCAAAAGCTGGGAGGTTGTAGAAGGCGGGGCAAAGACGAAAATCCTGTAGGAATCGCCTAATTAGCTGATTGAAGTTGCCTACTGAGGAATAAAGCCAGATGCTGCGGGGGAGTATGTACCAAATTTGGAACCGTTGGCATTGTATAAATCGATCGGGACTTGGGCAGTTTGGCTAATGAGCGCAAGTTCTTGAAGGAAAGTGTTGACCTGGCTGACCACGCCCGCTTGAGCAGCGGAGTTTCCTTGAGCTTGGGCGCTTGTCATGGCGCTTTCAACCATTTGGTCATAACCGTAGGTGATTTGCACTCGAATTGCTGTGGGGGCGGCATCGTATTGACAGACTTTGGGAGTACCGCTACAAGAGCGATCGAGGGCAGGTTTTGCGGCTTGAATGGCTTCTGAAACTCGTAAGCCGCCCTGGGCTTGAGTTAAGGCAGTTTGATACGTGGCGATGAGAGGTTGGGCTTGGGTGTAAGGAGTAGTACCCTGAGATACTTTCTGAACATTGGCTAACGCGCCTTCCCAGGTGGCGATCGCATTTTGCCACTGGTTTTTTTGCTGGAAACTCTGGGCTTGCTCTGCTTGGGCGATCGCCTCGGTATAACCCTTAATTGCAATGTTTTCTTGATCCCGACGAGTGCTAGCAGCAGCCAGCTTGCTTTGATAAATTTTCAGCAGTTCTTCTGCCTCAAGGCGGGCGGCTGCACCTTTAGGAACGTTTTTTAAGAGGTCAACGGCAGCTTGCCAGGAGGTGTAAACATCCCGCCAACCCTCGGCTGAGTTAGCGATTCCGGTTCGGGTTTCGGCAAGTTGAGCAGTTTTTTTGGCGTTATCAACTTCTTCTTGAGCCTGTTGTTCTACAACGACGCGTTTGTTGATGCCATCTAGATTGGCACGGTATTCGGTGGCTTTACGCTGGGCGACGGGATAAATCGCAGTGTTGTTAGGGATTTTTTCGAGGGCGGCGATCGATTCTCGCCAGAGTCGTTGAATTTCTCGCCATTCGGGAAGTGGATGGGGAGGATTTTGCGATCGATTTGCCGCTTCGTTGCCTTTTCTTAAGGTTCTCACCAATTGCCCAATGACAGCACTTTTGGACTCGTTATCTGCTATCAAAGTTTGGGCTGCTTGATACTGACCTGACCAACTTGGAATGGATTTGAGGAGTTTGTTGGCGGTGCCCAAGTCGTCGTAGGCTTTGGCAATGGCGATCGCCGACTCGGTTGATTGGACGGTTTGAAATGCTGCTTGGCTGATTTGCTGTGCCTGTTGTAAAGGTTCGCAACTGCTGCCTAGTACGCAAGGACGACTGAAAATGTACCACCCTCCTAAAAGACCAAAGAGCGCGATCGCCGTTCCCATCATGATGCCAGATGAAGATAGTTGGGGGGCGCGGACGGGCTGGCTAGGAGGGTAAGTGACTGACTCTTCTGGGACTAGTGAAACGGTGGAGATAGGGGTCGTTGGGTCGTCAAAGATTGGGTTGTTAAAGTCAGTATGAAGCTCATCTGTGGAGTTTTTTCCGGCGATCGCTGATTCGGCGGCGACTATTTCTTCTGATAGAGGATCTGATAGAGGAATAGAGTCTGTGGCTAGGTTTTCGGGTTCAAGGTGTTCTCTGAGTTCGGAGGCTAAGGCTGACTCTGGTTGAATCGTGTCGAGTTCTGGCAGGTCTAGGACTTCGACAATTTCGGGTTCATCGACTGTTTCTGTCTCTTCTAGCTCAGCAAGACTTGCAGAGTCAGTTAATTCAGCATCTATTAGCGCTAAATATTCGGGGAGGAGGTCTTGATGGGTTGGTTGCGTGTCAAGTGGGCTGCTGTGGAGAGGTGGAATGGGTTGAGAAAAGGTGGCAGATTGACTCGGCTCTTCTGCGATCGCCTCTTCCTGTAAATCAATAGCTGACTCAGGTTCATCCTGAATTTCGGATTGGGTAAAGCTAGTTTCATCGGCTGCGACAGGAATATCGGCTGCGACAGGAATATCGGGAGTGGGAGGAATATCGGGAGTGAGAGGAACATCGTCTGCCAAAGGGGCGATCGCCGCTGGCAAAACTGTAACTTCTTGCAGCAGAGTAATTTCTTCTGGGGCGGACGAGATTTCTTCTAAAGGCAAGAAGTCTTCGATCGCTTCAGGTTCTACCAATGGATCTTCGAGGGCGATCGTTGGGGATTCTGCGATCGCTTCTTGGGCGATCGGGTAGTCTGAAAGTTCACTTTGCTCTTCGGTAAGCTCGACTTCTGGGGTAGGTTCGACTTTTACAATAGGGGCGATTTCTGCGGCAAACGGAACTTCTGCGACGGGTTCAACTTCGATAATCTCTGGTTCAGCTTCGGCAATTTCTGGTTCAACAATTTCTGGTTCAACAATTTCTGGTTCAACTTCGATAATCTCTGGTTCAAGCGCAGATTCTGTGACAGATTCAATTGTGGCGATCGGGTAGTCTGAAAGTTCACTTTGCTCTTCGGCAAGCTCGACTTCGGCAACAGGTTCGACTTCGACAATGGGCGCAACTTCCTCGACAAGCGGAACTTCTGCGACGGGTTCGACTTCTGCGATCGGCGACATTTCGACAATTTTTGGTTCAACCGCAGGTTCTGTTGCAGGTTCAATTGTGGCGATCGGGTAGTCTGAAAGTTCACTTTGTTCTTCAGTAAGCTCAATTTCTGCAACAGGTTCGACTTCGACAATGGGTGCAATTTCTGCGGCAAACGGAACTTCTGCAACGGATTCGACTTCTGGAGCAGGTTCAGCTTCGACAATTTCTGGCTCAATCTGTTCTTGTGGCGCAAGCGCAGACTCTGGAGGCGCAACGGCAGCAGCAGGCACAAAAGCAGGGATAGGGGGATTTGCTGAAGCAGGCGGCGCTGAGGGTTTGAGAGAGAAAACGAAAGAATCGTAGGGCTGTTGGTATCCTGCAACTCGCAGATAGATCCGCACGGGCAAGAACTTTGTGCCGCCAATACCGCTTCTCACCAAACCAGACTTCATTAGCTCAGGCGTACACTCTTGCAGCGCCTCTGCAACGGTAGTGAAGGCTTGCTGAGGAGAGGGTTCAACATGAAGAAGATGTTCTGCTAACACTAACAGCGCTTCTTCTCGAAAGGCACATCGAATTCGAAGCCGAATGGGACTGGGGAGTTGTTGTAGCTTTGCCTGAATGTGTTGCCCTAACGCTTGCAGTTCGCTCTGTTGCATAGTTTCATCTAACAACCTGATTGTCAATTTTGAGTCAATATTTGGGTCAATACAATTGTCTTTTGCCTTACCATACTGTTCCAGAGTCGTAATATCCGGCACATTTGACTAAAAAATCGTGACTCAGGTCTGGGATAACGCTTACCGTCTCTAAGTATGGCGTGGGCTGACTAGGTTGGAACAAGAATGATCTGAATTTAGGTGATTTTGTGGATTTTGAAGTGCGGGTTTCTGGGTATCGGAAGAAAGATTAGGGAAATTGGGGGCTTGCGATCGCGCCTGCAATCGCTACAATGGGCAACAGGTTCTACTGCGGCGTTGGTGACTGCCAACAAAGTTTTTTGATCTTGCTTTGTGAATAAGGGAACCCCACTAAGCTTCAATGGCAGTATACCGAGCTTGTACTCGGAAACTTTAAATTGAGGCAGAGGTACCCACCTG
>JBBRCV010000233.1:0-8778 GCA_038204505.1 Elainellales cyanobacterium
TTTTGGTCGTTAAGGTCAACTGTCCCATTTTCGAGGCTTGGATTGTTGGCAATGAGCAGGCTATACCAACGAAAAATCAGGCTTTTTCGGCATCGACTGTCCCGTTTACAGTCCATAGTGGGACAGTTCGATCATTTAAGCGTCTAATCAAAACAATCGCTATAAGCTCTGCTCTGTAGGAGTTACAGCCTTAGCAACCAAAATTTCTCCATTACTATACAAAGGCGTACTAGAATCTCACACCTGATCAGGAACACCTTTTGCATCTGACTTAAGCAAAGCTTAAAAGCCTCCTGCTACCGCAGCAAACACTAGCCCCAAGCAACGAGCAAAGGATTCAAAATTAGTGCTTGTGAGAATCTTAACTAGGTGTCTAGCTTGCTGTAATCCTAGTGCTAAAGCACAGTTAAACTGCTTCTTTAGTTCGATATTCTTCGCGCTTGAATGATGCGATCGCAGGCTTGGAGATTCTATGCGCTCATCAGATTCAAAACAATGCTTTCAGCATTAGTCGGGGATTGAGCAAACTGCTCGGAGGTTTTAGCATATGTGCCATTTCCAGAAATTGTAGATGAACATCCACATCCTTCTGAGCGAGAGCCGCTAGCCGTTCTGCATATCCCTGAAATAAGTTTCCGGCCCAATTCGGCGCGATCGCTCCTTTCGTCGTGGGAAACTTTGAATCAAATCCGGTTGCCAGTGACCAGGGAAAGGCATTGCTATGAGCGAGTTGTTTTTGAAAACTGGTGCCGTTCAGAACCTTGGATCTTTGCTGATGCGGTTGACTCAGCCAGCAAGACAGCAGCACCGCAGAAATGGCGCTGACTGTCATCCCTTGCCCGTACACTGGACACAACGCACACACTGAATCGCCGATTGCAATGAACCCGTCTGGCAAGTGCATGTCTTCGTAGTGATACAGCCGATTTGCGGTCGCTCGGTGTGCCCGAATTGCAGAGCAAGGCTCTGCCCACACAATCGCATTGTAAAAAGCTGGATTAGAAAGACTTTGAGCGAATCTGAGAAAGCCTTGCTCCTCGATTGGCGGATAGTCTTGTCCATATCCGCCCAAGGTGGCAATCCATTCTTGATGTTCGACAGCGGCTAGATAGCCAAGTCGTGGCTGATTGGGAGGATCTTGGCTAACCAGCAGAATCTTACCCTTTGGCTGAAATTCGACTGGAATACGATACCGACAGGTTGCATAGCCCAATTGAGGATCAACTATAGTCGCAGTCGGTGGCACGCATCCTAAGTCTTGCAGCCATTGTGGAATCTGAGTGCTTCGACCACTAGCATCAACCACTAGCTGAGCTGAGTATTCCTCTCCATTCCGAAGTTTAATGCCCTGAATCAAAGTGCGATCGCCAGACAGCCCGATCACTCGTTGTCCTGTTAGAAACTCAACATTGGGTAACTGACTTACACGCCGGCGCACTGTACTTTCGAGCAAGGGTCGAGTGCAAGTATAAGACTCTATTCCTGTTGCCGTTTCAGTCGTGGGCATCCAGTTTCCCTGTTGAAAGCACAGAAAGTCTTTGCCCCAGTCAAACGAAACGGCTCCAGCAGCTTCAAGTGCGTTCCCAATCCCTGGAAAGAGTTCTTCTAGAATTCTATAACCCTTAGCGAATAGAACGTGCGGCTGCACTGATTGAGGCACACCGCGTCGTGGCTCTGGTGTAAGGGGCAGGTGATCGCGATCGACGATTAAGACCCGCTCAAACTGTTCAGCTAACACCCGCGCCGCCAGCAATCCGGCAAGGCTGCCTCCAATGACGATCGCTAGATGCTTGTGTTGAGTTGGCATAGTTCTAACAGAAAATAGCTAGTCTTGTACTCTTCAGGTTAGCGCCCTTTCCACAACCTTTCCACAATCAAAAATTAAAATCTTTAGGTTAGCTTTAGACTGCGATCGCATCATTAAAAACTCAAAAAGCCTCTGAATAAGCGAACGATTCTGTGCAAGTAAAGTGGACAATGCCAGCAGTGTCTAAAAAAGATCGTCATGCTACAGCCGAGGGCATCAGTATCTTTGAAATGAACGATCGCGGTAAGATTCACACGGTATCCTCTTACTAGGAAGAAGCAGCACTGATGGCGCTGAAGGGTTAATTTAAGGGGGGTAGTCGAAAAAAGTTGTTCATTTGAAGAGATCTATTGAGTTAAACTTTTTCATTCATATACAGAAATAATGGTCGAGAAAATAGTAATTATTGGTGCTGGTCCCAGTGGTGTGTTGCTGGCTCACTACCTGTTGCGACGCAGCGATCACTATCAAATTGACCTCTACGATCGCCTTGGCGATCCGCGTGCCCTTGAGTTCTCCAATGTCAGAACCTACCCCATCACCTTAACTGAACGAGGGATGAGTGCGATCGCCCCGATCGAGGGGTTAGAAGCCGCTGTCAGAGCAATTAGCTTAGAGACAAATGGCACTGTTTTTCACCAGCAGAACGGCAAAACGCTAGTCACATCTAGAAAGAAATCGCTGTTGACGCTCGACCGCACCCACCTAGTGATCACACTGCTACAACAGCTAATGGCAAAGTACGACCAGAGCCGCATCAATCTCCATTTCGGTCATGTCTGCACTGATGTAAACTTTGCTGACCAGTCAGTTGCATTTCAATCTAAAGCCCAACCGTCTAAATCAACAGACGCAAACTTAACAGTGAACTACGATCGCTTGATAGGTGCAGATGGCGCACATTCGGCTGTACGATCGCAGTTTCTCAACACAGAGATGTTTGAGATCGAGCAAAAATACATCCTCAACGTTTACAAATCGCTCGTTTTATCCGATGCCGATCAAGCGTCTGCCCCTTACTTGGAGTCCGGTAAAGTTCATTCTTGGCGAACTCGTGATGGCATTGTAGTATTGCTGCTCTATCAGGCTGATGGCAGCATGAGCGGGGCAATCTATTTTCCGCGACGCAATACTCAAGTTGTCAATCTGAAAACATCAGAAGCAGTCCTACAATTTTTTCATGAGCATTTCCCAGAAGTCGGTCAACTCATGTCGCGAGCAGAGGCAGAGGCATTTATGAATCGAGCCGTATCGAGCGCGTTGACCATTCGCTGTAATCGTTATCATTACGGCGATCGCGTTCTCATTTTGGGGGATGCTGCTCATGCGACTTCTCCCTCTCTGGGACAAGGGTGTAACGCTGCCCTAGAAGATGTCGCAATCTTCGATAAGCTGTTAAACGAGTTTGAGGATGATTGGGCAAGTGCGATCGCACAGTTCACAGTTCGCCGTAAAGCAGATGCTCACGCTTTGGTGGAGTTGAGCGATAACTCTCTTCCATCCTCTTCCAAGTTATTGATCGAGTTTGTGATTCGAGCCCGGTTGTCAAAGATACTCCATCAATTTTTCCCCGATCGGTTCTCGCCGTCTCTGTTTGAGCTAATTACGGAGAGTTCTATTCCTTACTCTGAGATTCTCGATCGCTACAAAGGCTGGATTGCTAAAGTGAAAAAATCAAATCAGCTTTCAGAAATGCAGTAGGATGCGATGCAGTCATAGGGCGAATTTGAGTGGACTATCACCAGATCGTCCGACTGGTGGCTCATTTAATGGATATCCCCCAACCCTGTGTCTTGTCTATTGAGCGAACCCGTTAGGAATTTGGCGACCGAGTGTTTAACGGGTATGGTTCAACTCAGCGGAGCAGTCACCAACTCCGCTGAGTTGAACCATACCCCAAGTCAAGATAGCGCTTGCTTGCTCAGTAGAGTTGTTGCGAAATAAGCTCAAAAACTCTCGAAACCTCCTCCTGGTAAGCTTTCAGCGATTTCACAAAAAACTCTCGAAACCCATACTGCATAAGTGCTTCAGCGGTTTTTATTGTTATTTCGCAACAAGTCTAGTAAACAGATGGCAAAATTGATCTGAGCCCTTGTCCTCATGTGTTGACCTGGATCGATCGCGTCAAACAACTCTCCGGTTACATCCCAATGGCAGGAATATAGGCAAACCAACACCCCTTAAAAGGAGGGAAAGCAAGATGGTAAATTCAGGCGGGTCAGGAACCGAATCACCTTTTCACCATGGCGAGCTGACAATTCAAGCCCGCCTCGGAATCCAAGAGCGGATGGATCAGCAAGGGCGACGAAGGATTCGGGACTATCTCCCCGATCACGTAAGGCAGTTCCTTCGCTCAACTGCCCTATGTGATTGTGGGCACTGCGGATGCATTGGGCTTCCATTTTGGTCGGGGCACCAGGCCTCTCTGCACCCAGCGATCGTACCTTGCAAGTGGTCGCTAAACCTCTGTTTGGAGATCCCCTATCATCCATTCTTGCTGATGACATCAACATCGGTTTACTTGGCATAGAACTGCATACTCGTCGTCGTAATCGCCTCAATGAGACTGTCACAGGAACCCATACAGATAGCTTTGAAGTACGGGTGAAACAAACCTTTGGTAACTGTCCTCAATACATCCAGGCACGCAGGTTTAAACTAGATCAGGATGGGCGATCGCTCCCCAAATCAGTTCATCAGATCACAGCGCTGGGAACAATAGAAGAAACCATGATTACGACAGCGGATACATTCTTTATTGCAACAGCCTATCAAGACAATGCGGCGGGTGCAGCCAAGGGCGTAGATGTTTCCCATCGCGGTGGTAAACCTGGCTTTGTGCGTATTGATGATCATCAGACCTTGACCATTCCCGACTTCTCTGGCAATGGTCACTTTAATACCTTTTAATACCTTTGGCAATCTGGAGTTGAATCCTCGCGCCGGACTGCTGTTTGTGGATTTCGGTCAGGGCAACCTGCTTTATCTCACAGGTACCGTCGAAGTCATTTGGCAAGGCGATGAAATCACTGCCTATGAGGGAGCAGAACGATTATTGCAATTCCGCCTGCATCAGGGATATCGGGTGGAAGGTAGCCTCCCTTTGCGCGGGTCAGACCCAGAGTTATCGCCCTTCCTAAATCACACAGGTTCTTGGTAAGAAACGAAGGAGCGATCGCCACTCTGCGCAACCCCCGTAGAAGATTTCTTTCATTCTCCAGGACATGCACTAGCTATTCTGGCTCTTCGTCTTTCTTCTCAACAACGATTGTTAGATGAGCGACCAGTGCCCCGATCGCTCCTAGCGCCGCGATCACTGGGAAGAACACTACGCTCATAACGCCGCCCACAACCCCAGCCGTCATTGGGATTTCAATTAAGACCCGGCTCTCTTCATTTTTGATAATGATGCGCCGGATATTGCCTTGATGGAGCAACTCTTTGACTTTGCCGACAAGGGCATCACCATTGATACTGAACTCTTCCGTTTTAGCGGTGGTCTTCGTTTCAGTCTTAACCTCAGCAGGCACGACCTCAATCTCAACCAGGTCTTCTTTTCTGTCCACGGGATTCGATTGTACGTTCATTTTTTAAGCCTTTTATAGTTGACCATAAATACAGCATAGGAGGAAAATCTGAGGAACTTGTGATGCTGAACAATAGAGGCGCGATCGCGCTTCACCTTGATTTGCTACCCAAGAAACGAATACGTTTTGGAGGGAGGGAGGAGGAGTTTAGGGTAGTCTAGACCTATGGCTCAAAATCGCAGAAGGCAGCGATTGCCAATTTTAGAAATCCCACTATCAACAGGTCTAGAACACTACTGATTTGCAATCTAATCAGTTTGTGGCAAGATGCGAAGAATTTTAGATGCTTAACTGTCATATTTTTGAGAGCAGAACCTGATGATCATCGTCCATCACCTCAATAACTCCCGCTCCCAGCGCGTACTCTGGCTGTTGGAGGAACTCGGCTTAGAGTATGAGGTGAAGCGCTACGAGCGGGACTCGAAGACGATGCTCGCGCCAGCGTCACTCCGTCAGGTTCATCCGCTGGGCAAGTCACCGATCATCACCGACGGAGAGTTAGTTTTGGCGGAGTCAGGTGCCATTACTGAGTACCTAGTCGATCGCTATGGTGAAGGACGGCTCGCACCTCCACCTGGAACGTCAGAACGGCTGCGGTATACCTACTGGTTGCATTATGCAGAAGGTTCAGCTATGCCCCCGCTCTTGTTGAAGCTGGTCTTCGATCGCCTTGAGCAAAGTCCCATGCCATTTTTCATCCGACCCATTGTTCGGAGCATTTCAGGCAGTGTCAAAAGCTCGTTCATTACCCCTCAGATCGCTCAGCACCTGGATTATCTAGAGGCGGAACTCGGAAAAAGCCTGTGGTTTGTGGGTGATGAGTTCACTGCCGCAGATGTTCAGATGAGCTTTCCCCTAGAAGCGGCTGCGGTGCGGGCAGGTCTAGACGCAAGCCGACCGCAGCTGATGGAGTTCCTCGATCGCATTCACGCCCGTCCAGCCTATCAGAGGGCACTGGCACGGGGCGGCGTGTACGATCTGCTGAGTTGAACGGAGCATCACCATTAGGATAAGTAGGATGGTTAAACTAGAGAGTAACCTGTTAGCTTTTCTTCGATCTGTGCCAGTAGATATAGGAGGCAAGGTTGAATCCTCTCCCTGCTAAAGCACTGCTCCGCTGGGAGATTCCACCCTTCCACCGAACCTTTAACAAGCTTTTCGACCTGCTCTAAGAGCGTCTACCTAGCTTGCCTTTTCGGAGTTTCTAGAGATCTGCTCTAAGGGAGGATGAGCCTTCCTACTTTCAGCAATGCTTACTCGATTCGCAGATTGTTTATACCGTTGCCATGCCTCTAGCAGGGATGATTCCATTCCTAAATACGACTCTCTCGCATCCTGCAATGACAACTCACTCTCATCAACATATCTCCCTAGAAACGCGCTGAATAAATCCCGATGCATCACAATTCCAGTTTGGTCGTGATGCACTCGTAGAGATTCAAGCCATCTGTGTGGAACTCTTTCGGCTTGATAGTCGCGGCACTAAAACCTGATAAGCGAGCAGTTTTACGCGGTCATTTACCAGAAACCACACCAGCGCATAGCCCCAAACGAACAGTGCCCAACTCCAACCGAGGGGCGTCATAAAGAGACCATACACCGCGATCACCGCGGCTAAAATTTGCGTACCGATACGGCGATCCATAAAATTTTCGCGGGACGAATCGACCAGAAGGGGCCTTGTGTGCGTGTCAGGAAGATCGTCAGATGTCCGGCGACGGAGAGCTTTCAAATACATCAAGGTTTGGATATGGGCGCGATCGATGTGAAAGACGCGCTCGCCCAGATAAAACAAGCCGAACGCTGAGATCAAAGATATAGTAAGGGTTATAGGCTCTTTATCGGAAATCTCCTAAGACCTCAGCCCCGGATACAATTTCGAGAATTTCGTCGGTAATCGACGTTTGGCGTTGCTGCTGAAATTGAGTATTAAACTCTGTTAGCCGCGTTTCGATGTTTTGTTCAGCGACCTGCATGGCAACCAAACGACTGGCATTTTCACTGGCAAGCGATTCGGCAAAGGCACGATAGATGGTGACAAATAAATATTGGCGAATCAAGTCAGCAAACAATTGGCTACGCTCCATCGTCCACAGGGGTAAGGTGCGGGAAGCCCACGGCTGTTGCTGCAAGTGCTGGAGCCATGTTTGATCAAGCGGTAAGAGTTGTCGCATGATCGAGATATAAGCTGTCTTAGAGTGGGGTTGATTGTAAAACAAGAGCATCCGATCGACCGATTGCTGCGATCGCCATGCTTCAATGTGTAGCAATAACTCTTGCACCATTGACGCAATACCGCCGATCGCACCTGGCAGTGGCAAACAAGTCTCGATCGAGTATCCTGCTGCTTCTAATGGCGCAATTACCCGTGACCCAACGGCGATCAGGGTTAAATCGGCGGCTGTATGTTTTAACGGCTGAAGCTGGGCGATCGCCTCTGTCGCAATCTGTTCATTGAATTGACCACACATCCCTTGATCCGAACCAAACACGATCGCGCCGAGGCGGTGACGGGTATGGGAGGGTGCAGAAAGCGGAGCGATCGCCGTTTCGTTCAATACAACATGTAACCCAAGTTCGATCGTGTGGGTATATTCTGCTAGCGATTCGACCGCTCGTTCATACTGCCGGATGCTGACCGCCGCCAACGTTTTCATGGTTTTGACAACCGCTTGGAGGTCTTGGGCAGTGGCAATTTGGTGTTGTAGAGCTTCGAGAGTTGTCATGGTTGGGGCTGCGGCTCGATCGCGGTCTTCGCGGTCTTCGCGGTCTCTAAGAGCAACGCGCGATCGGCATCACTGAGCACTTCTCCCTGCTGAATGCGATCGCACACTTCTGGGATCTGGGTTCTCACTGCCAAGACGATCGCGCGTTCGGCGGCAACAATTTGGTCGATCGCGCAGGCATCCAGTAACCCTGTGGTCACTGCCAGGAGTACCGCAATTTGCTCCGCCACGGGCATTGGCTGATACTGCACTTGTTTGAGTACCGCCCGCACCCGTTGCCCTCGCTCCAGGGTTTGCCGCGTTTCATCATCTAAGCGAGTGCCAAACCGGGAGAACGCTTCCAATTCTTCAAACTGCGAGTAGGCTAATCTCAACGCGCCTGCAACCGCACGATAGGCAGGCAGTTGGGTTTTCCCGCCCACCCGCGAAACCGACTTGCCGACATCGACAGCGGGTAACGTACCTTTTTGAAACAGCGTTGGCGAGAGATAAATTTGCCCATCGGTAATCGAGATTAAATTGGTGGGAATGTAGGCAGAAATGTTTTGCGCTTCGGTTTCAATAATCGGTAACGCGGTGAGTGAACCGCCGCCCCGTGCTGCATTGAGATGGGTGGCGCGTTCCAATAAGCGGGAGTGGATGTAGAAAATATCACCGG
>JBBRCV010000234.1:0-8615 GCA_038204505.1 Elainellales cyanobacterium
CTCAATCCGCTCCTTCATCTCTTTAGCGGCTTTGTTGGTGAAAGTGACCGCCAAAATATTCTCTGGATCAACCTTATGGGTCAGCAACCGGTTGGCAATCCGAAAGGTCAATGCCCGCGTTTTGCCAGAGCCTGCCCCAGCAACCACCAGCAAAGGACCACAGTAATGTTCGACGGCGCGGCGTTGGGAAGGGTTGAGATGGGCGAGGAAATCGACAGATTGGGTCATGGGGCGGTGTTGCTTTCTTCATCCTTACTTCGTTAAGAGTATCGTATCTGGTGGGGGCTTGGGGTGTTGAGAGAAGATTCTGTTGGAGAGGGAGGAGTTGAGCGCAAAAAAAGAGAGGCGATCGCCTCTCTCTTATCCATTCATATAGCTTCCTCAACTTGCCCCGTTACCCATCAAGTTGAAACGACAGATTGTAAAGCACATTAGCAACGCCCCAGCGGACTAGCCCATCGCCTAAATCAACAGACTTCGCTTGCGGATCAATTTCTAAGAAGTAGGTTCCTGCGGGTAGCTTGGCGTAAATATTAGTCGGCACACTGGTCATAAATGCGTTGAGCTTGCGATCGAACTTTGTAGTTGTGTCGAAGAACGGCGGCAGAGGAGAATAAACAACATTCCCACTGAGTTGAGGCTCCAAGACTTCATTAGGGTCAAGAACTCCATTTAAGCTCAAGTCTTCACTTCTCAAAAGGTAACCATCTTTATTCAGATCTTCTCCTGAATCAAGAATTCCATTGTTATTCAGATCTTCGTTCAAAGTTAGAATCTTATCGCCGTTTTGATCTTCAACCGGGTTCAAGAATCCATTATTATCTCGGTCAATACCCAGCCTGAGCGCTACTAATTCTGGAGAACCATTGTAAGAAATGATAATGTTCCGTTCTTGACTCAATGTAAATCGATAGACATCGGAGCCATCAACAGACCCGACAAACTGCTTTGCCTTGAGGGTTTGATTGAGTTCACCCAGATTGCTTGCAGTTCCTAGTGTCTGCCCTGGATCAAGGGTGGGCGTTATTCCCGTCACGGTACTGTTAACAAAGAGATTAAGTGCGTAAGTTGTGTTATCAACTAGCTTTTTCTGAGTAACAGCTAGATAATAAGTTCCAGCACCCAAGGTTCTATTAATCCCTAGAGCAGCTCCACCTGCTGAGCCAGTCGTGACCACTCCACCAATAAAGTCTCCTCCTACAACATAGCCGCCAACGATCTCGCCTGGATTGGCAATGCCATTGTTATCTTGGTCATAGATTAACGACATTGTGACATCACCAGTACTCTGTGTGGAGTTCAGCAGGGTTGAAAAATTGCTAATTCCATTTAGAGTAAATTTGTAAACGTCGGTTGAATCAGTAGAACCCACAAGCTGTTTGATGCTTAAAGGACCGCTGACTGCGCCTAAGTCGGTTGCTTTTCCTAGACCAATTGGCGGGTCAGTAGCGGTAGAAATTCCGGTAATAGACGTTCCAGAAAGTTTTAGATTGTAGGTAATAAAAACATCGGATGAAGCAGAGCTAACGCCTAAGAAATATGTTCCTGCACCGAGCGACTTCTTAATCTCAAGACCATTGCCAATTTCGTCTCCTGCATCAACGAAGCCGTTGCCATTGATGTCATAGATTAGCTGAGCAGAAAGTCCGCCGCCAACTACATCTGACAAAGCTGAGGAAAACTGAGTGGGCTTGTCAATCGTGAACTGGTAGAAGTCAGCCGTATCGGCGCTGCCAACAATGCCTTTATAAGATTTGGTCGTGTCTAGTTTGCCCGTGTCAAAAGCGGTGCCAGGGAGACTGCCAGGGTCTTTTAAGTCATTGGGAGGGAGCACACCGGAACCGACAGGAGAGCTAGAAGGGGAGCCACCTGAACTAGTTCCCGGAGAGGCGATCGCCGATGCTTTGAGCATATAGTTTGTGCCCTTGCCTGCTCGGCTGTTGACTTGAACGTAGTACGTTCCAGCTTCTAGGGTTTTAGCAACGGATGTTTGTTTGCCTTTAACAACTGAATTACCTTTGTTGTCCAAAATGCGAAGAGTAACCGTTTCGCTCATCTTGGAGAGAGAAACTGCAAGACTGCTCCGCCCTGCAAGCCGAACTCGGTAGTAATCCACCTGATCAAACGAGCCAATAAACCCTTTAATGGTTTTTGCTTTCTTAAGAGTTCCAAGTCCCTGAGCACCGCCAGGAGCGTCGTCGTATCTCTCTTTTAAGACTTCTTGTAAGGTTGGCATATGGGCTACAGGTAGTTCGAGGCAGAATACTTTTCTGCTCAAGTGTATGCCTGTAGAGAGGTGCGGGTCTTCCTGGATACTACGGATGGATTCGGGTTTAGGCGGGGGAAGTCAGTGGGAATACTGCCTGTTTACGGCTGAGTAGGAATGTCTTCGGGCAGGAGAGTGGTTAGCACTTCATCGGGCAGAGCGGAAAGGATGGCAAGGCGGTTGGCTTGGCGCTCAATGGTTTTTTCAAAGAGATTACGGACGAGGCGGGCATTGCCAAAGGTGCGATCGCGATTCAAATAAAGCCGCTCAAAAAGAGTCTGTAGCTGAGTCTGAGCTTCTGGGGTGAGGGTAAAGCGGCTCTTAGTGCAGAGCTTGTTGAAAATGGCGGTGAGTTCTTCGGGAGTGTAATCGCTGAAGTAAAAGTAGCGATTGAAGCGCGATTTTAAGCCGGGATTCGATTCGATAAAGTTGGTCATTTCATCGGTGTAACCCGCAACAATGACGACGAGGCGATCGCGGTAATCTTCCATGCGTTTCAGCAAGACATCGATCGCTTCTTGTCCAAAATCGCTGCCGCCATCTTTAGGACTGAGAGCATAGGCTTCGTCAATAAACAGTACGCCATCGAGCGCCGTTTTAACCAACTCGTCGACCTTAGTTGCAGTCTGCCCAACGTATCCAGCAACCATGCCAGCGCGATCGGTTTCTACCAACTGTCCTTTTTCTAAAAACTCCAGCCCTTTATAGATAGAGCCAACTAGCCTCGCTACAGTCGTCTTTCCAGTGCCAGGAGGACCGCCAAAAACAGCGTGGAGCGAGACGGGCGTAGTTGCCATACCTCGTTCTTCCCGAATTTTTTGCACCTTCAAAAAGTTGGCTAAGGTGCGGACGGCTTCTTTAATATTGTCGAGTCCAATTAGGTCATTGAGTTCTGCGATCGCGGCTTCGTAGCTTTGGGCTGGGTCTATTGTGGCAGCGTTAGGAGGAGCGGCAGATTTTGTTAAGCCTTGTTCGTAGCTTTCGAGAGGCTGGTAAGTGTGGAGAAGTTTCCAGGCGATCGCCAACGAATCTATTTCCGATAGCGTCACATTGCCATCTGCCTTCGTCATCACCTGTGCAAACTTATAAATGGCGTTCACCACCGTATCCAGATAATACGTTCCCTTCTCCTGATCAAATTGGTTCAGAACCGACGGCAACATTAATTGATCAGGCTGTTTTTCAGTCAAACCCAAAAGAATTTGTAGGATCATTTTCTGCGACTGAAGCCGATTTTCTGCCGAGGCTTCCCAGTTCAATGCAGCATTAAGCTTTTCTGAATCTTGTTTAATCAAGGCATAAACAGTCAAATATCCCAGCAGTTCATTAGAGCTAATTTCGCCATTGCTGCGCCCGCAGACTTGAACAATTTTTGCCAAGTCCAGCAAAACTAAATCAGCAATTCTGCTCTCCGCAGTCAGCAACGGCAAAAGAGCTTTGTACAAATGATTCGCTTCTTTTTTCACAACTCTAGAACTCACGCTTGTCTCCTAGGAGGTTGGAAGGGGGATCAAGCTTAAACCAGCAAGGCTGTCTCTGTTGGGGCAGAGCTGGTAGTACCTGAGTAAACTAAGCCTCGCTGCACATCAAGGGTGAGAATGGTGCCGTCTCGGATAATTTCGGTGGCGTTTTTAACGCCCACAATCACGGGAACGCCTAAGCGTAGACCAATGACAGCGGCATGGCTGGTAAGACTGCTTTCCTCAGTGATGATACCTGCGGACTTACGGATCGCTTCAATATGGTTGGCGCTAGTTTTGGATACAACCAGGATTTCGCCCGGATTAAAGGTTCCTAATTCCGCGATCGTGTGAGCCACTCTGGCAAGTCCACTTACCGAACCTTGCCCAATGCCCAGCCCTTTGCCCAGAACGGCTGTAACCACTTCTACCTTAATTAAATCAGTAGAGCCTGATACGCCTTGGAGCGTGCCTGCGGTCATTACCACCAAGTCGCCTTGGCTCAGCAAGCCTTTCTCTTGTGCCACGCTGAGGGCAGATTGAAAGGTTTGCCCTGTAGAGGTGAGGTTAAGGACGAGAAGAGGTTTGACACCCCAAACAAGCTGCAACTGACGCGCCACGTCTACATGGGGAGTAATGGCTAGAATGGGTTTGCTAGGGCGGAATTTGGAAACGTTACGGGCGGTTGCACCAGACTTGGTAAGGGTCATAATGGCAGCGGCACCTAGCTGCTCGGCGATCTGTCCGACGGCGCTACTAATGGCGTTGGGGATCGATCGCCCACTCATATCTTCGGTTTTGCGTTTATAAATCGGGTCTTGTTCCATGCGGCAGGCAATGCGCGCCATGGTTTCGACTGCCTGCACAGGAAATTTCCCGACAGCAGTTTCGTTAGAGAGCATCACAGCATCAGTGCCATCTAAAATAGCATTGGCTACATCAGAAATCTCTGCGCGGGTGGGGCGAGGATTGCTGAGCATACTGTCGAGCATTTGGGTGGCAGTAATGACGGGAATGCCCAGACGATTAGACGTGGCAATCAGCCGCTTTTGCAGGATCGGGACATCTTCAGCAGGTAGCTCAACGCCTAAGTCGCCGCGTGCCACCATCACCCCATCGCACAGGGAAAGGATGGCTTCCATTTGCTCGATCGCCTCATGCTTCTCAATCTTGGCGATCACTGGAACGTTCTTTCCGGCGCTGGCAATAAGTTCTTTGATCTCTAAAATATCTTGTGGATTACGAACGAAGCTGAGCGCCACCCAATCGACTCCTTGATCGAGTCCGAACATCAGGTCTTCTTTGTCCTTGTCAGTGAGTGCCTTAACAGATAGATAAACGCCAGGGACGTTAACGCCTTTATTGTTCGACAGCACACCCCCAACAACGACTTCGCAATGGAGTTCTCCGGCAGCTTTATCGACCTTCTCAACCCGCATTTCTACCCGTCCATCATCTAAGAGAATGACTGCACCTGCGGGGACTTCTTCGGCGAGGGGTTCATAGGTAACGCAGCTCTTTGCTTGAGTACCAGGCATGAGATGGCTAGTGAGAATGAAGGGATCGCCTTTTTCCAAATTAATCGAGCCGTGCTCAAACTTGCCCAAGCGAATCTTAGGTCCTTGAAGATCCTGCAAAATTCCTACAGGCTGGTTTAGCTCGAAAGACACCTGACGAATGAGGCGAATGCTGCGCTGATGGTCATCATGCGTGCCATGAGAAAAGTTGAGCCGTAGGGTGGTTGCTCCAGCTTCAATCAGATCGCGTAGAACTTCAAGGCTGCTAGTGGCAGGTCCAATCGTTGCAACAATTTTTGTCCGACGAAGAAAGTTCGGTGATGGCATGAATATTTAAAGATAGAGAGGAATAAACAAAAGCGCCCCTGATCACCTATGAAGCGGCAACAGGGATACTATCACGTTTAGAGAACTCCTTCGCAAGTTTGCATAAAAGGAGGGGCATGATTAACACGCCCCTCACACTAATGCCGATTGGCGGCATCTGTTCTTAACGTAATCTAGCTCCTGTACCGCCGTCTGCCCGATCGAGGAAGGGGCGGAGGTCAACGCTGTCGGAAGACCTGGAGCGGCGATTGGTGAGGGAGGAGAGATCAACGCCAACGGCTACACCGATTTGGTTGATGATGTTATTGTCGTCGCCAGAGAAAGTAGTCACTGCGGTGGTTTGTTCCCCGCTGTCAGCGACGGTCAGATTACCAAAAACGCGATCGCGGATCACTAAAGGATCTTCGCCTTCAGGGACGGTGAGCACAATCCGGCAAGTGGGCACTTGGGAGGTGGTGACGCAGATTGTGTTGTAGCCGTTCTCGACGGCAGTTTGCATTTCTAGTAAGCCTGCGGGACGATATTCTTCTAAACGGCGGCTAATTTCAGTGCAGCGTAGTTCAGGAGTCCAGCCGCCGCCCATAGCAGTGGGTTTTGCCCAGGGGTAGGTTTTGCCAGGTTGGCTTTGGGGATTGTAAACGACGGTAGGTTCGCCGTTTTGGGTTTGGCAGCTAAAGCGAGCGTTGACGGCTTGCTGCGGAACAGGAACGGAGTTGGAGGGAGTTCGAGTAGAGGGAGAGGCGTTTGGTTCGTTGCGACCTGATGGTGACTGCCTTGATGGGGATTGATAGATGGGGGAGGCGATCGCAGGCAGAATGCCACTGCTAGCAAGCAAAACTACGCTGGCTGACAAACTCATTTTTTTGAAGATTGTGGCGAGGCGATCGGAGCTGGCGATAAGGGGAAGCGGGGATTGTGTTGCCATAGTGCCGTTGAAGAATTCTTCAGTATTAAGTTTATGAGTTCCAAGGTGAGATGACATCTTGCAATGGGATGATTCTGCCTTGGTTCTGACGGGTTAGATAGTTTATTGACGTAGAACAGAAGAATTTGTTCCCAAGGTTTTAAAGGTTGGAGCCAAGGAGCCACAAGTTTAAGAACTGCAATTTGACTGGTCTTAGAAGGGAGCGATTAGCGCAGATTATTAAATCTTTTGGAACTCGCGTAAAGTTTTATAACGAAAGGGCTGTGCTTCTTGCTACAATTTATTTTAGAAGTAAACTTTACTGGAAACGAGTAAAATTTCTGGAAATGCTGATTTAGCGTTTGTAGAAGTCTCTAAGAAACTATTTTGCTGCCTTGGGAAGCGCAGATTAGGTTTCTTCCAAATTGATTTGAACGACATAATTTTCAAGTTATTGAAACTGGTTGACTTTCGAGTTTGCCAGTTTTTTGTAGACAAAAAGATTCCCGATTTCTTTCACATTAAATTTCTTTCACATTAATGAGGAAGTCGGGAATCTTGAAGAAGGGCGACCCTTTGCGGGTATCGCGGAGAGATCGCTTGTGGGTATCTCGAAGAGATCGCTTAAACCGCCGCGAAAAACTCCTTAGATTTGACAGGATCAGGGTTCATGGTTTTTTCACCAGGTTGCCAGTTTACGGGGCAAACTTCGTCGGGATGAGCCTGGACATGACGAATGGCTTGCAGAACGCGCAGGGTTTCATCAACGCTGCGACCGAAACCAAGATTGTTAATGGTAGCGTGCTGAATAACGCCTTCGCGATCGATGATGAACAGACCCCGTAGAGTAATTCCGGCATCAGGATCGAGGACGTTGTAGGCAGTGCCAATTTCTTTTTTAATGTCGGACACTAAGGGATAAGTGAGATCGCCAACGCCACCTAATTTGCGATCGGTTTGCACCCATGCCAGGTGAGAAAACTCGCTGTCTACTGAAATACCCAGGATTTCGGCGTTGAGGTCTTTAAATTTGTCGTAGCTGTCGCTGAATGCCATGACTTCGGTGGGGCAAACGAAGGTGAAGTCTAAGGGATAAAAGAACAGAACGACATACTTGCCGCGATAGTCGGAGAGTCGGATGAGCTTGAATTGTTGCTCGTGTACTGCGGTTGCGGTGAAATCGGGCGCAACCTGACCAACCCGGAGGCAGCCTTCGGACATAGGAATTCTCCTTGAATGGAACTTGCGTTTGGGTGGAACTTGGGTTTGGGCAAACTGCCTTGACTATATCTTAGCCACAGTAATTGTGAGTCAGGAGGGCGAGATACCCGCAAGGGGTCGCTCCGAGTACCCGCAAGGGGTCGCCTAGAGTACTCACGAGAGGAATAGTTCTGCAGAAAGATTTTTCCTAATCTAGATGGTGTGGAAGTTCAGTCCACGCAAACCATACAAGAAGCAATCAAGGAGAATCTATCATGGCTACTATTCAATGTCCTACCGTGCGTCCTACTGTGCAATTCAACGCTAGCGGTCGAATTGTTTCTGAAATGCAAACGGCTCTAAATGTCCGACTTAAGGAAATTGATACGGTGTCTCGTTTCCCATTACAAGTACCGATGACAGGCTTGTTTGGCGAGCAAACTCGGACTGCGGTGCAGTATCTCCAATGTCTCGCTTTCTTAAAAGTTGATGGAATTGTCGGCGCTAGTACTTGGGCTTACCTCTGCGAGGGTTCTGCAAGTATGCCTGTGTTAAGAAAAGGTGCTTTTAATGCACTGGTGGGTAAAGTGCAGCAAGCACTAAAGGATGGCGACTTTTATAAGGGCGCTGTGGATAATGAATTTGGCGCAAAGACTGAAGCGGCGATTAAGGCTTTTCAAGCTGCTCGTCCCGGCTTGGGAGCGGATGGAGTAGTGGGCGCGAAAACTTGGACAGAATTGAGCCGTTTTGATGCTCATTCCAAGTCTTGTTTCGTCGATAACATCAGCTTGTAGAGTTGACTAAGAGTGTTCCCAAAAATAGATGATCCTGAGATACTGGGGACATTGAGATAGCAGGTAATCTGATGCCACCAAAACCCGCGATTGCTCTGAGTGAAGTGCTCAAGACGTTGTATAAGAACACCGCAAAGAAGCTCAAAG
>JBBRCV010000235.1:0-8602 GCA_038204505.1 Elainellales cyanobacterium
TTTTTTGAGCTTTCGGGCGTTGGGATCACCCAGCAAATTCTTCAGCATGGCAGCAGTGAGACACAAAGGTCGGCGAAGTTGGATGAATGCTAGGCGCAAATTCTTTAAGACCTGGCAACCTCTTAGAAATGTAGCTAAGAACTTCCCAAATGGATATTAAGAGTTTGCGAACCAACAATTTCTCCTCTATGGTATCACCGGGATGAAGCATGAGCAGGGAGAATCCAGGGTGAGGATTCCCACACAAGCTACAGCTAGGGGGAATCTTTCCACTTTGGGCTAAGACTGCGGTAGTCAAACTGCGCGGATGCAGGATGACAAATGGCGCAACTATTGAGGGTGATAGGTTCAGTAAAATTGACTTTGGGATGGAGCGCTTTGAAAAAACGAGATTTTCCTACGCGGAAGGGTACTTCTTCGCCTTCGTTGAGGGGGCGGGAATAGGTAGAAATATAGTTCCAGGCGGCTTGGCGGAGCGGCTCTTGAATGGTAGGGATAATAGCGCCATAGTGCTGGGCTTCTTGAATGAGCACTCGCCAAGTTTGGCTGGGCAAAACTGCCGGGGGCAGCCCCACATGACAGGAAGCGCAGTTCTCCAGGTAAACTTCTTGCCCAAGCTGAAAGTTGGCAGGCACAGGATCTACGGTTCCTATTGCCGCTCCAGTCGGCGCTACCCTGGAGGCATCCACAGAGGTATCCACAGTGGGCGAGGCTGCCTGTGCCAAGCCTATCCCCAAAATGGCGCTCCAGAATAAGAGCAGTAGGAACAAAATAATGGGACGACGACGTTTTATAGGGTTCATACCTTTGGGTCTTTGAGGGGCGATCGCTTCGAGATACCCGTAAGAGTTGACTTATGAGCGGGTGATCTATTGGGCAGATTGTTATGAGTTCCATACTATCAGGGACATCAACACCTTCCCCTCTGAAGAAAATTCTGGGATGATGCGGGTAAATCAGGACGGAATTGAACGAGATGGAATGAAGTTAGCTATTGGTCTTGGGGTGGATGCAGGTTTAAGGAGATTTACAAGATATGGATTGCCGTCACATTCAGTTTTGCTTTTACCGAGAAGAAACGCAGGATTTTTGCACCCGCGAGCTTGATTTGCATGAGCTACAGGTTTTGTTTCAAAAGACGGCACATTGGGCGCAAGAGCGCTGTGTTAAAGACTGGGCGATCGCCATTGCTAACAGCAACCCGATTGTGACCGCGTGGGATGGCGATCGGTTGATTGGCTTTTCGCGTGCCATATCTGATGGTATTTACCGCGCCACCATTTGGGATGTGGTCATTGATCCTGACTATCAGGGAGCGGGGTTAGGGCGCAAATTGGTAGAAACAGTGTTGATGCATCCCCATGTGAACCGGGTGGAGAAGGTTTACTTGGTCACAACTCATCAACAGAGTTTCTACGAACGCATTGGGTTTGAGTGCAATACCAACACCACAATGGTGCTGCATAATCATCCAGTTTCTCAAGAAGGACTGCCTTTAGCCGCCCAGACTTTTCATCAAGTCTAACCAGGTGCATCTCAGTTTCAATAGAAAACTGGGTCTTAAAAAAACCAGGGCTTTCAGTGGAAAGCCCTGGTTTTCAGTGGATCTAAAAAACTAGCGTTTGCGCTGATAGAGTTGCTCTACAAGCTGATGATCAGAAGCAGTATAAGCTTGCTCTACTTGCCAAGCTTCACTTGCTCTACGAACGCGACGCGCTCTTGATACGCGCCAGTCAATGAAGAGGAGGAGAATGCCGAGCAGACCGATCACTTCTGCACTGATTATTTGCAAGACACCGCTAGCCTGTAAAGCCGCGAGATTGCTGCTGCGGTTACCGTATGCCAATAAGTCTGCTTCAACAACGCTACTGTCCTTGCCCGTTGCCACTTTGCCAATCATGACCACCGGGTCGCTAACGGCGATCGCCCTCTTTTGACCCGGAGCCACCATCTTTGATGAAAGATTTTTAATGTTCCCAGGATTTTGTTGTACCCCAACTTCACTGCCATTGCAGTTGAGCAAAAGCCTTGGACTACTAGTTGTCCAACTTTGGCTCATGTGGCATTCCATCAAAGCAGCACCGAGGGTATCCTCAGCTAAAACCGATCCTCTTGAAGGCTGCAAGCTGTTGAGCTGATTGAGTGGCATGAGAGTGTTGAAAAACCAGTTGAGGGCGAGGAACACCGCAATGGTCGATAGAAAAATCCCGATGATTCTGAGTGAGCGCACGAACTATTTTTCCTTGCTTTTCAGATGGGTAAAAAAGTCCAGTTTATTGACCAGTGGACTGCACCCAAAAATGGGGCAAAAGATTACTAAATTATTAAGACTAAACAAACGAACTATACTTGGGGCAGTATACTCCGATTTAGGTAAGGTGGGAATTGTGGGAAGTACATTCCCATGCAAACTTTGCTAGAAAATCGATGAGTTTTTGCCTGTGATAAAACATTTTTAATTGGACTTACGCAGGATAACCTTAGTAAAAACAAACTAATGTCTTCCTGCACACTTGACTAGTAGAAGAAAGAGACAATGATATTAAGCTATAGGACTCCAGAGGTCTATAAGGTATAAGCAGCACTTATTATGACCTGCTAGAGACAGAATAAATGACCGCTATATAGTAGCTGTAATAGTCTTTACCAGGTTTGCAAACATTTTGAACGCTGTCAAGAGGGGTTTAAGCCTCCTGCTCAGATGCGTTTTCGGCTGAGGCAGCCCGTCCTGAACCTAATGCTGCTGTAATGGCATCGACGACTCTAGAAACTGGGATAACCTCTAAATTGAGGCTGGGCACGCTTTGAGAGCTTGGCACAATGGCGCGTTTAAAGCCTAATTTGGCGGCTTCCTTGAGGCGTAACTCCATTTGGGAGACAGGGCGAATCTGTCCTCCTAATCCCACCTCTCCAATTAAAACGGTGGTAGGGTCAACCACTCGGTCACGAAAGCTGGCGGCAATAGCGATCGCCACTCCCAAGTCGGCTGCGGGTTCACTCACATTCAAACCGCCGGATGCAGAGACATAGGCATCTAACTTAGAAAGGGGAATTCCTACCCGCTTTTCCAACACGGCTAGAATTTGTAACAGTCTGTTATATTCGATTCCGGTTGTCGAGCGACGGGGTGATGAGTAGCTGGTGGGGCTGACGAGTGCTTGAAGTTCGACTACTAAGGGACGAGTTCCTTCACACGCCACAATGGTCGCTGTACCGGGGGTTTGTTCATCGCGGTTGCCTAAAAATAGCTCGGATGGATTGGTGACTTCTTCTAGTCCGCCCTCTGCCATTTCAAAAACGCCGAGTTCGTGGGTTGCGCCAAAGCGGTTTTTGACAGAGCGGAGCAAACGGTGGCTGGCAAAGCGATCGCCCTCAAAATACAGCACGGTATCGACTAAGTGTTCTAAAACTTTGGGTCCGGCGATCGCGCCTTCTTTGGTCACATGTCCGACAATAAACAAGCTAATACTTTCCCGTTTGGCAACCTGCATCAGTGCCGAGGTGCATTCTCGTACTTGTGCCACTGACCCTGGCGAGGAATTTAATGAGGCGAAGTAAAGGGCTTGAATACTGTCGATCACTGCCACTTGCGGACGCAGTGATTCTAGCTCTCTCAGAATAGTTTCTAAGTCTGTTTCGGGCAGCAAGTATAAATTGTTACTTAAGTTGTTGTCTGAAGATGACTTTTTCTTTGAATCTGCGTTGGCAATGCCTAAACGCTGCGATCGCAATTTTACCTGTTGTCCTGATTCCTCGGCACAGACATAAAGCGTTCGATGGCGCGCTGCTAGAAGGTTAGCGACTTGGAGCAATAGCGTCGATTTACCAATACCCGGATCGCCGCCAATCAAAACGAGAGAGCCAGGGACAATGCCGCCGCCTAAGACGCGATCGAACTCGGTGTAGCCCGATGAGATTCGGGACAGCGGATAATCTTCAATTTGGGTAAGAGTGAGGGCGGTAATGGGTTGGGGCGAGGTAGCGCTGGAAGATTCGGCTACGCGAGACTTGCCACCACGGGCGATCGCGGCAACCCGGTTAGTAGCTGCGGGGGCGATGGGTTGTTCGACCAGAGAGTTCCAACTGGCGCAGGAGGGGCATCTGCCAAAGTATTGAGAAGATTCTGCACCGCATTCGTTGCATACGTAGAGCGATCGCTGCTTCGCCATAGTCTTGTTTCTTGAGTCCTAGTACATGGGGTCTACCCCTACGCTAGCGCAATGCTTGGAAGGTGTGTTCTTTGTAGATCTCGACTGCTGAGGAGACTGAGATCTTGCGATCGGATCTACAATTTACAGGTTGATATATTTTTACAAAGCTTTTATGGATGTTGCTGCGATCGGCTCTCTGGCTTTAGCTATTTTCTTGGGCGTAATGATGCTGCTGTTCATCTTCCGCATTATCCTGACTTGGTATCCCCAAGCACAATTGAATCGGTTTCCATTTATTTTGGTGGCAATTCCAACAGAGCCTTTGCTGATTCCCATGCGGAAGATCGTTCAACCTTGGGGCGGGGTGGACATTGCACCGATTATCTGGTTCGGAATTTTTAGTTTGCTGCGAGAAATTTTGTTAGGGCAGCAGGGATTGTTGAAAATGATGGGTTAACTCTCCTACCTTTTCTGAAAGGAAAATAGGAGAGTCTTGATGGCTCTTTGAGGCTTAGGGTTTGGTGGCTAGAAGCTTTTTTGTGGCTCTTTGTAGCCAAGTGGGCTGCTTAGGAATGATTGCCTGGGGTTTGGATTCGTTGAGGTAGCGGTAATGCTCCCAAATCTCCCAGTAGGAACAACCGGGCTGGATTTTCATGCCTGCCCAGTGAAGGTATTGGAGGGTTTGGTTGTTAGTTTTAGGATCGATGAGGCGATCCTGACCTGCCATGACGAAGTGAGGGGTGCCTGCCCAGTTACCAGGAGCTTTACCGGGGCGACGGACAATGTTGAAGCGCTTGGGAATCCGTTTGAGCATCATATAGTTAATGATTGGTTGATCCGAGGTTTTTTGAGAAAAGTCAAAGTATTCGGGATTTGCCGCGCATTCGCTAAAGACATCATAGAGTTCTGCTTCGGAGATCCGATTTTTCTTAGAACCCCAAAAGCCACCGTTAAAAATATCTTGACATTCGGCTTCGGTAAAAATGCCGTCTTCAAATACTTTGGGCGAGAAGACGTTAGTGATGCCGCCTGCATGTTGGTAATCAGAGCAAATGAAATCGTATTCGGACAAATAGTTGAGGTTATCGCTAATTTTTTCAAAAACTACGATGTCGGTATCGATGTAGATAAATTCGTCGAAGGGTCCAAACCAGCAGGCTTGTTTGCGAAATTGGTTAGGACGGGCAAAAAAACGATCGCCAAACACCTGATGCAGTTTGTTAGAAAGGCGATCGATAAACTCTAAATCTTCGTAAACCGTAACGCCATATTTTTGACCTAGCAGCTCTGCAACTGCATGATATTCGTCATCGTAAGGAATCAATACTACCGGAATTTCAGAGTCGTAAAACCGAATGCTGTTAAGCAGAGCGATCGCTTGTTCGGTAACGCGATCGTTAGCTGTAATGTAAATTCCGCGAGTCATAATTAATGCCAAGGTAAAGGATTTCGTAGCAGAGAAAGACCTAGTTCATTCCCAATTTTTGCAACACTCGTCGCGTTAGACCTAGCTGATTAGGAGGCTGATTGGGCAGCACAGGTTGCTTTTCTGGTTCATGCAAATAGCGGTAGTGTAAGAATGTCTCTCGGTAAGGAAAACTAACGTTCTCACCCGCGCAAAGTTTACTAAATAACTGACTCGATAGACCAATGTAATGCAGATAAGTAATCCGTTTGCCGTGATCATAGAGAACGCGATCGCGCCATTCAAAGTGCTTTGATGTGACTGAATTTCCGGTGCGTTTTTCTAAGGGCAAATGCACTGCTAAATTGTGAATTGTAACGCCCGATCGCATCGTCATGTAATTTAGCACCGATTGATTAGGTGCTTTTAAATAAAGCACTTCTGCCTCGCCTGCTGCCAACTTAGAGACAAGATTCTCTAGCTGTTCTGGAGAAAATAAGCCCTTCTTGGAGGCATAGCAACCTGAACAAAAAATTTCTGTTTGCAGCCGCTCTTGTGGAAAGATTTCTAATAGTTTAGAAGAGGTCAAGTTGAAGATATGGGAAGGATCTTTGAACTGAAAATCGTAGGTAACAAAATCGTGATCGTTTAGGCTCTCAAAAATCATGTCTAATGAATCGAGCACCAAGGTATCGGCATCGAGGTAGATAAAGCGATCGAAAGGAGCCTCTGGATCAAACGCAGCATAACGATGATTGCAACTCAGACGATAAACGCCATCAATTCCCTGGCCTTTCCAAGTGGCTAGCGCGTGGGGATGAGTTGCCCAAACTTGGGTTGAAAATTCTCTCCACCGCGCAAAGATGGTGGGGTCATCCATTAGCGTCACGTTGGGACGATTGGCGACTTCTGCCCGAACGCGATCGAGATTGTCGTTATAGGCAATGACGCACACGGGTAAGTTGCTGGCGTTTGTTTCGATGCTATTTAGCAGAGCGACTAGTTGATCAAAAACGTGGTCGTTAGCGAGGGTGTAAATTCCATCAGTCATGGCGTTTGAGGATAAAGAATAATGAGTCTGTGACTCGGTGAATTTCAAATATCAAACTTGCCGACAAAATCCGAGAGCCAGTTGACCAGATTTAGCTTGTGCAAAATAATTTGTCGGGCTTCAGCGATCGCATCTTTCGCCGCATACCAGGCATCGGGCGTTGCCGTCACTTCTTGGATGTACTGCAAACCCTGTTCATCCAAGCTCGGTAATTTGAGAAAGCTCCCCGGTGGCAGCAACTTATCAGCAGCCGAACCACCGTAATAAATGGGTAGACACCAGGACAGCAAGGCATCCCACAGCTTTTCGCTGACGTACCAGCTATTGTCGGCATAGTTTTCGATCGCCAGATTGTAGTAGTAAGGCGCTAGAGCATGGGATTTGTTAGCCACTGAGCCAAAGCTGTTGCACCCAGCAGGCAGATTGCGCCCATATAAATCAAAATTAAGGCGATTGTCTTGAAGCAGCTTGAGGAACGCTAGCCGTTGACGATGGTTATGGGTGCGATCGATGCCTGAAGTGACCCAGGAGCAAGAGCGAACCTTTTCAGGTACATTGCCCCGATCGAGCTGTTGAAAAGACTGATTGACATACCAAATAGCAGGCATATAGTCTGGCACAGGAGCCAAATCATCCGGACCCGAAACGTATCCACAATGAGCTTTTGACTGTTCATAATCCGCTGTTCTTTGCTTCAGCTTTTCGGCAAAGGGTGGTTCTCGCACCAGGGAAACGATTTGCTGTTGAGGCACGCTGCGAAATTTGGCTTTTGCGGCTTCTGGCGAAAGTTCGGGTGGTTTTTGAAACCGTCGCAGCCAGCCTCTAGGGGGCGCAGGTTTGAAATCGTGGAAGTTATACAACAGAAGGAAATCGGGCTGCTCGGCTTGAGCTAGAAGTTGAACATTGCCCCAAACCCCAAAATGATGGGGCGTTTGGTTCCACATCCAATCGCCCTGGGTAAGTCCTGGATAGGACGAAAGCATTCCAATAGTTTTTGTGCTCATGCCCTAAATGTCCTGGTTCCAGCGTGAGTGGGTGAACTAGGACTAGGGTTCCCGAAAGATTTGGCGGGGGAACAGGCAATTTTTTTGCTCTGGATAGGCTGAATGAATCTGTTCGGCGGCTTCTACGAAAGAAAGTACCTGGCGTAGCGCAGGCATCTTGCCTGCAATGCAAGCGAGACGCTTGCGCTACGGGTATATTCAGATCGAGAGATCTTCTTAAAGCTTAGGCATTTGTGAGGATTGCGCTTCTAAATTTTGCACCGCTTCAATCAGCGATCGCACCTCATCCACGCCTTCCGAAGGCTCAAAACCCAGGGGGAACTTGCCCCGCGCCAACATCCGCAGACCCAGAGGACCCATGCTGATCAGTCCCCGCAAATCTCGTAACGAGTTGCTGACGACCCTGATGCCAAACTTACGCTCGTCAATCCAGCCGCCTTCCTTCACCAAGTCAATTAGCACCTTGCGATGACGAACAGGCAGGCTAGATTGGTCATCCTGGCGATCGAGAATTTCTTGCTTAATTTTGCTGATTTGTTCCATCGGCGCGACTTCCATGGGGCAAACCGTATCGCAGAAGGAGCAGCGAGTACAGCCCCATACGCCTGCCGTCCCTTGGCTGTATTGCTCTAAGCGTTCCTCTGTGCGTCCGTCACGGGCATCGGCAACTGTGCGGTAGGCTTTGGCGAGGGCGTGGGGTCCAACGAAGGTCGGATCGACTTCGCGGGCGTTGCATTCAGAGTAGCAGGCTCCGCAGAGGATGCAGTTGCCGACTTGATTGAGGCGATCGCGTTCTTCGGGAGACTGCAAAAATTCTCGTTCGGGGAGTTGCCGCGCCTCAGTGCTGACATAGGGATCAACCGCTTCCAGATTGTCCCAAAAGCTCTGCATATCTACGACCAAATCTTTAATAACAGGCATATTGCCCATGGGGGCGATCGTAAAGGTCAGAATCGTATCAGTAATTGCGCTAGGGTTGGCTGCGGCAATG
>JBBRCV010000236.1:0-8584 GCA_038204505.1 Elainellales cyanobacterium
CCAGTTTTGCTCCAGGGTTTGCAGCACATAATATTCAGGGTGTTTAAGTCGATCGGCAACCGTAATCAGGGCAGGGGCGATCGCCTCTACTTCTTTAGAAGAAGCTCCATACTGTGGAGCTTGCTGAACTAGCATCTGAATTTGCTGATTGATATCCATGTCATCTATATTTTGGATAGCGCCAAAGCTCATCGGCTCCATTTAGTCTAGTCTAATAATCTAGTCTAGACAGTTTGGTCTAGACCTCTGAGAGCGGAAGAGAGCGAAAGATTTTTGATCAGAAGTGCAACTACCGTTAGTTTCATCAAAGATTTATCGATTGTGAGTGATTTTATAAGACTGTGTTACGTTTGTAGGCGATTAACCATCAGGGGGAGACTGTAACAAAGCGTGGAGGCTATTTTTGAGCTGTTGTACAGCGAACTAAAGCAATCCACTCGATCTTCTGAGCACAACTGTAAAGATGTGGCGACTCGTTTAGCAGAGGAAGTCACCCGCATTTGTTCAGAGAGCAAACGCATTCAAGATTCTGGCGAGGTAGCAGCTTGGTTAAACACTTTGGCTCGCCACCGCCTCAAGCAGTGTCTTGAATACTATCAGCTCGGTTCGCATCGAGGTCGAGTAGAACTGCATAGTACACTCAGTGCTGTGGTGTATCGCTACATCACGCCGCCCCAAGTTCAGTCAAGCTACCAGGCTCGGCTGACTTTGATTGAGGATTTTCTTCAGGGTTTTTACATTGAATCCCTCAATGCTTTTCGACGAGAAACCCAGCTTTTGCCGACTTATAGCCCTCGCTCTTTGCTGGAATTAGCTGAGTATATGTCGTTCACCGAGCGATACGGCAAGCGTCGAATTCCGTTGGCAGGTCGGCGAAGCCAGCAGCTTATTATCCTACGAGCGCAGACGTACTCGCAGCAGCAGCCTCCTGAGACCATGGTGGATATGGAGCAAGTCGCCGAAGGCTCCTCTGGTGATTCGGAACATGGGCGCAGCATGGCTTCCATACCGCAGGTGCGGGAACAGATGATGGCGCTAGAACCGGAGATCTCGGAAGATGCGCTCCGCAATACGGTGATTACAGAGTTAATGCAGTATTTAGAAGAGCGCGATCAGCAGGATTGTGCCAACTATTTTTCGCTGCGGCTTCAAGATCTGCCTGCTAATGAAATTGAGGCTATTTTAGGGTTAAATTCTCGTCAGCGGGATTACCTGCAACAGCGATTTAAGTACCACCTGATTCGGTTTGCCCTGTCTCACCATTGGGAGTTAGTTCATCAGTGGCTAGAGGCAGACTTGGAGCGAAATCTAGGTTTGACACCGCAGCAGTGGAAGCTTTTTCAGGACAAGATGACATCCCACCAGCGGGAACTTTTGCATCTTAAACAGAAGAGACTAGCAGATGGGGCGATCGCCACAACTTTGGGCAGTACCCCAACTCAATTGCAAAAGCAGTGGTCGAAGCTGTTGGAACAAGCCTGGGAAATTCGTAATAACGTTGTGTCCGGAGCAGGGGCAACAATGGATGAATAGTGAGGATATCGTAAGATTGTTTTTTAATTGTGATGATTCCGTCAAGATTGAAGCGACCCAGACCTCGGTTTATAAAAAGATTGAAACAAGATTGCTGCATTCGTAACCATTTTGTTTCCGGAGCAGAGGCATAAATGCATGAATAAGGACGCAGAAGCTGTTAAAACCCTTCTAGTTTGGCTGTCTCAAGAGCCAGACTTGAACGTTACAGCGCCATCAGGGAAGAGTTTAAATTGTCAGAAAACTGAATCGGATGGGCTTGGTGCGGCGGATCTACAGTCTGTTCCTGATCCCCTTGATTCTGAATCGGTCGCTGTCAGGCTGACCCGTTCGCCAGAATCGAGTTATTTTCCAGTTGAGGAATTTTCTTTTTTTGAACCCGGAGAGACACCTGCTGTGCAAGACCGTTTTCATTCACTTTTAAAGCGTCGGATTCGTGCCGAGCTTGAGCTGAAGCCTCCAGTTTTTCCCTGGGAGACTGAGGGTTACGAGTATGATTCTGAGCTGGTTGCCATTCCTGAGAGAGTTCCAGCCTGGGCGACGCAACTACAGAGCCTTAACTTGCCTGTGCCGATGCCAGAGAACGTTCTAGCTCAATTGTTTAGACAGTGCCAAGCTGTCATGCAGTCCTCGCTGCAAGAAGGCGCAAAGTTGGTTAAGGCGGTGGAATTGCTATTTCCTGGGCAGGATGCGGCGCTGAACCAACTGGCGGGGTTTGTCATCGCCTCTCCAGTTCGCGGTGGCGCGATCGCCCCCCCTCTTAAAAGTGCCCCTGGTGCTAGCTTCCCAATCAACTATGATTCTGCAACCGCCCCTCAACAGATGGCGTTGTCACTGATCGCTGCCCGCGAAATCATGGAATCACTGACTCTGAAAATTTCAACCCGCAATTCCGTTCAACGCCAATGGCAACTGGCAGCGGGAATGCTGGATTTAACGGCTGAGTACGATGTGACGATGAAGCGAGTGAGAGTCCAGGGGCAACTCCCGACCGCAGGCAAAGTTGAATTTAGGGCGCAGAACAGCCAAGCAGCGACTCACCGTGCGAGTGCGGGGAGTTTTAGCTTAGAGCTGTTTGATTTGGAGCCAAATCAGTTTTGCTGGCTCGATGTGCAGTTACAAGCGGCTGATCAACCTTCGCTGATTCTTTCGATTTGCCCGACAGCGTAGAGTTTTGCTATTGAGTAGCTGTTAAATCTCTAATTGGAAAAGCGATCGCCCCAGGGCGATCGCTTTTCGCTGTTCATCACTCTATCTATTCAACAAGGTAAAGATTTGTAACACTCTAACCTGCTCAATTATAAGGAATTGATCTAGAATGAAGGCACATTTTTAATCCTATTTCCCGTCCACTTATCAATCTTTACATGGGAGAAAATCCAGAAACATTGCGTCACGACATTTTGCACTGGTTATCAGATAACGTGCCTGAATCCCGTTTGCAGCACGTCCTGAGAGTTGAGCAGATGGCGATCGCCTTGGCTAAGGATCATTCTCTCGATACTGACAAAGCGGCTCAAGCGGGGCTAATGCATGACTTGGCAAAGTATTTCAAACCGCAGCTACTCCTAGAGATGGCGCGCCGCGAGGGTTTGTCGCTTGATCCAGTCGATGAATTGACTCCTCATTTGCTTCATGCTGATGTGGGAGCGATCGTCGCTAGAGATCAGTTTGGTATTCAAGATCCAGAAATTTTGTCAGCGATCGCCAATCACACATTAGGCAGACCCGGCATGAGTGCCTTAAGCTGCGTTGTTTTTTTGGCGGATAGCCTTGAGCCAGGTCGAGGCAACACTCCCGCCCTTAATATTTTGCGGCATACCAGTAGACAAAACTTACAGCGAGCCGTGTGGATGTCATGCGACGATTCTATTAAGCACTTAACTGCATCTCGTCGGCTGATTCATCCACGCGTATTGTTGACTCGCAATTGGTTCTTACAACAGACTAGCCCTGCCCGTTCTGCCCACGAAGCGTTACGTTCTCTTAGTTAGCCTCATTCAGTTAGCCTGATTAAATTCAGCCTCATTATTGAATTCAGCCTCATTAGCTCAGATCAATGTCCGTAATAACCCTCTCAAAAATGGAGAAACTGCCCCTTGATGTCTAACTCTTTTTCGTCCCCAACCCCCCGATCCGAGTCTCGCAGTAGCCAAGTCATGACCGACCCATCTAGCCACCAACTGGCAATGACGATCGCCGAAGGCGCAGATGATCGCAAAGGGGTAGACATTGTGATCCTCAAGGTATCTGAGGTGTCTTACCTGGCAGAGTATTTTGTAGTAATGTCGGGTCTGTCGAGTGTGCAAGTAAGGGCGATCGCTGGTTCCATTGAAGATAAAGTAGAAACAGATTTGCATCGTCTACCCGTTAGAAGTGAAGGCAAAGGCGATGGGTCTTGGATTGTCTTAGATTATGGCGATGTGATTGCCCATATCTTTATGCCCCAAGAACGTGAGTTTTATGACCTAGAAGCATTCTGGGGACACGCTGAGAAAATGCGGTTCTCAGTTCCTCGGCTAGCGAGGGATTAGGTTCAGTATTAGGTACAGTACAGAAGAGGGCTTCGACTGATTTGATGCCAAGCCCTCAAGGTCTCGAATATTGCCTCCACTATGAAATCTTCTGCGCCTGTTTGTCCTGTTCCAACCGAGCAACAGCCTCTCAACGAATACCAGGAACTCCAAGAGTCCTGGTTTTTCCGCTGGGCAATGCTTAAGGGGGCAGGTTACTGGAAGCCTATTGTGATTCTTTGGGGAGTGGGCTTGGTTTTTTCTGCTCCCGTTGCCACAGTAAGCTTTCCAATGGCAAAGTATCCTGTGCAATTTGCCTTGAGTGCAGCGGCTGGAGCGATGATCGTGCCGACGTTGGCGCTAGTGCGGTTGTACTTGGGTTGGATGTATGTGCGCGATCGCCTCTCGAAAGCCGAAATTTTTTATGAAGAGTCAGGCTGGTATGATGGGCAAGTTTGGACGAAACCCGAAGAGGTCTTGCAGCGCGATCGTCTTATCGTCAGTTACGAAATTCAATCGCTCTTAAAGCGCTTATCCCAAACATTTGGTGCTTTAGCGCTGCTGCTTCTGGGCGGCGGTGCATTGTGGATTATTTTGTAGCAATTCTTTGTACCCACAATTTTTTGTACTCGCAATTTTTTGTACCCAATACAGCACTATGCAAAAGTTTCAGAATGACTAGGGGAAAACACACCGCAGAATTAAAAGTCCGCTTGCTCCGAGAAGGCATTGTCGAATCGACCCATCTCGTCCAAGCTATAGTCTCAGACGATCGAGGGCGCACCCTCACAACGGCAGGTAGTGCCGAAACTGCCTGCTTCGTTCGCTCAGCCCTCAAGCCTTTTCAAGCTCTAGCCGTGACGACGACTGGAACGCTGGAGCGGTTCGGGCTAACAGATCGAGACTTAGCCATCATTTGTAGCTCTCATCAGGGCAACGTTGAGCAAGCTAGACAGGCATTTAACATTTTGTGGCGATGTGACATTGATCCATCGGCGCTACAGTGCCCCACACCTCCAGGTAAGGCAAGTCCGTTACAGTACAATTGCTCAGGCAAACATGCTGGAATGCTAGCCGTCTGTCAGCAACGCAATTTCCCACTCACCAGTTACCTTCAGCGGAACCATCCGGTGCAGCAATTAATTTTAGGCAAGGTCGCAGAGCTTTTGCGAATGCCGCCCGATGAGTTTATCTCAGCCCATGACGATTGTGGCGCACCTACTTACTATATGCAATTGGGTCAAATGGCAACCCTGTATGCCCAGCTTTCTTCGGGCAACAGCTTAGACATGGAACGGATTGTGCGAGCGATGACTCACCATCCGGCTATGGTTGCAGGCGAAGGACAGTTTGATACAGAGTTGATGCGGTTGGCTGAAGGGGAACTGGTCAGCAAGTCTGGTGCGGAAGGGATTCAGTGCATTGGGCGCGTGGGTGAGGGATTAGGACTGGCGATTAAGGTAGAAGACGGAGCAAAACGGGCAAAGTATGCAGTGGCAATTCATCTGCTAAAGCAAATGGGATGGATTACTCCGGCGATCGCTGAAGTCCTCACTGAAACCTACATGACCCTGGGAAAATTCAATCGCCTGGAAGTCATCGGTGAGCTGTCAATGGCTTAGTGAATCGGTCAGTGACACTTCCCGAGTCAGAGGACTAATCCTTTAAGACATCTAGCACATTAGTCGTCTAGTTTAGAAATCAGGGCGACACAAGAGAGTTTATAGGGCGATCGCATCCTAAGATAGCCTTGTGACCATACCCTTCACCAAGGACTAAGCAGCCTAACGGTGCTGTTCATCGGCTGCAAATACTCTTTGTATCCATGCCAACAGCCTTATGTAGTCCGATGCAACAGCATTGTTAGGCTGCCGATCACCATTTAGATTTGCGAAGAGCTAATAGGATCAAATAAATTTATTCCCGGAATATTGTCGGTATACTTTTTGGGTAATTTTCAAATAAATAATTGTTCCAACCAGCGATAACAATAAGTAAATTAATGCATACGAAGAAACATAAAAATATAAAATGATAAGTGGTACAAGATCAGCAACTAAACTCAGTAGCATAAAAATTGCTCTGAACGGTAAACGATAAATGGTGGCGAATCTTGCTTCTTCTTTCCCAATGTTGAAGTTGAAAATCTCTGAGTCCGATGATTCACTGAGTTCTTTCTTAATTTTTATTTCATAAGCCTGAAGATTATGAACGAAATACAACAAATAACCTACTTTTGCTGAAATTAAGAATCCAATCATGAACAGAACAGCCCGTAGGCTTATGAAGCCCATAAATACGACAAAGCTAGAATCAATCTTAAGATTTGTAGGGATAATGAAATCGAGAACGGGTTTCAAAACAGGTAGGAATACAGCGATTGCTCCAAATAGCTTGAAATCATCAAAAACGCCTTTAACAAGTTCTTCAGCTTTATCGCTGAGTCTTGCATACTCTTTGTAGAGATAATCCAGTTTTGCATTAGATGCTGAATTCATTTCAACCTATAGATGCAGATACGCTTCAAGTACCACCCTAACCCGTAAACGAAGCGGCATAACGATCTTATTAGACAGACAAAGTACACCTAACTCCCCTCAATTCGGTTATTAAGGTAGAACTTGTACAACCAATAACCTATAAGCAAGAGGTTACTAGGAAATCTTTCGTATATCTTCCAGTTTCGGAGAGTTAGAGAGAAACTTACGTAGATTTCTGAGGAGATGTGATGGGAAGTATGGCTGTGGCTGAAAAGAAGTCTGCGAACAATTGACGTTCTTGGATGTTCAGACGGTGATAGCCCAACACCTCTGGCGAAGGGGTCAGCACTGGCTAGGTTGCAAAGCAAAGTCGCCCACCTAATAAGACTCACTAGATTTCTCGACCGGGATAGAATATCGATGAGAGAATTCATATCATCAAAATTATGGAAACCGTTGACATTCATCAAGCTGAAAGCGATTTATCACAGCTTTTATTGCGTGTCGAACGTGGGGAAGAAATTATTATTGCCGATCAAGGAATTCCCATTGCGAAGCTCGTTCCCTTTCAGGCTGCATTCCACCGAGGGGATAGCCTGGGTCAAGACCGAGGACGTTTTATAGTACCAGAAGATTTTAACGCTCTATTGCCAGAAGATATTTTGGCTGCACTTGAAGGCATATCGTGAAACTCTTGCTAGATAACCAATGTTGGTTGTGGTGGTTTTCTCAGCCAGAGCGGTTAAACGAGACAGCCATTACTCATATTTCGGATGAAACAAATGAGGTATGGATCTCGGTTGCTAGTGTTTGGGAAATTGGCATCAAAGTTGCGATCGGGAAATTGCCGCTGCCAGAATCGATTGATCGGTATTTTCCTAGCCGGATGATTCAGATCAAAGGGCGATCGCTTGAAATTACAGTTCCTCATGCTCTAAAGGCTGCGGCTTTACCCCTCTATCATCGAGATCCGTTTGACAGAATGTTGATCGCCCAAGCTCAGACAGAAAATATGATGCTAGTGGGTGCCGACAGGGTGTTTCGACAGTACGATGTCTTGTTACTTTGGGCAGCGACTACATAGATAAAATGATGTGGCGATCGCACTACCGTCCCCGCCGCTTAACCTTGGGTCTACCCCGATAAACATTGGCTTCTTGATGCGGAATCCAGGTCGGTTCAATGGGCGGTTGGTAGTTACCATTACTGCTTTCACTCCTACTGGCATCACCATTTCCACTGCCATTTCCACTGTTATGAAGTAGTGGCTCAGGTTTAATTGCATCAGGATCGACTGGCAACTCACAAGAAACTGGAGGAGCATTAGTTTTGGTGTAGTGAGCGGTGTCTGATTGATAATTGATCTGACTTTGGGGAGACATGTAGGTACGAGTTTCGGGGTCGTATGCTAGGACTTCGCCTGTTTCAATGTAATAAACCCAGCCGTAAATCTGGAGCTTACCCTGGTAGATTTTGGAACGGACTACGGGGTAAGTCTTCAAATTCTCAATTTGCGTTAAAACATTTTCGGCAATGGTAATTTCTAGGAGTTCTTCACCTTCATAATCTGCGTAGTTATCTGCGACCAAGCGGCGAGTGGCATCGGCGTGGCGGAGCCAATCATAAACGAGGGGCATTTGTTCTTCTAGCTTGCCAATTTGCAAAAGTCCTTTCATGGCACCACAGTGAGAGTGACCACAGACGACGATCTGTTCAATGCCCAGGGCGTGGATGGCGTATTCGATCGCAGCTCCTTCGCCACCGTTTGCTGCTCCAAAGGGCGGAATAATGTTGCCTGCATTGCGAATGACGAATAAATCACCTAGGTCGGTGTTGGTCATTAGAGAAGGGGCAAGGCGAGAGTCGGAGCAGGTGATGAAGAGAACGCTAGGGTTTTGCCCCTCAGAAAGCTGGTCAAATAGCTCAAGATGAGTGGAAACATAGGTGTTTCTAAAGTCTCTTAATCCACTGATGAGCTTTTTCATGATGATCGCTGCTTTTCTGGCAAGTTAAATTCCTGATTTCCATTGTCTCTTGAATTGATGGCGATTAATGGTT
>JBBRCV010000237.1:0-8582 GCA_038204505.1 Elainellales cyanobacterium
GCCAAGCAAGTGAGCTGCACGATCGCTTCAAAATTGATTCCACCCAAAAAGTTTGTTAGAAAATCCATTGCTCCTCCCAGAGATGATTCGATTAATTTTGATAAATATAGACGCGAGCCTCTAACCCCACATTTTACCCGTTAAGTGCTCCACTCAACTTACACTTTGATCTCTTACACTCACTTTGATCTCTTACACTTTTAAAGGAAACTCCTTTCTCCCCTTTCCCATGTCAACTTGGTGCTGTGTTAAACAATGTGGTGCTTGCTGCTATCTAGAGCCATCCGAGCGTCCTGACTTAGATGTGTATCTAACCACGGCTCAACTGGAGCAATACTTGGGCTTAGTGGGTGACGATGGCTGGTGCATTAATTTCGACCATACCGATCGCGCCTGCAAAATCTATGCCGATCGCCCTCAGTTTTGCCGAGTTGAACCTGCAACATTTCATGAGATGTTTGGCATTCAACCCGAAGAGCTGAGCGATTTTGCGATCGATTGCTGCCATGAGCAAATTGAAGACGTGTATGGCGATCGCAGCCTAGAAATGATTCGCTTCGATCGTGAAATTGGTCTATGAACTTGCCTTCCTTTCCCAAATACACCTTCCTTTCCCAAATGCAGCATAAAATGAAAAGAATATGAAAACTACTCCATTTTTTTCTAACCCGTGAGCATTTCCCCAACCTCCACTGGCGCAGAGAGCTTACCTCAACCTGCCCTTGATTCGGCTTCAAACCTTCCCCACCAGGAAAAAGCCTTATGGCGTGAAGAGCTAGGGATATTTGCCTCTACCTTTTTCACAATTTTACTAGCCGAACTGGGTGATAAAACCCAGGTAACGACGCTGTTGCTGAGTGCTCAATCCCACGCGCCCTGGATTGTGTTTGCTGGGGCTGGGTCGGCGCTAGTTGCAACGAGCCTAATTGGAGTACTGCTGGGTCGTTGGTTGGCTCAACGAGTGCCGCCCCGGACGCTGGAAGTGGCGGCAGGCGGACTGCTACTGGTGCTGGCGGTTTTGTTGATTTGGGATGTGGTGCAAAGCTAAGAGGCGGAAAGGTTGTTATGAGGCTAAGAGCATGGATTGGAATCTGCTAGGTTTGAGTTTTGTTACAGTTTTTATTTCGGAGTTAGGAGACAAAAGCCAACTGGCGGCGATCGCCATTAGCGGTCGTTCTAATTCACTGCGGGCTGTATTTTTGGGTTCGACCGCAGCGCTTTTGCTAGCAAGTTTTTTAGGCGTTGTGTTGGGCGACAGTCTTTCTCAATTTTTCCCGACGCGCTGGGTCAAGGCGATCGCGGCAATTGGGTTTGCTGTTATGGCAGTTCGTCTACTGTTTTTTGGTGATGCCGCCGAAGATTTAACGCCTGATTTAGCCTCAGATTCTCTGCCCAGTTTAAAGCCTGAAGAATAATTTGCGGGTAAGTCTACATTTTTGTCTTAATGAGGCTGCGCTCATCTTCTACGTAGAAGTATTTTATGGTTCTTCAACTGTCAAATCAACAAGTCGAAAACCTCACCGCCCACGCTACCCGCACCTACCCCGAAGAATGCTGTGGACTTTTGCTAGGACACCTCACGCCCGATCGCCCCTTCAAACAAGTCATCAAAATTTGGGAAACCGTCAACGCTTGGAACCCTGAAGTGGGCGCAGACCTCACTACAATCATTCCTCACGGCACAGGTAAACGCGATCGCTACTGGATTGATCCCCAGGATCTTCTCACCGCCCAACGCTACGCCCGCGATCATCAAATTAATATTGTGGGTATCTATCACTCTCACCCCGATCATTCGGCAGTGCCATCCGAGAGCGATCGCCTTTTAGCCTGGTCAGGCTATTCCTACCTCATAATGTCTGTGCAATCGGGCCTTGTGTCAGACTATCGCTGTTGGACGCTAGATCAATATCACCAATTTCAGCCCGAAGAGATCACAAGTTAAACCTGCTGATGAAACCTGGCGAGAGCGATCAGCTAGCGAAACTAGGCAACAATGCCATAGAGCGTGTCTCTTTGGCGGGGCGATCGCCCAATTCCTGCGATCGCTGCCCGCAGTGTTTCCACCTCCATACAAGTTCCTCCGGTTGCGCCCGCCATTGTAGTGATGTGTTCCTCCATCAACGTCCCACCGATATCGTTACAACCCCAGTTCAGCGCTTCTGTTGCTCCTGCTAGACCCAACTTCACCCAGCTCGGCTGATGGTTGACAATCCAATTGCCCAAAAAGATCCGAGCCACCGCCGTCAGCAGCAAGGCATCTTCTAAAATTGGCTGATCGCGCCCGACTCGGCTGCGTAAAGGTTTAGGAGCTTCCTGTCCCACAAAGGGCAGCACGATAAATTCGCTAAAGCCGCGATCACCCTGGTCTAAAGATTGTTGTTGAAGCGATCGCAACAGCCCTAAATGCCGCATCTGCTGCTCAGGCGTTTCAATATGACCTGATAGCAGGGTGCTAGTCGTCGGCATTCCCAAGCGATGGGCAGTCCCTACTACATCTAGCCAAACCTCTGTATTAATCTTTTCGGGGCAAATTACCCGCCGCACGGCATCATCCAAAACCTCGGCAGCAGTTCCCGGCATGGAGCCAACTCCAGCTTCTTGAAAGGCATCAATCACTTCAGAAAAACTCAGCCCATCTTGCCGTGCAATAAATTCTATTTCTTGGGGCGAGAATGCGTGTAGATGCAGATGAGGAAACGTCTCTTTGATGGTGCGGACTATACGCAGGTAGTAGGGCAGAGAACCGCCGTTGAGCTTTGCTCCTGGGTGCAAGCCGCCCTGCATACAGATTTCGGTAGCGTTGCGGGCGACGGCATCGGTAGTTTTTTCTAAAATTTTGGCTTCGTCTAACCAGTAGGCTCCTTCTGCACCCTCGTCGCGGCGGAAAGCGCAAAAGCTACAGTGTTGTTCGCAAATGTTGGTGAAGTTGATGTTGCGGTTGATTACGTAAGTCACCTGTTCGCCGGATTGTTGCTGGCGCAGTTGGTCGGCAGTTTGGCGAATGGCGGCGATCGCCCCCCGCTCCTTTTGCCGCAGCAGCAGCACGCCCTCCGCCTCCGAAAGATTATGATTCGCCAATGCCCGGTTCAAAATAACCTCAACAGTTTGAGTCTGCACAGCTCACCTAAATAAAAATTGCTTGAGTTAAAAATTGTCTGAATGAGAAGGCAAAATTGTGGGTAAATGGCATCGCCCACGTTCCTAGTCTAGAAAAGCTGACCTACTCTGTTGTCATTATTATTGATTCCGTTCCTCAATTTAAGAACGCTCCATAAATTTGTTCGGAATCATGTGATATTTTCTCTTCGCCCCCTTATACTTTGTGGAACTGTTCAAGCCGTTCGGTTTCAGTACTATTTTTTTGAGTACAAGCACGATCAGCATGTTCTTCAACTTATCTATTCATCATGAATATCAGCGCCCAGTTTGGGGCAACTTTTTATAATTAGCAGGACGAAATCATTATGACGGCGGCTCTCAGACAAGATATTCCCGATCGGCGATCGCCCCGAAGAACAGCTTACAAAAGCTCTACACTCCCCAACCTTCGCCCCGCTGAGCCTCGCCGCCCAGATTCTGCTAATGCTTTTGACTTGCAGCCGCAACCTCTCGCCCCAGCAGCGATCGCCACGCTGCCCCAGCCGCGACCTGTACCAGCATGGCTAAAGCTTTTGATGAAGGTGCAGCAAGGCTCTACTGTCCTGACCTTGTTACTGATGGGCACGGTACTAATAATTTACGGCTGGACAGTTTTTACTCAGCAGCGCTGGGGTCAGGAATATCGGCGGTGGGGAGCACTGCAAAAACATGAGCAGCAGTTAATGGCAACCAACGAAGTTTTGAAAAATCAAATGGCGCAACAGGCAGAAGACCCCAAGGCGGGTTTTGTGGCTCCTGATCCCAGCAGCATGATTTTTCTGGCACCTGCTGCCCCTCGCCCTGCCGTCCAGCCCGATATCGAAACCTACGCCCCTGAACCTATTCCCAATCAACCCCTGGGATATTAGGACTTGTCTAATTGGCGATAACTTAGTGACAACTTAGAACAACATGGCTCTTTCCTTTCCTCCTTTTGGTGCTCGTCGCCGTCGGGCAGATCAACGCCGATCGCCTGTCCGCCGACCTGCCCATACTCTCGACTCTATCTCTAAGTCGCGCCTTGTCGTGGTTTGGAGCGTGCTGATGTTTGGAATGGCGCTGCTGACTCTGAACCTCCTGCGAATTCAGATCTTCCAGGCATCTATGCTTCAGGAGCGGGCAAAGGGACAGCAAATGATTTCGATGAGTGCCGTCATGCCGCGTCGTCCCATCGTCGATCGCGCTAATGATGTGTTGGCGATCGATCGCCCGGTTTATACGCTGTTTGTTCATCCCATCATGTTTAAAAAAGAGAAAGAGGCGATCGCGGCGGCTCTTTCTCCTATCGTCAACAAGCCTGCTGTCGAGCTACTGCAACGCTTTGGCACTGCCGAAACAGGTGTTCGTATTGCCGATCTGCTCACCGAGAATGCCGCTAACAGCATCAACCATTTGCAGCTTGATGGCATGGATTTGATTGAAGAACAGCAGCGACTTTATCCTCAGCAGGATTTGTTCGCCAACGTTGTCGGTTACGTCAACCAAGACCGACAGGGACAGGCTGGGGTGGAACTGTCGTCGGAAAAACTATTGCAGCGTCCCAAGGGCGCAATGCAGCTCAATCGATCGGGCGATGGATCGATTATTCCGATTAATCTACCGGAAGATTTTTTGAAAAAAGATGAGCAGCGGCTTAAGCTGACTGTAGACAGCCAATTGCAAAGGGCTTCTCAGTCCATTTTGAAGCAGCAGCTTGAGGCATATAGCGCCAAACGAGGTGCGGTGCTGGTGATGGATGTGCAGGATGGGTCGTTGCTGACAATGGCTTCGGAGCCGTCCTATGATGCTAATAAATACTACGAGGCTTCGCCAGAGAGTCGCAAAGATTGGGTCTTGAGCGATTTGTATGAGCCAGGTTCGACCTTTAAGCCAGTCAATGTGGCGATCGCCTTAGAGTCGGGAGCGGCTCAGCCCACCGATACGTTTTACGACGAGGGTGCAATTACCGTGGGCGGATGGACGATTCAAAACAACGACTTTGAATCTCAGGGTGGACGCGGCACCCTGACTATTGCCGATATCCTCAAATACTCTAGCAACGTCGGCATGGTGCATTTAATGCATAAGCTGCAAGCAGGACTTTACTACGGCTGGCTAGAGCGATTGGGACTAGACAAAGAAACGGGTATTGATCTACCTGCCGAATCTGCGGGACAAAGTAAGGGCTATCAGCAATTTACCGAATCGCCCATTGAGCCTGCTACGACGGCATTCGGGCAAGGGCTTTCGTTGACCCCGTTAAAGCTATTACAACTGCACAGCACGATCGCCAATGGCGGCAAGCTCATTGTTCCTCATGTGGTGCAAGGGCTTTATAGTCCAGACGGTGAACTCCAATGGGAGCCAACTCGTCCCCAGCCTCGCCAAATCTTTTCATCCCAAACCACTAGAGAAGTGCTGAAGATGATGGAAGAGGTGGTTGCTGAGGGAACTGGGGAAGCGGCACAAATTCCGGGCTACCGCATTGCAGGCAAAACGGGAACTTCGCAGAAGGCAGCGGCTAACGGCGGCTATATTGACGGTGCCAGGATTACCAGTTTTGTCGGTATTTTTCCAGCCGAAAAGCCCAAATATGCTGTTCTGGCAGTGTTTGATGAACCTCAAGGAGAAAGTGCTTTTGGGGGAACGGTAGCGGCTCCTGTGGTGAAAGCGGTGATCGAGCGGCTGATTACGTTGCAACAAATTCCACCCAGTACGCCCGTTAAAGTTCCGGCTGAGACTCAGGAGCCGTAGGGGTCTTAGGTGTTGTAGAAAGCCGCCATCCAGGTTTCACAACTTGGCGGGCGCGGGCAATGACTAAGCAATGATCAGGAACGTCTTCGGTAACCGTCGATCCGGCGGCAATATTAACATCCGAACCAATGGTAATAGGTGCTACCAAGACGCTGTTTGAGCCTGTTTTGGTGCGATCGCCAATCACGGTCTTATGCTTCTTCACCCCGTCATAATTTGCCGTAATGGTGCCTGCGCCCACATTTACCTGAGTGCCAGTGGTTGTGTCGCCCAAGTACGACAGGTGCGCTACGTTGGTGCGATCGCCCAAGGTAGAATTCTTCAACTCCACAAAGTTTCCAACTCGACAGCCTTGCCCTACCGCCACATGTCCTCTCAGGTGGGCGTAAGGACCAATGCTAGTTTTAGCCTGCACCGCGCTGTCTGTAATGACAGAGTACCGAATCATCACATTCTCACCAATCTGACTATTTTCCACCAGGCTACCGGGTCCAATCCGGCAGCCCGTCGCAATCACTGTTTCTCCTCGCAGATGAGTCTGAGGTTCAATAATTACATCTGGCTCAATGTGTACCGTGTCGTCGATCGTGATGCTGTGGGGATCGATCAACGTCACCCCAGCCGCCATCCAGCCGGACTTGATGCGAGTTTGCAAAATTTCGGCGGCAGTGGCAAGTTGAAGGCGATCGTTAACGCCCAGAATCTCTTGCTCATCGGCAACATCGACTGCCATAACGGGCGACATGAACTTAACCACATCCGTCAAATAATATTCCTGTTGATCATTGTCGGTCTGAAGCTGAGGCAGCACCCGCGCTAACTCTGACCATCGGAAGCAATAAATCCCGGCATTAATCCGCCGATTTTTCCGCTGCTCTGGCGTACAGTCTCGGTCTTCGATAATTTGGGTAACGCGTTGGGTCGGGCGATCGCCATCTTCGCAAAACACTCGCCCATAGCCTTTGGGTTCTGCCATTTGTGCCGTCAGAATAGTAGCGGCATTGCCATGTTCTTGGTGAGTTTGCAGCAGCGCTTTTAGGGTCTGAGGACGCAGCAATGGCACATCTCCATTCAGTACCAGCACATCGCCTTCAAAATCTTGCAGGTGAGGAATAATTTGCTGAACCGCGTGACCTGTTCCTAGCTGCTCGGTCTGTTCTACAAAAGTCAGGTCATGCTGGGCTAATGCTGTCCGCACCTCGTCACTGCCATAACCGACAACTACAAGCTGCCGTTGGGGCTGAAGCGTTGCCGCACAGTTGAGGACGTGTTGTAGGAGCGATCGCCCCCCCAACTCATGCAAAACTTTGGGCAGCCGAGACTTCATGCGAGTGCCCTTGCCCGCCGCCAAAATTGCTACCGCTACCATGCTGTACCTGCCATACTTTACCCAGCCCCTTCTTTACCCAGCAAAGTATATCAAGCTGCCGCGATCTGTGCCCCAGTAATTCTGTAAAATGCCCCTGCTTATGTCTACTCCTATCGTGTCTATATCTTGGCTCCACGAGCATCTCACAGAACCTAACCTGATTATCCTCGACTGTCGGTTTTCGTTGGCAGATGCTCAGGAAGGTCGACGGCAGTATCAATCCGGGCATATTCCGGGCGCTTATTATGTTGATTTGAATCAAGATCTATCTAGTCCAGCGGGTCAGCATGGTGGGCGACATCCCTTGCCTAATCCGGTGGAACTGGCTGAAAAGTTTGCCGCCATAGGCATATCTTCTGGAGGCAACTATTCTGGAGGCAACCCAGAGTCGGGGGACACTCAAGAGCCGACTACAGTAGTGGTGTACGACGATGGGCTGGCGATCGCGGCTCGGTGCTGGTGGCTGCTGCGCTATTTGGGGCACGACGCTGTGAAGGTGCTGGATGGTGGGTTTAAGGCATGGCAGGCAGCGGGCTATGAAGTTACGAATGAGATTCCACAGGCGAACCAGGGGCGCGGAGAGTTTCTGCCTAACGTGCGATCGCATTGGGTTGTGGATATCAACCAGGTCAAAGCGCAAAAAGATTTACCGGGAGTGGTGCTGATCGATTCACGAGAGGGCGATCGCTACCGGGGCGATCGAGAACCCATCGACCCAGTAGCAGGACATATTTCAGGAGCGCTCAATTATCCCTGGACAGAAATTATTGATAGCGAAGGTTACTTTTTACCTGAAGCGCTGCAACAGCAACGTTGGGCAGCTCATCAATCTGACGAAATCCTGGTTTACTGCGGATCGGGAGTGACCGCCTGTGCCAATTTGCTATCTTTAGAAGCAGCGGGAATAGTTAATGCCAAACTCTATGCCGGGAGTTGGAGTGATTGGTGCTCTTATCTAAGTTGAATCTAACAAGTAATCCAAAGAATAATGCCTACCTTTTAAATTCATTTTACCTGTGCTATCGAACCTTTGCTCGGCTAATAATTAAGTATTAATCAGGCATAGATTCAGGGATAATTGTTAGATTTGTAAAGCCCCACTAAGCTAGAATGGCTCGATTATTATTTTACTTAAATTAGTAGGTAATTAGTAGGTTCAACGTTCGCTCAACTGGATATTTTGTTTTAGCAAATATTCAATCTAAGTTCATCTAATTGAAATTTCTACTCAAATTTTTAGGTCTTAAACCTCTATGTCTTTATCGCCAATGAGCCGCCTTTCAATCTTTGTAGACGGGAACAATATGTTCTACGCTCAGCAAAAAAATGGTTGGTTTTT
>JBBRCV010000238.1:0-8485 GCA_038204505.1 Elainellales cyanobacterium
GTAAGATAACGCATCATGCTAAGCGGGTATAAAGTTCAGCATTTTTTTTCAGTACATAGTCAGATGCATTACTAAATTCAGGCTTTGGCGAACTGAGCCAATCTTCTAAGCTAGCGCGAAGCAGTGCTTCTGGAGACACACTCTGCACTTTGGCTAAATCTTGCAACTTTTGTAGTTGGTTGTCAGAAATATCAATAGTGATAGAAGTCATACGTGCCACTGTTTAATAATCTGCTGAGTAGAGCTTAGCATCCAGTGCCCAACAGATGCTTCACGACACAGGCATGACCCCAAGCCGAATCCAGCTAACGATCATGTTCAACGGCGGCTAGTAATCTTTGCTTCCTACACTAAAATCTTGATCCTGTCCGCTGCAACATGATTTTTGTACGACGGCAACAATTCGTTTAGCCTATGGCAAAGGGATACCTGCTGAACGAATAGCCAACTTAACTGCACCTTTGACTACATCACTCACTGTTGCATCTCCCAATGATTGCCCCCACTTCACCAATTTATCTCTGACTGTCAAATTTTTCTGAGCTTGAGTTGCCATGTCTTTCGCCACTTGCTCTTGAGCAACATCATCTGTCATTCCCCCGTTTTTTAGTTGTTCGATCAAGTCTTGAATTTGAGCCGCTGCCTGAGTCAAATCCTGATTCATATCAATGTAATTACCCTGAACATAAACTCCAGTATTTGACTCAATGTAGTTTCCACCTCCAGTGTGAATATGTCTGTCTCCACTCATTATCTGAATCTCCGCTTTTGTGTTGGTTTCTATACTAATTGGCTTGCTTGCCATCAGCTTAGCAAGTTCTAATAGCTCAGCATTGTGTTGTCGATAGATTTCAAGCTCCTGCTCCCTTTCTCTAGTTTGGTAGTTATGCTGCTCATCAGTTCGAAATCTATTGTGCAAATCAAAGCTTTTATTACTAACGACCCTCTCAAACAACGAAAGCATCTCTATGCTGTAGCCTACGAATATATCAAATGCATTTCCCACTTCAAGAATACGAATGTTGGTACTTTCCTCGTGAAAGCTTAAAACATTTTCTCTTTCCAAAAGATAAAAGATATTTTTGCAGCCCTCAACATCATCTACTTTCAGGTAGAAAGTTTCTTCTGCACCTATTTTAATAGCTTCCATTAAATCAACACTATCAAAGCTAGAAGGAAAGACAGTCAACTTTCCAACCTTTTGTGATGGAGAAGAGACAAGAACTCTAATATCAGTAAGCTTTATTTTCAATTCTTTGAACAGTGAATTAATGTGTTCTATTTCCGAACTTCCTAGGTTTTTCAGATCTATTCCATCATCGGCTGATAGAAAATCGTTAACAAAACTCTGGACAGATTTCTGATAATCTTTGATTTCTTTTTCTGTTAACTGACCTAAGATTTTCAGATCTAATTCACTACTATTACTTGCCTTAATTTTAATATGAAGTGGTATCTCACTATTAATCGATGATTCTTTTCTTTTCTCTTGAATATTAATTACAAGATTTATTATTTGAACAACTGCTATCACTCCGCTAAAAACCACCTGAAGTGTTGGCAGTAGCTGCTCTGCCTCAATGCTATCTTGCTGGAAGTGATAAATCTCAGGTTTTGCATGGATTCCATTGTCCCGAAAAATTTCTTCGCTGAGAAGCTTCAACTCTTCTAGATTTTCATCTGAACCAGAGATTTCAATATAAGTCATCGCTATATCTCTACAAGTTCTAATGCCCACACGATACCGTTTTACCACGTCCTTAACAATAACTAGAGCCGTATAACAATCTTATTAGACAGAAACTTTCCGTATATTTTCAGATTTAAGTTCGACTGTTAACGATCGCGCCCCACCTTAATTTCTGCACTCGATTTTGAATGCGATCGCCCTTCCCTCCAACCCCAAAAGCTGATCAGCGATAAATTCTTTAACAAAAATCTCCTTAAAACATTGGCGCACTTAGTCCTGTAAGAGGCTGATCCTGTTGAGTTGCTTTTAGTCCTTTACTTTGAATCAACACGACAAAGTTGCCCAATCCCATAGGATTCATGAGGGCATGGAGAGATTCGCGGCGACTGAGAATGTCTTGTAGAGGTTGGTCGGAGTTGGAGAGGGCGGAAAGGCGATCGCCTAACCCTAGCGCCATTAGAAATAATCCCTGTTGAGTTAGTCCAATATTCTGTAACCCAAACTGTTCGCCCCACCGTTCCAATGCTGTGAAGTTGACATGGGTGGTAATGTCTTGTCGCCCGATCGCCAGGTATGGATCGCTATGGTGCGCGTGTTGGTAGTAACACTGTAAAGTTCCCTCAGTGCGAGTTAGGCTGTAATAGCGTTGAGCAGAGTAGCCATAATCGATCGTTAAGAGGTAGCCTTGGTGGAGGCGATCGCTGACCGTCTCCATCCAATCCAATGCTTGCAAATTAACCTCACTACGATAGCCTTCTGGATAGTTTTGAGCCATTAAATTAACGTCAACTCTGTCAAAATATTCCATCAATTTTGAGGTAGAGAGTTCGCCTATTATTTCCTGAAAAGAAGTTCCAATATAGATTTCTTGGAGTGTTTCCCCTGCTCGTACCACTCGATGAACTGGAAAAGCATCGACTAATTCATTCGAGAAGCAGCAGCCTACGATCGAATCACTAGGGATCTCTTCCCAGGTTTGCCAGGTTAAACTTCCCCATGATTCAGCAAACTTTCCAAATCGGCGCTGTTGTTCCGCTGCTAGAGCTGGCGATTTTTCGACGATGATGTATCGCAGGGCTTCAAAACAAGCGAAATGGTATTTGTGAAGATAGCGAAGAATATCTTGGACGAGTAACCCTTGTCCGGCTCCCATCTCGATCAGAGTGAACGGGTTTGGGCGCTCTAGGATTTCCCACATCTGGACAAATTGTTGGGCTAGGAGTTCGCCAAAGTCAGAACCTAGATGCGAAGAAGTAAAAAAATCACTTTGAATTCCTGCTCCTGACTGGTTCGTGGCGTAGTAGCCCTGCTGTGGATGGTAGAGGGCTAGCTCCATAAATTCGGCAAAAGTAATTCTTTGCTTAGAACTTTTGGCAATCTGCTGAGCAATTATTTCACAGAGAACTGAGTTACTTTCTTTAATCTCCATCAATGCCTCCTGTCCTGTCGGTTCTCGGCGTAATATCCTTTGTCCCGTTTAGAGAAAGCATAAGGGAATTAAAAAAGCAGGACAACAATCTGCCCTGCCGTTTTCTATAGTTGAGTGAGACTCAATGAGTCACCCAAAAGCTCTTAAGCTTGAGCTTCTGCACCACCCACAACCTCTAAAATCTCCTGAGTAATAGCCGCCTGACGTGCCTTGTTATAGGTCAACGTCAAACTCAAAATCAGATCTTTTGCATTTTCGCTGGCGTTGTTCATAGCTGTCATCCGAGCCGCTAACTCACTTGCTGAAGACTCTTGTAGCGCCCGTAATAGCTGATTATTCAAATACAACGGTAACAACGCATCTAGAATCTGGGTGGGATCTTGCTCAAAAATCATGTCTTGAGGAAGCGGCTTGGGCGCACCCGAATCAACCTTATTTCGTTCTACTGCAAGCACTCCGCCTCGACTCGTCAGCCGGAAGATTTCGTCATCTGCCACTTCTAACCCTTGAGGGTCCAGAGGTAGAAGAGTTTGAACGACTGGGCGAGAACTTACCAACGACACAAACTTAGTGTAGATTAGCTCTACTCGATCGACAGACTCCGATAAGAAGAGAGACAGCAGTTCGTCAGCAATTTTGGAGGCATCAGCCGCTGAAGGAACCTGGTCTAGGTTGACAAATGAGGCGCTAATAGGCTGATCTCGGCGTTGAAAATATTGGGTAGCTTTGCGTCCAACCAATACAAATTTGTATCCGATGCCTTCTGCTTTCAGTTCATTTGCCCGAGTCTCAGCCCGCTTAATGATGTTGCTGTTATAGCCGCCGCACAAGCCCCGATCGCCCGAAATTACCAAAATTCCTACCGACTTGACTTCTCGCTTTCGCAGCAAAGGCAAGTTAGCATCTTCAAACTGAAGCCGAGCTTGCAAGCCATAGAGAACTTGCGCTAGGCGATCGGCAAATGGACGAGTTGCTGTAACCTGCTCTTGAGCGCGGCGCACCTTAGCGGCTGCAACCAAACGCATTGCTTCTGTAATTTTTTTTGTATTCTTGACCGAATCGATACGATCGCGAATTGCTTTGAGATTTGCCATAGTTTTAATTCCTCAGATCGCAGCCATGGGCGATCGCACAGGATCGCCCACAAGCTAACAGGGTTACACAGATGCTAAGAAGGTCTTTTTAGATTCAGCGATCGCTTCTTTCAGAATTGCTTCCGCTTCATCGCCCAGCTTTTTCTCACTGGCAATCAATTCGCCGTACTTGGGCTTGCTGTTCTTGACATAATCGCGCAGTGCCTTCGTGTAGTCCGTTATCTGGTTGACAGGAATATCATCTAAATGACCGTTAATGCCAGCGTAGATAATCGCCACTTGTTCGGCAACTGACAGCGGTGAGTACTGGGGCTGCTTCAAAATTTCCCGCAGACGCTGACCACGTGCCAACTGATTCTGAGTGGTTTTATCCAAGTCAGAAGCAAACTGAGCGAAGGCTTGCAACTCATCAAACTGAGCCAACTCTAGCTTCACCTTACCCGCAACCTGCTTCATGGCTTTGGTTTGTGCCGCAGAACCTACTCGCGATACCGAAATACCAGGATTCACCGCAGGACGCTGACCAGAGTTGAAAAGGTTGGAGGAAAGGAAGATTTGACCGTCTGTAATTGAAATAACGTTAGTGGGAATGTACGCCGAAACGTCACCCGCTTGAGTTTCCACAATGGGCAGCGCAGTCATGCTACCTTCGCCCAGTTCAGGACTCAGCTTAGCAGCGCGCTCTAGCAAACGAGAGTGGAGATAGAACACGTCGCCAGGGTACGCTTCACGACCAGGTGGACGACGGAGCAGCAAAGACATTTGGCGGTAAGCTTGAGCTTGCTTAGATAAGTCATCGTAAATTACTAGAGTCGCTTGACCTTTGTACATGAAGTACTCAGCCAGGGTTGCGCCTGTGTAAGGAGCCAAGTATTGCAGCGCGGCGGGGTCGTTAGCGTTGGCGGCGACGACGATGGTGTAGTCAAGAGCGCCTTTCTCCCGAAGCACGTCAGCAACTTGAGCAACGGTCGAAGTCTTTTGCCCGATCGCCACATAAACGCAAATAACGCCTGTGCCTTTTTGATTGAGGATAGTGTCAACGGCGATCGTCGTTTTTCCAGTTTGGCGATCGCCAATAATCAGTTCTCGTTGTCCACGACCAATGGGAATCATCGCATCGATGGCGGTAATCCCAGTTTGCATCGGTTCGTAAACCGACTTCCGTTCAATAATGCCAGGAGCGGGAGATTCAATCAGGCGGCTTTCGCTACAGACGATTTCGCCTTTGCCATCAATGGGACGAGCCAGCGCATCAACGACGCGACCAATCATGGCATCGCCCACAGGAATTGAAGCAATTTTGCCAGAAGAGGTGACAGCGCTGCCTTCTTGAATGCCTAAGCCATTACCCATCAACACGGCACCGACGTTATCTTCTTCCAGGTTAAGTGCAATGCCAACCGTGCCATCTTCAAAATCGAGTAGCTCACCCGACATGGCGTTTTCCAAACCGTAGATGCGGGCGATGCCGTCTCCAACTTGGAGCACTGTACCCACATTGGCAGTTTTTACGCCCTGGTCGTACTGCTCAATTTGCTGTTGAATAATGCTGCTGATTTCATCCGGTCTGATACTAATTGCCATAGGTAACTCTCTTAAATGAAAAGATTAAGGATAAAGAAGGCTGGGTTAACCCGCACCGAGGCGCAAGGTGATCCGACGAAGCTGGGAGCGAAGACTGGCATCAATGACTTGAGAGCCGACTTTAATGATGACACCGCCAATCAGGTCAGGATCGATGCGGGTTTCGAACTCGACCTGAGAAGCTTGGGTCATTGCCAACACTTGATGGCGAATTGATTCGCGCTGTTCATCAGAAATTTCGACAGTCGAAGTGACTTCTGCCAAAACGGTTTTCTGAAGTTGGCGCAACAGGACGCGGAATTGTTGACAAATATTTTCCAGAAAAGTGATCCTGCCGCGATCGACCAACACCAAAAGAAATTTTAGGGTAAAAGGGTGAACCTGAGAGCCGAACGCTTGGTTGAGAACAGCTTTCTTAGCTTCGACCCCAATCAGAGGGCTTTCTACATAAGAAAGGAACTCAGGAGAATCTTTGAGCAGCCCTAAAATGCCACCCATGTCTTCGCCAATCTGATCTACCAGGTTGTTAGATTGAGCAAGGGACATGATTGCCTGAGCGTAAGGCTCGGAAATTTCTGTAGCCACTAAACCAGACTTCATGAAGCACCTCCCATCATGGCAATACTGCGATCGACGAGTTGCTTTTGAGTATCGGCACTCAGTCCAGATTTAAGTTGAGCTTCTACCTTTTCCATTGCTAGAGCGGCGACGCGCTGGCGCAATTCGGTCATGACTCTTTCCTGTTGAGAGTTAAGGTCTTGAGCGGCGTTGGCTTTTAAACGCTCAATGTCTTGAACAGATTGAGCCATGATTTCTGCTCTGGCAGCCTTGGCGCTGGCTTCGGCATCAGTTTTAATGCGCGTGGCTTCGGTTTTAGCCTGTGCCAGCTTTTGCTGTTGGTTAGCAAGGGCGGCAGAGGCTTCCTTCTTGCGTTTTTCGGCATCTGCAATAGCAATTTCGATTTGCGATCGCCGCTCACTCAGGGTTTTGCTCAAAAAATTACGAGCTAAGTAAACCACAACTCCAACCACGATCGCCAGATTGATCAGATTGGTTTCTAAAATATTGAAATTAAGCCCAAAGCCCGATGATTCTTCGGCTGCGGCAGCAGTTAGTAATATGAGCGTCCCCATGATTTCCATCTAACGAGTTACTTTGCTGTATCCAAACTAATGCTGTATCCGAACTAGCTGTATCCGAACTAGTTGACGACAGGCGACCCCAACAGCTTTTCCAAGATCTGACGGCTAAGACCATCAACCTGCTGCTCTAGCGACTGCATTGCCGCTGCTTTTTGCTGATCTAGCTCTTGCTGCACTTGTTCACGCTGCATTTGAGCTTCTTTTTGAGCTTCAGCAATTTGAGTTGCTGCAATTTTTTGGGCTTCTGCCTGAGCATGGGTAATCACCGACTGAGACTGCCGACGGGTATCCGCTAGCTCTTTCTCGTACTGCTTTGCCAAATTCTCGGCGTTTGCCAACCGCTCTTGAGCGCCTGTTTGGGTAGACCGGATGTAGCCATCACGATCGTCCAACGACTTCATTAAGGGCTTGTAAAAAACTGCATTCAGCGCCACCATCAGCAGCAAAAACTGCACCGCCATCAGGGGAAGAGTGGCATCAAAATCAAACATTTCTTGCCTCCTGGGCGATCGCGCCTCTCACAGTTACTATCTCTTGTTTCATATCTTCCTATGCTTTGACCGGGGACAGATTCTATCCCCGATGCAAAACTCTTCCTACGCGAAGGGGTTGGCGAACAGAAGCACCAAAGCAATGACCAAACCGTAGATGGTCAAAGATTCCATGAACGCCAAGGTCAACAAGAGCGTACCGCGAATCTTACCTTCAGCTTCAGGCTGACGGGCAATCCCTTCAACCGCGCTACCGGATGCGTTACCTTGACCAATACCAGGGCCGATCGCAGCTAGACCAATTGCCAAGGCGGCAGCAATAACGGAAGCAGCAGCAACTATTGGATCCATGATTTTTTCCTTTCGGGTTGTACAAAAATTACAGGGAAAATTGATTAGAACAATCAATTGTTTGCGTATTAACTACGCTTTACCGGATGGTCACTATTCCGATAGGAACCGTGAACCGCTCCGAGTTTTATGTGAGCAACTCATGTTACTCATGGGCTTCATCACCGTGCCCTTCGAGTGCTTCGTGGATGTATGCGCCAGCTAGAGTCGCAAACACAAGCGCCTGAATGGCACTGGTGAACAAACCTAGCAGCATGACTGGAATGGGTACAATCAAGGGCACCAACAGAACCAGCACAGCCACGACCAACTCGTCTGCCAGAATATTTCCAAAAAGTCGGAAACTGAGCGAGAGGGTCTTGGTGAAATCTTCGAGAATGGCGATCGGCAACAAAATAGGAGTTGGCTCAATGTACTTGGCAAAGTATCCAAGTCCTCTCTTGCGGAATCCAGCGTAGAAGTACGCCAAAGAAGTTAAGAGTGCCAACGCCACAGTGGTGTTGATATCGCCAGTGGGCGCTGCAAGCTCACCTGCTGGCAGTTTAATTAACCGCCAGGGAATCAGCGCTCCTGACCAGTTTGAGACAAAAATGAAGAGGAATAAGGTGCCAATGAACGGCAACCAGGGGCGATATTCCTTTTCACCCAGTTGATTTCTGGCGATGTCTCGCACAAACTCTAGGGCGTACTCCATGAAATTTTGC
>JBBRCV010000239.1:0-8313 GCA_038204505.1 Elainellales cyanobacterium
TATAGCAATCCTATTTGATTTATGCGGAAGCCTATAGGGTGCATGAAACGAAGTGGAATGCACCATTACTAAAGATTTGGTGTACTCTGCTTCGCTCCATACAGTCTACTAAAGTCTCGCCAACGATTTAGGATTGCTATATCAATTATCATGTTTCCAATTTTAACGACTTAAACTTGCGTAAAAACCTATGCTTCAGCTTGCTCTCCATGCAACTCTTCAATTAACTGCGCTAACTGTTGACCATCTGCCTTATAAACGGCGTTGCAGAAATGACACGTCGCCTCCGCCCCTTCATCTTTGAGGATCATGTCCTGTAGCTCTGCCTCGCCTAAAATTTTGAGTGCCCCAAGAACGCGATCGAAGGTGCAGCCGCAGTGAAAGCGAAGAAGTTGGGTCTCAGGCAGAATGTTCAGCCCCATATCGCCCATCAGTTCTCCAAAAATTTGGGGGAGAGTTTTACCCGCTTGCAGAAGAGGCGTAAAGCCTGCCATTGAAGCCACCCGTGATTCTAGTAACTCAACTAAGGCTTCGTCTCTGGCAGCCTTGGGCAGGACTTGGAGAAGTATGCCACCCGATGCAGTCACGCCCTCCGCCCCAACGAATACGCCGACTAATAGGGCTGAGGGCGTTTGCTCAGAACTAACCAGGTAGTGTGCTACATCATCGCCAATTTCTCCAGAAACTAGCTCTACAGTGCTGGAGTAGGGGAACTCGAAGCCCACGTCTCGCACCACGTATAGGAATCCTTCCCCGATCGCCCCTCCCACGTCAAGTTTGCCCTTTGCATTGGGCGGCAGTTCAACTTCTGGATGATCGACGTAGCCTCGCACAGTTCCATCCAGTCCGGCATCGACCATCACGCCGCCTAAAGGTCCGTCGCCTCGGATGCGGAGGTTTACCCGCGATTCTGCCCGCTTCATGCTGGAGACGAGCAGCAGCGCCGCAGTCATGGTTCGCCCTAGTGCTGCGGTGGCAACGTAGGAGAGATTGTGCCGCTGTCTAGCTTCTTCGGTGAGCCGCGTGGTGATGACTCCAACCGCCCGAATACCGCCGTCTGCTGCCATTGCCCGAATTAAATGATCTGCCATGCCGACCCTATACATTTCTTTACAGTTCGATTACCTATTCTAAAGCGATCGCCCCCTTCTCAGCATCTTCTCAGAAATATTTCAGCCAACGCAAATAGCCTGAAGAAAGTCTTTAGACTAATTGAGAGGCGATCGCGTTTAAGGATAAATTGCTGAAGTTTCCCTGATTTAAAGAATGGCAGATGAGGACTAACAGAAATGGATGAGTATTATAAGCCGGAACACTTAGCGCACTTTAGCCAAATTTCGGAGGGACAGCCGGAACTAGCAGAAAAGTTTTTTGCTTATTATGGAGCCGTCTTTGCTGATGGGGCGCTGTCGATGCGCGAGAAGGCATTGATTGCGCTGGCGGTTTCTCATACGGTGCAGTGCCCTTATTGCATTGAGGCGTATAGCAAGGAGTGTTTGCAGCAGGGTTCTGATTTAGAGCAAATGACAGAGGCGGTGCATGTGGCAACGGCAATTCGGGGCGGGTCTTCCCTGGTGCATGGGATGCAGATGATTGATCAGGTTAAAAAGTTAAGCATGTAATTCAGGAATAGAAAGAGCGGAGAAAGGTTGGGAATGTTTGAAGCAACACAGGCTGAAGAAATGGCTGAAAAAGTGATTGAATCAATGGATCTAAATAGTGTGGCGGCAGGGGCAAAGCCAACGACTTCTTTACATCAACGACGATCGCCCCTAGCATCTCCTCAGTACGAGATCGACACGCTCAACGCGATCGATTTATCTCATACGCCTCACAATGGCGACTTTGCTGCTGCGATCGCTCATCATGGATTTGAAAGCTTTCAGCCTGCTGCGTTAGAAATCTTTCAAATTAACATTGGCAAACTTTGCAACATGACTTGCCGTCATTGTCATGTCGATGCAGGGCCCGATCGCAAGGAAAACATGGATCGAGACACGATCGACGCTTGTTTGCGGGCGCTCGACCAAACGACTGCCCACACGGTCGATATTACGGGCGGTGCACCTGAACTGAATCCCCATTTTCGCTATTTGGTGGATCAATGTGTGGCGCGAGGGAAGCAGGTGATCGATCGCTGTAATCTGACCGTGCTGCTGTTACCGACTATGCAAGATCTGCCTGAATGGTTTGCAGAACGCGGAGTAGAAGTCGTGTGTTCGTTGCCTCACTATCGGAAGTTGAACACTGATACTCAGCGAGGCGATGGCACGTTTGAGAAATCAATTGAAGCGCTGAAACGTCTGAATGCGGCAGGCTATGGCAAGGGTGATCTGAAGCGGCGGCTAACTTTAATGTCGAATCCTGTGGGGGCTTTTTTGGCGGGGAATCAGAGCAAGATGCAGCAGGAATGGCAGACGGGACTTGAGAAAAATTACGGTGTGACGTTCGATCGCCTAATTGCGCTCAACAACATGCCCATCTCTCGGTTTTTGGAATGGCTGGAGCAATCGAATAATCTGCAAGGCTATATGGAGCGCCTGGTCAATGCGTTTAACCCCGGCACTGTCGAAGGCGTGATGTGTCGAAACACGCTGTCGGTCTCTTGGGATGGACGGTTGTTTGACTGCGATTTTAACCAAATGTTGGATCTAGAGGTGCAACAGCCTGAAGTGCAACAGCCTGCCCGTCCCCACGTTCGAGACTTTAGCCTGGAGCAATTGGCTCAGCGGCAAATTGAGGTGGGGCGGCATTGTTTTGGCTGTACGGCTGGGGCTGGGAGTTCTTGTGGAGGGGCGATCGAGAAGTAGGAGGGTGTAGAAGCTGGGTTTATTCAAGAACCCTACCTTCTGAGCGATCGGGAACGAGTTAATTTTGAAGCGGAGCATGGGTGATGAAATTCGCTAGAATTCAAAGGAAAGGAAAGGAAAGCTCAACATGCAAAAACCGGAGGCATATATTGCCAAAGCAGATAGACAAAAGCTCATGGCAATGCTCAACGTTCTGCCAGAGCAGGCTTTAGTCGAACTGACTAACTTTGCCGAGTATTTATGTTTTCGGTCATCCCAAAAGGCACAGCAACAGCAAAGCGATGAGCAAGCTAATCCTTGGCGTGATTTCGCAGGGATGTTTGCTGATGATCCTCAATGGGACGACTTTACAGCGGCGATCGCTATTTATCGCGAAGAATTAGATGCAGAGCTAGAAGCCGAGTATCAAGAGTCTGACATCGCAGAATCAAACATACAAGACAATTCCGCTGCATGACTCTCTGCATTTTGGATACAGACCATCTTTCGCTCTGGCAACGCAGACATCCCTTGGTGACGTTAAAGATCCTGGAAACTGCCCCCAGTGAACTGACTACCACTTTGATCACTGTCGAAGAGCAATTGCGAGGACGGCTAAATGTGATTCGACAAGCTAAATTACCTGCCGACATGGTGATTGCTTACACGAGATTAGGAGAGACCCTAATTTGGTTACGAAGATTCGATAATTTTCTTGAATTTAGCCAAGATGCTTCTGCCTGTTATGAAGAACTAAAATTTCAAAAAATCCGCATAAGTTCGCAAGATCTGAAAATTGCAGCGATCGCCATCTCCGTTCAAGGGACAGTCGTTACCCGTAATCAAAAAGATTTTGAGCAAGTGCCAAGTTTGGCGATCGTAGACTGGAGCGTGTGAGTGCCTTCTTCGTAATGAGAATCGTGGAAATATGGCAAGTATGAGCCTATATCGCTTCAGAAAATATTGTCGAGGAACCTCATTATGCTTTGTATTAGAGTTGTTGCGAAATAAGCTCAAAAATCTCTATCGGCTGGGCAGTAGGTGTTTCACAGCCACAAACCCTAATCCAAATGCTGTTAACACAACAATTAGAACGGTCAGGAAAATTCCCATATTGCCCAGGTTTTTGGATTCTTTTTGGATGCTTTGGGGGCGGCTGGGTTCTTCGGTGAAGAGTCCGTTGAAGGGGACGCGCAATCCTTGAGAGAACTGCAAGGGGTCGCTTTCCGTAGACAGAGGGTTCTGGGGCGATCGCTCCATATTTGCATGGGCTGAATTTGATTGGGCTGACAGATCGGCGATCGTTTGGTTTAAACCGTTTTCATGCGGTGTCGTAAAATCAACAATCTGTTGCAAATTAAACGATGCTTGCACCACTCGCTCAACCTCTTGGCGAATCATTTGATTCTGTTGAACAAGCTTTTGATTGCGGTTATTGAGAGATTCGATCATGGCACGAGTTGCTTGTAGCTCTGCCGCCAATTCTTTGTAAATAGAAATGGGTACAGAAGGAGCGTTAGGTAGATTGGGCTGACTCGGCGCAAAATCGGAGTTGGATTTAGATTTCATTGCAAGAAGGAATCAATAGTGGACAGGACTCGAAAAGGGGTGGAATGACCATGCATCATAGTTGAATTCTCTACAACTGGCACTGCTTCACTAAAAAATTTCATTAGCATATATAAAAGCCTATTCAGATGGCATTCCTATTTCTGCAAAACTACCCCTTTCTGAAACCATCTCTATGAACCTCCTGACCTATACTCTCCACCTCATTGGCTCTGGTGCAACAGCATACATGATGGGTCGCAATATGCGCGATCGCCAAACCCGACCGGATTTGTTAGCAGGGCTGCAATTGGCTGAATCGGGTTCTGTGCCGTTTTTAGAGGCGCTGAGCCAACGGGCGATCGCCGAGGGTGATCTGTGGTTAGCCGATAAGCTAGCGACCCATGCCCAAGATGAGCGGCGGCATGGTCAAATTTTTGCTCACGGGTTGAAGCAACTCGACAAACAGGTGATTGACTTTAAAGCAACCGCCGAAAAAAAGGCAGATAGCAAGCCAGATGAGCGTCGCCGCAGTCCATTTTTTGACGCTTACTATCAGGGCTATGACAAAGCTAGCCTCGCCCCCGATCAAATCGATTGGCTGGTGTTTTTTGGCAGTACTCACATTCTGGAACTGGATGCCTGTAAAGATTTCGTGCGTATGGCAAACGCATTACCTGACGACGATCTGGCTAGCATTAATCTTAAAAAAGGTATGTTGAGCATTGCTGAAGATGAGAAGGGGCACGCGGCTTATTTGTTGGAGGCAATGGAGCGACGGTTGCCGAGTTGGGAGGTCGCAAATTTGGTGGATCAATGGCGATCGCGCAAGGTAGACGCAATGATGGCGATGGTTCAGAGCTTGCTTCAGAAGGGCGGCAAGTTTCCCTCGTTGGCGCGAGATGGCGTACCCAGCGAAATGTCTGACGCTGTAGCAGATACTGGGACAGATGACGCAACGGAGCAGATCGCGGCTTAAAATATCCGCATCCAGATCACTTCTCTTATGACCGATCAGCCCTTGGGCAAAATGAAGCCCCCCGACTCTAACGCCTCTACCGATCGCCTGATTATCCTCGCCTTAACTGTGGTGGCGATCGCCCTCTTCCTCATTAACTTGGGTGGCGTTCCCCTACGCGACTGGGATGAAGGATTGGTGGCACAAGTTGCCCGTGAAATCTGGCAGGCTCCACCGGGTTCTTTGACTTGGCTGTACCCGACCATTTGGGACGAGCCTTATTTAAACAAGCCGCCTTTGGTGCATGGGTTGGTGGCGATCGCCTACTCTCTCGGTGGCGTTAACGAATGGACAGCCCGCCTTCCTGGGGCGCTGCTGACGGCTTGCTCAGTGCCATTGCTTTATGCGATCGGACGCGAACTTTTCTACCAGCGTCTACCTGCGGCACTGGCGGCGTTGGTGTATCTCACTTCGCTGCCCGTATTGCGAAATGGACGAATGGCAATGTTAGACGGGGCTGTGCTGTGCTTTCTAATGGTAATGATGCTGTGCGCGGTGCGGAGTCGGCGAGACTATCGCTATGCCTGGGGCATGGGGTTGGGGCTGGGGCTAATTGCGTTGACCAAAGGAGTGATGATGGCGATCGTTGTGGGAGCGATCGCCATTATTTTCCTGCTGTGGGATACGCCCCGATTGCTAACTTTGCCTTACTTTTGGTTAGGCATTGTGCTTGGCAGTTTACCCGCTAGCCTATGGTATGGGGCGCAGTGGCTTCACTATGGGCAGCTTTTGGGCAATAACTTATTCAATCAATCGTTTCAGCGAATTTGGGCAGATGTAGAAAATAACCGAGGCGCACCCTGGTATTACCTGCTGGAAATGCTGAAGTATGGAATGCCGTGGATTTTATTTCTGCCGCTGGGCTGTCGGCTGGCTTGGCTTAATCGAAATTTAAGTTGGGCAAAGTTGGCGATCGCCTGGGCAGGAATTTACTTCGTTGCCATCTCCCTAATGGTAACTAAGCTGCCCTGGTATATTTTGCCCCTTTATCCGGCGTTGTCGTTGCTGATTGGCGCTCAACTTGCTGTCTTTTGGCGACGCGGACAGCACGCAAACATTCCACAGTTTGTTACTAAACCTTATTCTCCAGTTTGGGTAGGCTGGTTTGTAGGGTTGGCGTTGGCGGCGATCGCAGGCGTAGTCTATTTCAGTAGACACGCTGAACTTGATTTGCAGCTTGTGCTGGCAGCTTTTGCGCTAACGATGTTGATGACAGCCGTTTTAATGGTGAGGCAAAATCCACAGTTTATTGCAGTGTTGCTGTGGGGAGCTTATTTATCGCTGCTGCTGTTGATGGCTTCTAATAATTGGGTGTGGGAATTGGCAGAGCATTATCCGGTTAAGCCCGTTGCAGCTATCATTCAGCGCTTTGTTCCTAATGGCGAGTCGGTGCATACATCATTTCCTGATGCTCGACCTTCCCTCAGCTTTTATAGCGATCGCCCCGTCATTCCAACTTCACAACAAAAGCTGAAGCGACTTTGGAAGAAAGAAACACAGCCTTATTTACTGTTGGATGAGGGGGCGATCGCGTCTTTAAAACTAAAAGAGAGTCAAGTTTTAGGTAAGGCTGAAGGATGGATGCTAGTAACGAAAATTGGCAAGGGACAACTGAGTAAACCAGGTTGACAGATAGCAGGGCAGAGGGAACGAGTTTTTATGCTGCAATTCAGCAACGCCAACATCTACTCAAATATCTGTCTTCATACTGTTTGCCCTTGTGCTGATCAAAAGTAGTTTTGATACCCGCAAACAGGCTTAAAGTGAGAAAGCTGGCTAGAAGTGCAGTTAACACAACTAACCAGCTAACCTGATCGTTCGAACTTAGCAGAAAGCTAGGCTTTAACAATCTTATCGTTTCAACTTGCTAATGTAATAGGCATGGTACCACACCTTAATCTTTTTTTCAACCAATATTAGCGAGATTAATAGTGATGACTACAGATTCAACGAACTGCTTCCCATGTTACGTTGGCACTAACGCATCTTCAGGGAAAACCCAGTGAAACGAACTGGCAGCAAGCACAGCATCAAATTTACCAGCCTCTAGTTCCCACCCTTCAAACGAGCAATTTTGAATTTCCACGTTTGGATAGGATTCACAGGTTTATTGCGCCAGACGATAGAAGTCGAGATTAGGTTCAACGCAGACCATAGGGCAACCGATCGCAGCAAAAGCAGGGGTGGCGATCGCCGAACCACATCCGACTTTCAACAACGTTGAGTCGGCGGAGAGTTGCGCGATTTCTACCACGCGGTCGATCACTGCCTGTAGATAACGCGGTCTGACCTGCTGATAGGCTGCCGTTGCGGGCGAATACCAGTGTTTACGGTGTTCCAGGTCTTTGCCATAGCACTCATTACGGCGAGTCTGTTTCAAGTCTTTCATGTTTAATTCAACTAGATTGTTCAGGAACATTGACTAAACGTGGGTATGGCTGACTTCAACTAAACTTAGATTGCTACTTTCTGGACCAGATGTCGAGCTAATCTACCGTTTTTTAGTTCTTTTGTACTATTGTTAAAAGCATCTAACTAGAACAAATGAACTATGAAAGTCGAGCATTCTCCTATCAATCAAAAAGCTAACCTCACTGCCAAAGGTGAGGTTGTTATCTCAGAACGGGCATTCGTTGCATTGTTAAGAGCAATCGTATTTCTAATCCTGTTTGCTACTCAAGGGCAGAATGTGGTTAACACAGTGGAAACACGAATTCCACCTCTGCCTCAATCGCAGCAAAATTATTTGCCTTAAATGTAGGAAATTGACAATGCAACAAGACAAGAAAAAGGGAAATTATGGTCGCCCATCGCGTTGGGCAGGGCTGATCCATTAATCAAAGAAAATAGATACTAGAGAAATCCCCTCGATTGGATTCTCAACTTTATGAGCCTGATTCAGCATCTTCAAACTGTCCGGGATTATCGCACTCAACCGGATTACCCCCTCTGGGTGAT
>JBBRCV010000240.1:0-8305 GCA_038204505.1 Elainellales cyanobacterium
CAATGCTGTACCAAATCCTGGTTTTTCTTTTTTTAGATGTTTGTACTCATCTACAGATAATAAAATAGAAACTTGCTGCCCTTGGCGAGTAATCTCAATTGCATCGCCATGCTCAACCGCTTGAATAATGTCATTCAACTGAGCCTGAGCCTGTTCAATTGAATATTGAGTCATGATGGTGATACCTCCAGAATTTAATACAGGGTTGTCATGGCAAATCTACTGATTTCCTCAACAATTTTTTCAGATCAAATGTGCTAGCGGTTTTTGTAAAGTTAGGTCAAGGTAAGCGCTGAAGTTGTACTGTTAATCTCTCAAAAACTGCTTCCATCTTAATCACTATTGTTGCTGAGTTGAGTAAACAGCTTGCATTCCCCAGAAAATTAAATTTGGGTCAACTATTATTTGGGTAGCTAGGACTGGAAATTGAGTTTGTAAATGTTGAAAAAACACATCACGATCGCCCCCCGTCAACGCGATCGCCCCCACCGGAAAACGTTCTAACCACGCCTCGCTATAATCCTGAATACTTGCCAACAGTGTATGAATAATCCCGCTCCGAATCGAATCCGGCGTGCTCATCGCCCAACGACAAGGCATAACAGCGCTTTGGGAATCAACCGATGGTAAAGCCGCAGTATTTTGGAAAAGCGATCGCAATTGTGTCTGCAATCCGGCAACAATTGCGCCCCCGAAAAACTGCGCTTGCTCATCGATCGCCGTAAACGTTAGGGCTGTGCCTGCATCAATCACCAGCACCGGAAACCCTAATGTTTTAGAAGCCCCCAATAAGGCAAGAGCGCGATCGATTCCCAGCGAAGGATATAGCCCTTTAATCGGTACTTGCCCTAAGCTTAGAACTCGCACTTGGGGATAAACCTGCCACAGTGCGGTTTGAGAAGGCACAACTGAGGCAATCCATAGCGGCGAATGGGGGTGAAGAGTGAGCGGTCGCAGCAAGTCGCAGGCTTCGTCGGGAATTGATTTGGAGAGAGGGTTGAGGGTTGGAGTTAATAAAGCAGCGATCGCTTCGGACGACAAATAAGAAATCTCCCAGGTCTGCTGGAGGGTAGAGTTAAGGAACCAAGCCCAGTGCAGACGAGAGTTACCAATCATTAATGCTAGCCAGGATTGGGCTAGCCATGACTGGGTAAGTAGAGCCTTCACGGGTTCGCTTTCCAGGCACGAGTGGATGCCAGCGATCGATAGGGATTTTCGCCAGCTAAGAGCGATCGCCAGTATTGCGCCGCATCTTTTGGAGCGCCCATCACCACCCACATATCTAACCAAGATCGAGCCGCATCATAGTTCTTTTGCGCTACCAAAAGCTCTAGTTTGATATCGCAGAAAGCATTAAATTCGCTGTAGTGGAAGCGATCGCGGCTAACGAGAGGCTGTAATAGGGCTTCGGCTTCGGCAAGTTCGCCCTGTTTAATGTGGAAACGGGCGATCGCAATTCGGGCAAAAGCGTAATCTGGATCTTGCTGGTGCAGCGATTGAATGATCGCCAATGCTTCTTCTGGCTTGCCTTGGCGTTCGTAGGCAGTTGCCAGGTTGTAGCCCAAATCTAAGGCAGTTGGCTCTAGCTTGAGGGCTTGTTTGAGGGGATATTCGGCTTTTGCCCAGTTGTTATCTTTGAGAGCGGCGATCGCCTGGCGGGTCAGCTTGTCTACCTCTGGCGAGTGATTGTGCGCCACTTCATCATGCAGCTCGTAGCCTAATAGCGTCACATCTCGCCATTCACCCGCTATCCATAGCCGCATGTTTGAGTCGCGGAGTTTGCGGGCGACCACTTGGGCTGCCTGTTGCCGCATGTTGTCTGAACCAGATTGACTCAGGGCAAATTCCTTCAAGATTTGGTACATTTCTGGCTTGTCAGTCATCAGGGCTAAATTCAGGGCAAGCTGACGACCTGCGCCATCGCCCTGATCTAATAGCATCGGAATCAGCGTTCCCACTTCTGGATGGTTTTGAAGATACTGTTGAGTCGCTGTTCGCAAGTCGTCTTCGTTGTCCGACTGAGCCGCCTCTTGCAGTAAAAATACATCATCTGATGCTTGGGGGCTAATCCAGTAGTTTAGGGGAAATGCCCAGGGGCTTTGGCGTTGAGTTATGGATTGTTGTAAATCAGCAAGGTTGTCGGCGGCTAGGTCGAAGTCTGGTGAAACTTCTAATGCCTTTTGCCAATATTCACGCGCCTGTCTTTCGCTGCCCAGGCGCATCGTTGCTACCGCCGCTAAGTGATAAAGCAAGGGCGGCAGTGATTCCTCGCTAATGGCTTCTGCCTGATGAAAAACTTCTAGTATGCCCGGATAATCACCCAGAAAACTGAGTGCTTCTGCTTGCTTTTGCCAAACATCGGGCTTGTCAGAGGAAATAGCTTTGAGCCGAGTTACGGTTTGTTGTGCCAAATCGTTATGTCCGCTTAAGCGCTGATAGCGAGCCAGGTTAGATAGCGCGTGAGCATTTTCGGGATCAGCCTCTAAAACGGAATTAGCTACGGCGATCGCTTCTTCCCAGTTGCCATCCAGCGCCATCATTAAACTGAGATTGTTGCGGGCAGGTAAATAGTTAGGATGAATCTGCAAAAGCTGTTCCGAAACTTGCTTCCCTGCCTCCACATCGCCATCTGCCATGTATAACTGCGCTAGCTCATGCAACGCCGCCACTTCCAGCCCCTGTTCTGGGGTTAAAGATTCGCCCAGATGTAATTCGGCAATAACTCGCTCTGTTATTTCTTCCAGCTTCGGGACGGCATCCCGAATTTCTGCGGCTTTGGGATGAGTGGGCGATCGCTCCAAAAACTTCTGAAAGGCTTGCAGTGCCAGGGTTGTCCGAGCACCCGCCATATACGCCCCGCCCAACGCTAACATCAGTCCGGCATCATCAGGCTTAAGCTGGCTCAACCGACGACAAATAATTTGGTACTCAGTAAAATCTTGAATTTGATAATTTAGTGCTGCCAGCAGTCTCAGCACTTCTTCTTGGTCGGGGTGCTGGTCATCGAGCGCTTCTAAAATATCTCTTGCCTGCGCCCATTGCCCCTTCCGCATCAGGGCTTCAGCTTTATTGACGTTACTCGTCAAGGACGCTGTGCCAAAGCCACGCAGTTGTGTATCTCGCTTGATTTTTTTTGCCATGATGGAAGTCCTCAGCGATGATTGGGAATAGGGTTAAGCGCTGACCGGGTTGTCGTCACTGCATACCATTGGGAATAGTAGCATTCCCGATCGCTCTCCTGCTCACCATTCGCCATAAGATAGAAACTTGTTGCACTTAGGCAAACCCGCTTGTGAAAATCTCTGTATTCCACACTCCCGAACTTACCCCAACTGGTTCTATGCCAGACTGCGCGATCGCCATCGACGTTCTCCGCGCCACAACCACGATGGCAACTGCATTACAATCCGGGGCTGAAGCAGTGCAGGTGTTTAGCGACATGGATCGGCTCATGCAGGTCAGCGAAAAATGGTCGCCTGACAAGCGCCTCCGGGCTGGAGAGCGGGGCGGTGGAACGGTTGCTGGCTGTGACTTAGGCAATTCACCGTTAGCTTGCACACCTGAATTAATGACAGGCAAGCGCTTGTTTATCAGCACCACGAATGGCACTCGTTGTTTGGAACGGATTCAAGGGGCAAAGACGGTTCTGGCAGCGGCGCTAATTAACCGCTCTGCTGTCGTTGATTATTTATTGAAACATCAGCCAGAAACGGTTTGGATTGTTGGCTCCGGTTGGGAAGGAGCTTATTCGTTAGAAGATACGGTCTGTGCTGGCGCGATCGCCCATAACCTCAAAGCACAGCACACTGAAGTAGTAGAGGGCAATGATGAAGTGGTGGGGGCGATCGCGCTTTACACCCAATGGCACGACAAATTGCTAGAACTCCTCCACCACGCTAGCCACGGTCAACGCCTGCTGCGATTAAATTGTCTAGAAGATCTAAAGTATTGCGCCCAAACCGATATTTTAGAAGCGCTGCCGATTCAGAAAGAGCCTGGAGTTTTAGTTAAATATTGAGGATGAATGTTGCGAAAATCGGCTCAGAATGTCTCGATCGTGGAACACTCTAAGCCGATTTATCAAACTTAACCCGACTAAGTTTTACTCAACATTGAGCTTGGTATTTGCCCGAAGCAAGCACTCTGATCAAAACAAATTAAACGCCGTGACTAACAAGGGGCTTAAGCCCCTTGTCCTAACTGACCTAAGTCAATCTACAAAAAGTATCGAACCGTTGTAATCACTCGGCTACGCTTGTTCCGTAGACCAATCTTTAAAAACAGCGTAGTTTGATTATGCAAAACTTCTTCCCACCAGTTGCGCGTGATGAATGCTGGAACAATGATGGTAGAAAAGATGCCAGGATGACTAGATTCAAAATCAGCGATGAAATCAACCAACGGATCAACCAGTGAACGATAAGGCGAATCCAAAATGACCAGAGGACTATCAGGTTCAAGCTGTGCCCATCGTTGCCGCAGTTTCTCTCCATCCGTAAAGCCGATGTCTACATGCACCGCCACAATTTCATCAGCAATGAGACGGGCGTAGTCGAGTGCCTCTACAGTACCTCGATGGACTTGTCCTACTAAGAGAATGGCGGGGTGTGTGGCTGTTTCTACTCTAGGGCGGGGAATGTAACTCCGAGGTGCTAAATCATCCAGGCTCAGCCTTCTTGCCACGTAGTCATAGTGCCGCCGGACGCTGAGGAACAGATACACCGTTAGTGGAATTGCCACGACGACAACCCAAGCGCCTAGCCTAAACTTAGTTGCCACAATGGTCGCCAAAACGATCGCCGTGACCACTGCACCCAACGCATTAACTGCCCCGCTCGATCGCCATCCTGCCGTTTTCTCAAGGTACCAGTGCCGCACCATCCCCGCCTGAGATAACGTAAACGACGTAAACACGCCCACAGCATAAAGCGGAATCACAGCGTTGGTTTGCCCCTGGAAGATAACGACCAAGAAAGCGGCGCAGAGACTTAAGAAAATGATGCCGTTGGAATAAACGAGGCGATCGCCCAACAGCGCCAACTGCCGAGGCAAAAACTTATCTCGCGCCAAGAAATAACACAGCCTGGGAAAATCGGCATAGCTGGTATTAGCAGCGAGTAGCAAAATCAACAGCGTCGCCGTTTGTAGCACAAAATAAAACCATCCATCTCCTACCACCTGCCGCCCTAGCAAAGAAACCACCGTCTGCCCTTCTACAGGCAGGACGTGATAAACATTAGCCAGGTAAGTAATTCCCAAAAACATCACGCCTAAGATGACACCTAGATACAGCAGCGTCGTCCGCGCGTTTTTCCACTCTGGCGGCTTAAACGCCATAACCCCATCAGAAATTGCCTCTACGCCCGTCAGCGCTGTACACCCTGCCGAGAACGCCCGCAGCACAAAAAACAGACCCAGTGATTCTTTTACTGGCACCGAGGGATAGGGCGGAGCTACATATCCGGTTGCCTGTTGATAAAACCCCAGCCCCATCAAAATAAAGACACAGACAATGAAGGCATAGGTCGGAAACATGAACAGATTTCCTGATTCTCTTAGCCCTCGCAGGTTCGCCAGCATAATCAGAAAAATAAAGACTAAACACAGCTCCACCGTGTAGGGTTGTAAAGATGGTAAAGCCGAAGTCAAAGCCGCAGTGCCTGCCGAAACGCTGACCGTCACGGTCAAAATATAATCAATCATCAACGAACCTGCCGCTACCAATCCTGGCACTAACCCCAGGTTCTCGCGCGCCACAATATAAGAGCCGCCACCTTTAGGGTAGGCTTTGATGGTTTGTCGGTAAGATAGGATGACAATACCTAAGAGGAGGATAATTGCTGCCGCAATTGGAAACGACAAGCCTAAAGCTCCACTACCCGCCGTAACCAGCACTAGCAAAATTTCTTCAGTAGCATAAGCAACTGAGGACAATGCATCTGAAGAGAGCACTGCTAGCCCGGCTGCTCTTGTGAGTCGCTCTTCTGCGTGAGCCGCTGTGGGCAGCGATCGCCCAATAATTAAACGCTTTAGCCCAGAATATAAAGACATCGGTAGTTCAGTGCGTGGTGATTCAGAGTTGGTTTTTCAAGACATGACCCACAAGAGATCATACGGGGTTAGGGTAATCATTAAAATTTATAGATAAACTTGTAGATCCATGAAAATCTAGATTTAAAGATTGGGTCGCTAAAAGAAACTGAGTGATGATTCTGGATCTGCTGCCTATTGTCCCCCACAGTTATAAAAAACAGTCAAGTATAGAAAACAGTCAAGCCTTACAGTCAAAAAATAAAGCATTCATACAGGTAGTTAAATGACGGGTGATTTACCTTTAGATTTGATGGCAGGAAACTTAATCCCAGTTGCGCCACCGGGATTCAAATCGGGGTTTGTCGGAATTATTGGTCGCCCCAACGTGGGTAAGTCTACTCTAATGAATCATTTGATTGGGCAGAAAATTGCGATTACCTCTCCCATTCCGCAAACAACTCGCAACCGTCTGCGGGGAATTTTGACTCAGCCAGAGGCACAGATCATTTTTGTCGATACTCCCGGCATCCATAAGCCTCATCATCAGCTCGGTCAAGTTCTGGTCAAAAACGCTTGCCTCGCCATTGAATCGGTAGACGTGGTGCTGCTAGTGGTAGATGGCACAGTCGATCTGGGGGGCGGCGATCGCTTCATTGCCGAACTTTTGACCCGCACTCAATCTCCCGTCATTTTGGGGATCAACAAAGCCGACCTCCAGCCCACCGCTTGCCTGGGCATCGACGAAACCTACACCCAACTTGCCACCGAACGGGGCTGGTCAACCGTCAAGTTTTCCGCCCTCACAGGAGACGGGCTAGATGATCTGCAAACCCAGCTTGTAGAAGCCCTGGAGCCAGGTCCCTACTACTATCCCCCCGACTTGGTGACTGACCAGCCTGAACGGTTCATTATGGGTGAACTGATTCGGGAGCAGATTTTGATGATGACGCGGGAAGAAGTGCCTCACTCAGTGGCGATCGCCGTCGATGTCGTTGAAGAAGAACCCACTATCACCCGCATTCTTGCCACCATACACGTTGAGCGCGACTCTCAAAAAGGCATTCTGATTGGCAAGGGCGGCAAAATGCTGAAGGAAATTGGCACGGCTGCCCGTCAACAGATCCAAAAGCTCGTCATGGGCAAGGTTTACCTGGAACTATTCGTCAAAGTTCAACCTAAATGGCGACAATCTCGAACTCAGCTTGCCGAGTTAGGCTATCGCATTGAGGGCTAAGTGAGGGCTAAGTGAGGGCTAGGAGAGAAGCGTCCCAGGCTTCTCTCTAACTCATAATCCGCATATTTACGGTTGATTCATGAAACCTTATTGCTTAAATGGTTGTTATATCCGTAAATAGCCCTATTTGGCTTCATTACTCTCTGTAAAAACGCGATTTCGCTAACGGGCATAACTCGGCACAATGACAAATACAGGCAGAGCATCTTTTGAATTTTTGCAATTTTGAATTTTTGCAATGTGGAGTGAGTAGCTGGCAACTGTAGTTTTTCGATCTATAGTCCCTTGCTCAGCCCCCAGTTAGTTAGGCTTAATCAGCTAGTTCAGCTTAAATAATCTCCATCTAGGATTAGAATCATGAGCCTCATTCCCCCTGCGAGGCAGGATTGCTATGAATCGTTATCACCGCCTCCAGATAGACGGACTGCAATTCGTCCAGTTATGCACCTTCCTAAGACTGGACCGACGCAGGCTATGTTGCCACAGCCGAAATCGGCAGCTTTTTCAAAGAATGGGGCGGCATCATTATGTTTTACTGTAAATGCTGCTGGGATCATTTTATCGGTTAATCTGCCAGGTGCGATCGCCCTGGGCTATCCCGTCGAATCGCTGATTGAGAGCGCCGTGGTTGATTTAATCCACCCCCACGATCGCGATCGTTGGCAGCAGGAATGTCAATTGATTGCGCTCAACTGCGCTCAACTTTGCTCCAGCACATTCCGCTTTCTGCAACAAGATGGCAGCAGCTTCGAGCAAAGCATGACGGCTCAAATCCTCCAGGGAGCCAGTGAACAGACGGTGCTATGGGTGGGAGTCAGCGTTCAGCCGGATTTAGCCACAGGTCAACAGGAGCAAATTACGGCGGTTCTGCGGTTGCAAGCAGAATGGAAACGATTGATGCAGGCGATCGCCCTGCCCGTCCGTCAATCTCTGCCCCTCAAGCAAGTCCTTAAAGCAACCGCCACTGAAGTTCAGCGCATTCTAGAAGCAGACCGCGTATTCGTCTATCTGTTCCATCCCAACACCGTCGGTAAAATT
>JBBRCV010000241.1:0-8210 GCA_038204505.1 Elainellales cyanobacterium
CCTTTGAGCTTCTTTGCGGTGTTCTTATACAACGTCTTGAGCACTTCACTCAGAGCAATCGCGGGTTTTGGTGGCATCAGATTACCTGCTATCTCAATGTCCCCAGTATCTCAGGATCATCTATTTTTGGGAACACTCTAGGTGGTTCTGACGAAATTGATAATCTGGCACTTGCTTGTCGTCGATGCAATGAAAGGCGTTACAACTTTGTCGCTGGCGTTGATCCAGAAACGCAAGAGGTTGTCCCTATTTTCAATCCTCGTCGTCAAAACTGGAAAGAACATTTTGCTTGGATAGATAATGGCATTGTCATTCAAGGAATTACATCAACGGGTCGAGCAACCTGTATCCGCCTTGATTTGAACGATCTACGCTATCCCGAGAATGATTCGATCCGAGAAACGAGACAATTTTGGGCTAAAACTGGGTTACATCCTCCACCAGATGATTTAGGTTAACTCTAAAAAAATAGGAACAAGAAAAACATAAATAGAGCGCCTTCTTAAAGAGTCCTAAAGCTAAACTAAGAGCAATCTCTACAAATGGCGGAGGGCGATCGATGGTTGCTGCAACTAGACAAGCAGATCGGGTAATGCTGTATAGCGTCAGTTGGGAACAGTTTGAGAAAATTTTAGAAAATCTAGGTGAGCATCGTGCTGCTCGGATTGCTTACGACAATGGAACGTTAGAAATTATGACACCCTTACCAGAACATGAGTACTTCAAAGAAGTGATTGGTGATGCGGTCAAGGATGTAGCGGATGAAATAGACATTGACTATGCAAGTTATGGCTCAACCACTTGGCGAAAGCAGATTAAGATGGCAGGATTAGAGCCGGATAACTGCTTTTATTTTCAGAATGAAGCGATCGCGCGGGGCAGGCTAGACCTTGACCTTAGCAAAGGAGATCCGCCACCTGACTTAGCATTAGAAATTGATGTTACTCACAAATCTCTCGATCGCTTTCCCATTTATGCCCGCTTAGAAGTGCCTGAACTGTGGTGTTATGAAAGCGGAGAACTGAAAATTTACCACCTGCAAAATGGCGTGTATGTTGAAGCAGAAACCAGTCTGGCGTTACCACAACTGCCCATTAAAGAACTACCTCAAATCATTGAGCGCCATCGCGCCGAGGGACGGCGAACAGTAAGGAGAGCAGTCCGGGCTTGGGCAAGAGATCAGGCTGGACAATAGGGAAATATATCTAACTGTATTAGAACGACCAGGTTTCCCCGATCGCCCCAAATTACATTCGAGAGAGAGCCATAATTTTGGCAATTTTATTACTCTGCAAGCCGTTCAGTTCATCAATGCTGAGCCAACCTTCTTTAACTAAACCCGCAAAAACGAACATGAGTGCTGAATACCGATAATCATATTTGCCATCAATTTCATGTCTTTTAGCGCTCAACAAATCATGTAAACGCCATAGATCATCAGGTTTTTCAATTTGATTTGAGCCTTCTCGAACTGCTTGCATCAAGCCAGTCAGTTCTCGTTCATAGGCTTTATTAAAAGCTGTTTGAGCAACGTTCTTTTCTATATCAGTCCAATCGGTATCAAGTGCTTGCATTGTTAAAGTTAAATCTATGAATGTCATAGTATTGTAACGAATTTCTGAGTGGGTTTCAAACCTAAACAAAAAATTTTATGTCTTAAAAAACAAAGAAGCGCCCTCTATTTAGAGAACGCTCTGGCTCATTTCACAAAACTATTAGTTAACGCGCTAAGTTGAGAAGTTCTTTGGGCGAAGCTAGCAAATCGATCGCCACAAAATAGACTTTATTATCTGGGCTGAGCAAGAAACGCCAAGCCATATTCATGCCTACACCTGCACCAAACCAGGCGGTCTGCACTTTGCCTGTCACTTTAATTTGAGTGTAGCCATCATCAGCAGGCTCAGTTACGCCCCGCTCAGGGAGAAGCTTGAGATTTTGGCATTCTTCTCTAAAAAACTTCAGAACAGCATCTTTACCCACAATAGGTCGTTGAAATGGAGGCTGTAGCGCACCGTCGGGAGCAAACAGTTTGATTAGTTCATCAAAGTCGTTGGCATTCATGTTGTTCATGTAACTGAGAACCGTAGGGTTATCAATGCCTTCAATGGTTACTTTAGTCCGCTCTGCAATTTCTCTAGGAGCCACGACAGGTTCGGCGATCGGGGTGTAACTGCCCATTTTTTGTGGGTCAAATCCCATGTTAAGGACAGTGTTACGCAACACTGTAATCTGTTGACCTTGGTCTAGATCCCGAATTACTTGCAATACGGCAGCAGCATTTGCAGAGAGCTGGTAGCCGGGAGGAATAGGCGCAACGGTGCCATCTTCCATCCATTGACCTAACTGATACCAAAAGCCCAGCTTAATATTTGCACTCCAGGTTCCGTAGGTGCGGCAGATGGGAGTATCAGCATGGTTTGCCAGGTCGCACATGACTTGCGTTTGCTCAGCAAAGCTCATTTGCTTAATTTGGTTCATGGTTCCTTCGGCAAACTGCATACTTGCTGCACCTGGAGCCGCAACTGTGATGGTTGTGCCCATTTCGAGGTAGGCAAACCAAATCCATGCTAGTTGGTCTTCAGCACTAAGCTGGTTGAATCTGGCGATCGTGGCAGGCACAACGTCAGCAGAGAGAGTACCAGGAAAAATGCCCCGAGCTGAGTCAATAGTAAACGGCATAGACTTCTACCTTATTAAGTTTGCAAAAAGTGCAAGATCAAAGCGACAAACTGCATCAGTTTACCGCAAGCTGATACTTCATGAGTAAATCGTTACTAAATGTAACTTGATATGTACAAACATTGCAACCCCTTGATTTTTATACACACTTATAGTAAGGAATATTTTCTGACGAGAGGTATCAATTTATAGGGAACGATCTATTAGATGTTGCGTCACTGCTAAATAACAAGCTAAATGACGGCTATAAAAAGCTTGTACGTCAGCACTTGTAAGTCAGCAAAGGCAAAGCTGTTGCCCTAATTTTTGATGTTCATTGCTGAAGAAACTTAGGAGAAGTTTTTATGCTTAATGGTTCCAACCGAGTTGCCCTGACGACCCTCAATCAAGCTCACAACCTCGGCAATTTGAGTGGAGACACGACCTATTCCCAGCAAGGAGCAGTCAATAGTGGAGCTAACGACTTATTTAAGTTTAAGCTTTCTCGGAGCAGTTCGATCAACTTATCTTTAGGGAATTTGAGCAGTAATGTCGATCTACGGTTGCTGAGTGAGAACGGTAAAGAAATAAAGCGCTCTGCTCAAGCCAATCGGCGCAGTGAATCGATTCAAAGCCGATTGGGTGAGGGAAATTATTACGTTCAAGTTTCTGCGGTTGGAGGGGGTGCAGGTTATCAATTAGATATAGCCGGATCGGGGCGATCGCTCGATGCAGGTAATGACATTAAGAATGCTTTAGATACAGGAAGTTTAAGCGGCGCAAATCGTTCTTATAAAGGACGGGTTAGCAACCGAGATAAAGATTTTTATCGGTTCGATTTATCTGAAAAGGGAAGCATTAATCTGTCACTAAGTAATTTGCGAAGAGCCGTAGATCTTAGCTTATTAGATGGAATGGGAAATGAGATTTCTCGCTCTATTAATGATGATTCAAGCAACGAGTCTATTAATCAATCTTTAAACGCAGGCACCTATTTTGTACAGGTTTCTCGACTCGGTAATTTGCGGACAAGCTATAAGTTAGAGATGGCGGCAGACGGGTCAGCAGTGAATTTGGGTGGCGCGGCAGGGAGTTCAACAGGTGGTTCGACAGGCAGCACAATTGGCGGTAGTTCTGGATCGTTGTCGTCGGCTGAATCAGTGTCGTCAGCGACTTTTTCGCGTAGTGATTTAGTAGGGGGAAGCGATCGCGAGGACACCTACCGCTTCAGCTTGAGCAAATCGGGCATTTTTTCGGCTGATACTACGGGTTTAGCTGGAAACTCTACAGTTCGTTTAGTGCGAGACAGTAATAATAATGGGGCGATCGATGCGGGAGAGGTTTTATCTAGCAATAAAGTCATTCGCCGCTTCCTCAACATTGGCACTTATTTTCTACAAGTCGCCAGTGATAACAGCCAATCTTTGAGCTACCAGGTTAATACCAACCTGACCGAAATTGCTGCAAACAGCACCGCCATCAAAGTGACCAAAAGCGATCGCACCAATTCAAATGGTCTAGCCGAACTTCAAGTTTCTCTAATGAGAGATGGAAAACTAATCGACTCGATCGCCGCCGTATCAGGGCAACCCAGCAGGCAATCTTTCCGCACCGCAGAAATCAGCAAATCTGGCTCGGCAGAACCTTTACCCGAAGGCTATTGGAAATTAGGCAGCGTAGAATGGGCAAGTGGCATTAAAGGGGATGAATCTAAAAGCTGGACTGACCCGAATGATGGAGTAGGTCCCGCCTGGGTAAGTATGCAGCCAACTTATCAAACTGAGCGAGGTGATATTGGGTTTCACCTTGATAATAATTCCTACATTTATCCAGGGACGGTCGGCTGTGTGGGTCTTCTCAACAAGTCAGATCTGCGTAAGTTTGTGAGTTGGTTTGATAGTTATGATGCGCCTAAAGTGGCGATCGTAGATTGGGGATTGGGGACAGTTGAGGTTTAAAAGTTCGGATCAGTTTACAATAAACACGGTCATCAAATTTGGCGGAGGAATCAACCATGCCCGTCGAGTTCCGCCTGATCTCAGTTCAAGACTATCATCGGATGGCAGAAGCAGAAATTTTTCGACCCGATGAAAGAGTTGAACTTATAGCCGGACAAGTGATCCCGATGGCAGCAAAAGGAACGGCGCACAGTGCCGCAATCACTCGAGTTAATCGCCTGCTGGAAAGTCGATTGGGCGATCGCGTTCTCTTACGCCTGCAAGATCCAATCGAGCTTGATAATTACTCTGAGCCAGAGCCAGATATTGCGCTTGTTAAACCTGATCCGTTGGATTATGAAAATCACCATCCGATTGTTTCAGAAGTATTTTTAGTTATTGAAGTTGCTGATAGCAGCCTTAGATTTGACTGTGAAGTTAAAGCGATCGCCTATGCTAAGTCTGGTATTTCCGACTATTGGGTATTGGACGTAACCGCCCGAAAACTGCATGTTTTCCGATTGCCTAATTCAGCCGGATACCAAAGTGAAACTATCCTATTAGAAGAAGTTACCATTTCACCACTCGCATTCCCTGATTGTGAAATCAGGATTGCAGAAATGTTGCGTCCAAGAGTTGAGCGATAAACTGACTTCTACAAAGAATCTTAGGCATCTTCGGAAGAAACGAAATGGGCTGGAAATTCTACCTTAAAGCAGGTTTTATTTAAGGTACTTGACACTGCCAAAGTGCCGCCCAAATGAGCGGTTAGTTTAGTCGCCAAAGCTAATCCCAAACCCGTTCCACCATGCCGCCATGGATCGTTATTTGGAATGCGATAGAACTTCTCAAAAATTCGTGATAGTTCTTCAGGAGGAATCTCAACACCCGTGTTGCAAACACTAAACGAGATGATTTTCTGCGGTGTGCCTGCATTTAATTCTCCTCCTTCTGCCATATCTTGTACTTGTGCCGAAACGATAATCTTTTCTCCCGCTGGCGTATATTTACAAGCGTTCTGCAACAATTCACTTAAGATTCGCTCAAGATGAGAGCGATCGCTAGTAATGGTAGGAAGATTAGGAGCAAGGTTGAGGAGCAGACGCTGCTGATGGCTATGAGCGCGTTCAACAAACGATTGGGTAATGGAAGGAATCCAGGTAAAAAGGTCAACGCTGGAGAGGTGTAATGATTCTGAACCTGATTCCAGCCGAGATAAATCTAGGAGATCATTAATTAAACCAATTTCGCGACGGCATTCACTTTGCAAAATGCTGAAATATTTACTGGCGCGCTGGGTGGTGTCTTCGAGCACGCCCGTTTGTTTTAATACCACTTCTAGCATTTGAATAGCTAGCTTAATGTTAGTCATAGGAGTTCGCAGCTCGTGGGAAACGGTGCTGAGAAAATCGTCTTTGAGCTGATTGAGGCGTTCGAGTTCTTTAACCTGTGCCTGGGCTGCTTGAAAAAGACGAGCTTGGCGAATGGCGATCGCGCATTGGTTGGCGACCTGTTGCACTAACCGAATATCCTGTTCTGTAAAGCTGTAATCGGGATGGTTGATTAACCATAAATCGCCCAATACACCCTGATCGTCCATCATGGGACACGTTAGCATTACCACTCGTCCGCGATCGGGGTTGGGAGTCAGCGAACAGAATTGAAACGCCTGCCCTCCCTGCACAAGCTGGGAGTAGACTTCAGGAAAAGCATTCATTTGCACCACTCTACCCTGGTACGGCGAGAGGATATTGGTGTACTCGTAATGAACGGTAGAGGTGAGAGCTTCCAGGTCATACAGTGAGGCATTGCAGCAGTTAACGCCAATCGCTCTTGCTACTTCTTGCAATGCCGCCTGCAAAATTTGATCTTCTTCTAAACTGTCGCGCACTTCATCGGTGATGCGTTTAAGGGTAGCTTCAAAGTTGTACGCTAGTTGCAGTTGCGACGTTCTGGCTCGAATCTGGCGCTCCAGGTTAGCGTTCCAGCGCTGGTTACGCTGGTTCAGTTCTGCCTGCTGCACCACAATTCCTAAATGCACAACGAGCTGATTTAATAGTTCTAATTCCCAATCTTGCCAATGCCGCTGCTCCTCACACTGATGCACTACCAATAAACCCCACAGTTGATCGGGCTGGGAATGATCGGGCTGGGAACTGAATGTATCTCCTAAGCTATTGTGCAGAATGAAGCTTTTATTCTGAATTAGACTGTTATGCTGAATGATGCTGTTAGGCTGAATGATGATCGGCACTACCACTTCAGCTTTTGCGCCTAGTTGATGAATAGAATTAAGCCATTGCGGACTGCATGGCTCTGGCTCTGGGGTGGCTTGCACTTGATCGAGGTGCTTGAGTGAGCGACTTTTTTGATGGCAGATAGCGGCTGCATGGGGATGACGTTGAATGCCCAGGCAACCTGGTTTGAGAATCTCAATCGTAATTTTACCGACGGTGTTGGGATGGAACAGATAGACGAATACGCGGTCTGCTTCTAGAATGCGCTGAACTTCAGTGGCGGTTGCTTTAAGGACTTGCTTGAGGGGCAGAGATTGACGAACGGGCAGGGCGATCGCCTGCATCAATCGTTTCCATTCTGCTTGCAGCCGTAGAACCGCTGTAATTTGCTCCTGTTGACCTGTGACCAAATCCGGCTGAACGCTGACTCCCACCCATAGCACTGTCTGTTTGCTGGCTCCTTGGAGGACTTGAGCCGTCATGCTTTGCTCAATGCTGCTGCCATCTTGTCGCAGAAAGCGAAATGTGCTGGAACGTAGTGGGGCGCAGTTGAGCGCAATCGATTGACATTCCTGCTGCCAACGATCGTGATCGTGGGGGTGAATTAATTCAATCAGGGCGCTATCAATCAGCAATTCGGCGGGATAGCCGAGGGCGATCGCTCCTGGCAAATTAACCGATAAAATGATCCCAGCAGCATTCACAGTAAAACACAATGATGCTGCCCCATTCTTTGAAAAAACTGCCGATTTAGGCTGTGGCAAAATCGCCTGCGTCAGCCCAGTTTGGGCAAGGTGCATGGCTAGACGAATTGCAGTCCGACTGTCTGGAGACGGCAACGACGCTTCGTAGTAATCCTGCCTCGAAGGGAGAATGAGGCTCATGATTCTAATCCTAGATGGAGATTATTTAAGCCGAACTAGCTGGCGGCTGAGCAAAGGGCTATAGATCGAAAATCAGATCGAAAAACTACAGTTGCCAGTGACTCACTCAACACTGCAAGAATTCAAAAGATGCTCTGCCTGTATTCATCATTGTGCCGGGTTATGCCCGTTAGCGAAATCGGGTTTTTACGGAGAGTAATGAAGCCAAATAGGGCTATTTACGGATATAACAACCATTTAAGCAATAAGATCTCATGAATCAACCGTAAATATGCGGATTATGGCTTAGGGAGAAGCATCCCAGACTTCGCTCCTAGCCCTCAACGCGATAGCCTAGCTCGGCAAGCTGAGTTCGAGATTGTCGCCATTTAGGTTGAACTTTGACGAATAGTTCCAGGTAAACCTTGCCCATGACGAGCTTTTGAATCTGTTGACGGGCAGCCGTGCCAATTTCCTTCAGCATTTTGCCGCCTTTGCCAATCAGAATACCTTTT
>JBBRCV010000242.1:0-8184 GCA_038204505.1 Elainellales cyanobacterium
CGGGGAGCCGGATCGCGCAACGATCGCTACTGTCCTCAAGACACACCTACCAAGGGTGAGCCTATGCTCACAGCCCTCGTCCCCACTAATCACTCCAGTTTAACCTGGGCAGAACATCCCACATTTTGGGTCTATCTCCCCAAAACATCTGCCCGCCAGATTGTCTTGAGTGTTAAAGAAAAGGGTTCCCAGCAGCACACCCAACGCTTTCTCCCGATTACGGGGGAGTCGGGTATTGTTGGGATTCCGCTGACTGAAAACACGCCTCCATTGGAGATTGGCAAATCGTACCAGTGGGCGATTGTACTGGTGTGTGGCGATCGCCCCAGTCCTAACGATCCGGTCGTGACCGCCTGGGTGCGTCGTGCCGTGCCCTCTCAGCCGCTCAACAATCAGCAAGCTGCTTTAGAGCGAGCGGTTGAGTATGGTGAGCAAGGTATTTGGTACGATGCCCTGACCACCTTAGCGGTAGCGCGGCGATCGCAGCCAGACAATCCAGCATTAGCGAAAATCTGGACAGACTTTTTGGCGCAACCGAGCGTGGGTTTAGAGACGATCGCGACGGAACCCTTGCGGTAGAGTATGGAGGTTCCCTACTGCCAGTTCCCAACTAGCACAAACGGTGCCCAGTAGTAGGGATGTTGGTAGTCGGGCGATCGCAGCAGCGACAGTTGCGCCTGACGCAGCGCTTCAGATCGGGTGATACCAGGCTGCTTCAATTTGGTATAGAACCGGGTGATTAGTTCTGCCGTCGAGTTGTCTTGCACCGACCAAAGGGTGGCGATCGTACTGCGTGCTCCAGAGCGCACCGCCACTCCAGCAAGTCCCAGGGCAGCGCGTTTGTCTCCTGCTGCCGTTTGACAGGCACTCAAGATCAGGAGTTCAATCGGTCGGCGATTCTGGCGATCGCGCACCTCCAGCAGTTGGTCAAGGTCTTTCACCTTAATCCGCCCTTCCCAGGTGAGCAAAAAGGTGTTTTCTGCCTGAGAGGAGAACTGCCCGTGGGTAGCAAGATGGACAATTGGGAAGGGCACCGACTCCAGTTTGCCTGCCAGTTGAGTTTGCGTGAAGGACTGATTTAATAAGATGCTGGTGGGTACAATGGTGGAAATCTGTTGCATTTCTTGAGCTACACCCGGCAGGGCTGAGAATCCTTGACGCGCTTCAGACAATCCACCTGCCAGCGTCTCTAATTGTCCTGAAGTCAGCGATCGTGGTGGCAAAAGTTGCAGACCTGGAGTCAGCGCAATACTGTATTTTTCAATCAAATACTGCTGACCATCGTGCAATGCGGCTAACGGCACCCCCCCCAGCACCCCATCTAGCACAAACACCAACGTCTTGACCTGGCTCTTGGCTAAATCGGCTTCTATCGGACGGATGAGCCAATCATATAGTTGTTGATGCGGACGCAACGGCTCCCGACTGGTGATGAACGGGTTCAACGTGGCAAAGAGATCATCAAATACGCGATCGACTTCACCTTCCCGACTCCCGTCACCTGACTTTCTATCAGCATTCGATGCCAAATTAGTGAAGTGATAGCGCAAAGGCTGATTGGGCAGTGAGAGGATGACAGCAAGGCGATCCGGCAAGATAATCGAGTAAATCACCGCTGCATTCGGATCAACCTGGTCAATTTGTTGGGGCTTGACATCCAAACAGGCTTCTCGAAAGAAATTATTGAGTTCGGCTAACTGGAGCGTTTCAATCACCGATCGCGCTCGTTTCAAGTCTGCCTGTGTCGGGTTGTGTTCCAACAGTAGTTGCACCAATTGCCGATAGATCGGTTCAACTTGCTCTCGAAAGGAAAACTGCGCTTCCGGGTTGATCGCAACTAAATCGCCTCGCAGCACAGAGAGGGTTTCCACCGCCTGGCTATAGGCAGCAATTGCCTCGGTCGTCCGCTGTTGCTGCTTGAGAATCCGCCCCAATTGCCACTGCCAGGAAACCGCAATATCATCTGCCTGGATCGATTCGGCAATTTGGAGCGCCTGTTTCGTCACCCGCTCGGCATCTGACCACTGGCGCGATGTTTCGTAGAGATGTCCTAGCTGTCCCAAGGCATATGCTTCCGCTCTCGAATCAGTCAGGTTTCTCGCTTGTTGCACTGCATTAGCCAAGAGTTGAGCCACTGAAAAAGGGGTCGGAGAGTTTTGAATTGCCTGCCGCTTCCCCAGCTTCATCAGGCTTTCTGCCAAATTCACCTGAGCATAAACCGTCGATCGGCTTGGCGGTAGATCAGCTAACAAGGACTGAATTTCGGGTAATAGGGCAGATGCTTGGGTGATTTGGTTGCTTTCGACTAAGAGGCTGAACAGATTCAAGCGTGCCTGAAGCCGGGTCAAATTGTCTGGCGTGGAGGCGGCAGCTTGTTGATAGAGCGCGATCGCGATCGCATTTGCAGCGCTTTTGGCTGCTGGATCATCCGATCGCACTCTCGCAACATTGCCTAAAGCCAGCAATGTATGGCTCTTATCCGCCGTAGCATTCAAGCGTTGGGAAATTTCTAAACTGGAGTGTAAAACCTGATTACTCGCTGGCAAATCACCCACGCGAAATAATGCGATTCCCAAACTTCTCAAGCCACTCGCCTTCAAGGAAGAATCTGGTAGGGTCTGCAATCGGGCATTGATTTGTTCCAAGAACGTTCTGGCACGGCGATATTGCCCAAGCGTTTGCAGAGCCTGCACTTGATTCAATTGGCTGCCCAGTTCACCCGTTTCATCACCTGCTGCGGTGTAGGCAGCTTCCGCTTGTCTCCAGGTTTCGAGGGCAACTTCTGCCTGTCCAGTTTCCCATTGATGTGCCCCCTGACCATTGAGGATTTGAGCACGCGCGATCGCCGCATTAGCCGCATCAGAGGTAGAACTTGCAGCAACGGGTATGGCAACAATGAACAATGCCAGAACACCAAACCCCATACTGTTAATAACCGTTGACTTGAGCATCTCGCTGACCTCAAAATGTGCTTCGACTAAACTGCTCGAACAAAGAGCCACTGCATCACCTGAAATCGTTCAAGATCTTTCTTTATTTAAAGAAACTGCTTCAGTTATTGGCAACAGTAGCAGACACTCGGCTAGGTCAAACAAAATGGTTGTATCGCAAAAATTGAAACTTGAAATCGTTCTACTGGTGAGAGCATACCTCAATTTTTTGCGGCACAACCGCAAATAGCTCATTTCGCTAACGAACCCGTTTGGCGGAAAGAGTTTGTCCCGATTGATGCAGAATCAATTGGTTCACTTGCCCCTGTTCATCTTTGACAAAGGTAATTTGAGCATCGACTTCTTTGATGAAGAAATCGGTTTCGGCTTCGGGGAAGAGTTCTGCTTTGGGTTGTCCTGTCGCTTGGACATAAAGCCGCTTCCCCTCTTTAGTAATCCTCAGAATGAAGGTCGGAGAGAGTTCATATCGTCCGACATAGGCATCGTAGAGTTTGGGATTTAACGCGATCGCCTTCCGTTTCTTGGACGGCTCGTGCTTCGTCAAGGGAAATTGTTTCTCTAGTAAATGCAGCCCAATATCATCAATACTGTTGCTGGAGTTCGATAAAACTACCACCCCTAACTGCTTCTTTTTGTCGAAGCCCATAAAGCTGTGATAGCCGCCCGTCCCTCCGTTATGCCAAATAATCTCTGTGCCGCATTTTTTCAAGATATGCCAGCCCAACCCTATCTCTAAATCTGGTGTTCCCGTTTGACGTTGAACCGTCTGGGTTCTCTGCATTGTAGAAGACAGATTGGATTTCGTGAGACCCAAATTTGCTGCCAGGAAGTTTAAGAGATCATGGGTTGTAGACCGTAATCCGCCTGCCCCTGCCAGAGTCGGAAGATCCCAGTTTTTAACGGGTTGACCAATCTCGTTGTGTCCTCTGGCAAAGCGCGACTTCATCTCTGCGGATAACTGAATCTTAGTGCTGTTCATCTGCAATGGTTGAGCAATTCGTGTAGTCACTAGCGTTTCATAATCCATTCCAGATTTCAAACTCAGAATGTGTCCCAGCAATCCGGCTCCTAAGTTCGAGTATTCATACTCTGTTCCAATGTCTCTGGTTAATCGATACCTGGACAAGAAATCATACAGTTGTTCAACGGTGTAATCTGCATAGGGGTTTTCGATGTCTTGTGGCTTCAAGTTATCAGGGAGTCTGGGGAGTCCTGACGTGTGGGTTGCTAGGTCGATGAGCGTAATTTCTTTCCCATTTCGACTGGGGACTTTGACGGATTTAGGCAGAAACTTTGAAATTGGGTCATTCAGCTTCAGTTCCCCCCGCTCCACCAAATCCGCCAGCAAGAGAGCAGTAAACACTTTACTAATCGAGCCAATTTCAAAGACCGTATTCTCATCGGGTTTGCGGGGATTTGATTGAGCCATACGCCCGTGACTGATGATTTTGCGTCCTTGGGGCGTGATTAACCCAACGATGATGCCAACACTCTGCTTTTCTTGGTCGATGCGCCTTTGCAAAATCGTCTGCACCGCAGCATCGGAGCGATCAGATTGAGGCGGTTTTGCTTGAGCAGGTGATCCCACCTGCATCAATCCAATTATGGCTCCCCCTAGAACCAGAGCAATCAAGAGTACAGAGCGTCTGGTCATGGGTCGTCCTCTATTTGCCGCACAGGATAACTATCGCATGAGATGAGAGGATGAAATATCATCCGTTCGAGCTAAATTGTTGATTGCTTTGGAATAAGCAAACTGTTTCTAACTAAAAACCTACTATCAAATGTGAATAGCACTCCTTCTCCACCTAAAGTCAATCAGGCACGTCGCCTTCTATGTTCTAGATTTAGCCAGTTGCGTCTGACCCCAGCCGATCGCCACCAAGCCGATCGCCGCCATCCAGCCCACGGTCAATCCTTGTAGAAACCCAACAGTTGCACTGACAACCAACACTACTTGCACCACTAGATAGTCTCTCAGTGATAGCTTAAACCAAGCCGTAACGACCCAATCGATCAGCAGCGACAAACCCAAAAACAGCAGCAAGCCACCCAGAACAAGCTTAGGACAGTAGGAGAGCAGCGAAACCCCTAGCGTGGAGACAACTAGGAATACCCCCGCATCAATTAATGTCGCTAATCGATTGCTTCCCATCTTGTGTGCCAGCATCGATTTGCTGAGAGAATGGAAACTGAGAATGCCGCCAAATAGCCCGATCGCCAGATTGGCTGTCCCTGCGATCGTCAGTTCTCGGTTGGTGTCAATCTGCCGATGGGTCACCAGCTTGAGAGAACTCACATTCATCAACAGCGAGATTGCCGCCGTCACACCTACGGTTGCTAGACACATCCACTGATCCGCGATCGCGCGCCAGTGTACCTGCGACAGATCAAGAAAGTGAGGGTGCGAGCTATGACCGTGGGGAGTGGCAACTATATTTAATGTCCATCCCTGGTTACTAGCTTGCGCCGCAGATGTGCCACTAAGCGAAAGCAGAAGATAGAACAGAGCGATCGATCCCAACAAACTCGCAGAGAGAATCAGGGGATGCGAACGAAGGCGAGAAATCAGCAGTAAATAAAGTGCCAGCAGCAGTCCGGGTAGCCACTGTATCAAGACGTGAGCTTGCAGCAAGACGGGCAGTTGAGCCAGTTCGAGCGGGCGATCGGTCGTCAGCTTGAAGGCACCTTTGACCAGCAGCCAACCCGTGCTAGCAACAAAGCCACCGATGACAGCGTCGGGCATCGATCGCACCAGTTTTCCTAACCGCAGCCAACCCAGCAGCAGCAAAAATGCACCCGTGAGTAGAGACGTTAACGCGATCGTGGCCAAAGCGGTCATCCACAGTTCAGAAGCGGATGTAGTAGGTGGCAGGCTCTTAACGATCATGCCGATGCTCCAAGCGAGAATGGTTGTCGGCACGGTGCTTAAGTCAGCTACCATACCCGGCAAGGAACTGGTTAGAGCAACCAGAATGCGGGTTGAGGCAGCACTAAACAACACTAGCCCGATTCCAGGAGACAGATGTGAAGACAAACTGCCAGAAAAGATCAGAACCGCATAGGAAAGATCAAAGAGCACGCCGATCGCCCCAGTTGTTAAACCAACGGTTAGGTTAGGCAATAAGCGAGTGGGATGCAGCTCGTGGCGCAGTTGAGGCAACAGACGTTGTTTCACCCAATCAGTCTTTCTATTGAGAATGTTCATGGGAAAGGCTCCTGATTTGAGTCGAAGTAGAATGGGATGAAAGCCCCGCTGTTGCAAGCACTACGGTAAGGTTAAAAAATTGCGAGGCTAACGCTGTTTAAGCAAGGCAATCACATCTTTTGCTTTCTTTTGTTGCAAAGCTTCCACATGAGCACCTCTGGAAATCTTTGCCTCTTCTCGACTCTTAGAGGAACCTAGATGATAAATTTGCTGAGGAACAGAAGTGTAGACTTCTACCCACCAAGATGATGGGAATTGATGCGGTGAAAATGGACTCATCAGAGAAACCTGTAGTTTGTTAAACCTGATCTAAAGCGACCTAATTTGAAAGACTTCGATTGTGTGAGGAATGCAAAAGAGAGCTTTTCGCTGGGCTATCTTTTGATTCAAGAGTTGGCATTTCTTGCCAGCAGCTTCGACAAAACCAGTAGGTAGACCCATTTTTGATATAGCGGAGAAGTTGATTAGAGCAAACAGAACAATTTTGCATCGGCTCCAATTCTGTCTAATTAAACTCAGCCGAAGCAGACACTGATTCTGCATTGATTGCCATGGTGTAGGGCAGCCGTTGAGCGCGATCGCCCACAGTGATTTTGGCAGTTCGCTGGGTTTGGTAGGACTTCATCATCGTCAGCGTTGTGCCGTTTAGTTCAGCAATTGCAGTCTGAGGCTGAATCGAGCTAGGCAATGGAATCAAACTTTGGAAACGAGCAGAAGATTCTAGCTCTGAGCCACTTTGTGCCTTGAGAGGGTCTAGTCGCTCACCTCTCACCAAAACAGTTTCCGGGGTAATTTGTAGGTCAAGGCTACCCTAGAACGATGATGGATCTTCAAAATCAGGAGCGTTGCTGTTTCTTGCAGGTCGATGCTCATGGGTTGAGCAGTTCCTTGATCGCAAACCCATAGTGTTGATTCATGGACATTTTGCTTTAGGTCATGGAAAAGCTGGGACAGGAACTGAAAAATATCTAACAGGTGTCGTGATTGTAGTGAAACCATCGTCTTTCTTTGCCTGATTAAGTTGAGCAGGCACAGTTAGTCAGATTGAGCTGAAAAGACTGGGCGCAGACTGTGCCTGAATTGATTAGAGAGTATGGAAATGGTGATCAGAGCAGTGGTCACTAGGAAAAATCTTGAATTCAGCTCTAAACGCCCTTCAAATTTGTAGCTCGACGCTGCATCGATGTGAGCTGAATCATGAAGAGCTATAACTTATCACTTGCTCACAGTGACACAATCCACATAACTATTAAATCCATCGATTGACGGAGATGAAGTTAGAGAAAGTATTGCCAAATAAGGCAAAATAAAAATGAAAATATAATTAGGAAGGATGTTCAGCTCTATGCGGCTTCAATCACGATATATGAATGATTAAGATAATGTATACGTAAACGATTGATTTGTATAACTTGCATCAAAATGGGGTAAAGGTGACGAGAGTGCTGCTAGTCGCCATACAATCGCTCCAGCCTTAACTCAGTAGAATATTCGCGACTAGTTTTGAAATATTCAAGAGCCGGATTGAAGAGCGAGTCACCATCGCCAACTGAGCTAACTTTGTTGACCCTAATCTGGGCTACTTTCTCGTTTGCAATAGCGGGGATGCGTTCTCAATAGAATCCCCTAAGACCGGGGCAATTGTGCCAGTTCTTCGGAAGTGCACGGGATGCCAAGCTTTTAAGAAGTTACATCGAGAAGCAGTGCTTTCTCAATGTAGAATTTCCACAGGGTCATTTCAGGAACCACCTCAGGTAAGTTGCCGGACATGGACAAGCTAAAATTCTCACCCCTGAAGAAGCGACTCGACTCTTTGAAGAGGGGCTGACGTGCGATCGAGATCGTGCCCTCTTTGGAGTCTGCTTTTACACGGGATGCCGGATCAATGAAGCCTGCTCTCTGCGAACTGATGATGTGTATGGCAAAGATGGCAACATTCGACCCCGGATCACGCTGCGGAAGTCAAACACCAAAGGGAAGCAGGGCACTCGATCGATTCCCACCAATCCTAAGTTGACTGAACTG
>JBBRCV010000243.1:0-8168 GCA_038204505.1 Elainellales cyanobacterium
GACTTTAGCAGGGTCGAGGTTGAGAAATTGGATGGTATTAGCTAAGTTTTTGCCGCCTAGTTCCCATTTCTCGGTCATGGCTTCGGCGGTGACTTGAGGTGGCACGACCTGCAAAACTGTGACTTGTGCCCTTTGGACGAGGGGAATGTCCATCAAGGTTTTGAGCATGGCTTGGGCAATTTCAGAATTTGCCAGCAAAATTTTTTCTATCATAAATACTCCTTAAACCAAAGCTTGCGGCTGATATTGTGAATAGAGATTCATATCTAGTTTATGATGGCGCGATTGCCCCCTTTTGAATTAATCATCAAACGTTTCAATTCAAACGATTGACTTGGCATCACATTCACTTCACAGCAAACAAAGCCCAAATGCCTAGCAGCGCCAGAACTGCTCCACAAATTGACCGCAAGCTGACTTTCTCTTTCATCCATAGGGCGATGGGAATGCCGAATAGGGGACTTGTTGCTAGTAAGGCTTGGGCAATTCCTGTGGCGGTGAACTTCAGCGCTATTTGCTGTAACCAAATGCCTAGATAGGTGCTGGCGAAGGAAGTGGTGATTAGGAGCAGGAGGAAGCGGCGATCGCGCAAAGGCTGAAATTCTGCCCAGATCCGTCGCTGAAAGCTCATGAGAATCAGCAAGATAGAAATTCCTGCCACTAAGCGAATTAGGCTTCCCCACAGTGGGCTAACGCTGGTTTCAGCCAGTGCTGCCCGGGATAAAACAGCCCCGGAAGCTTGGGCTAGAGCGGAGAATAGCCCGAACCCAATGCCTCGCCAAGGACGCAGCTTGCCCTGGAAATCATCAGGAACCCGCTCTAGAATGACCCATGTGACCCCACCTACTGTCAAAAAAATGCCGATCCAGGCTCGGTAGCTGAGGGTTTCGCCCAGGAAGAGGGTGGCTAACAGGGCTGCTAAAGGCGGAGCAAGGGCTTCAATCAGCAGCGATCGCCTTGCCCCTAAGCAGTTCAATGCTTCAAAAAATGCTGTGTCGCCTAACCCAATGCCGATCGCTCCACTGACTAGCAGTAATCCTATCGGCTGCATCCCGGTTTGCAGGGAAAATCCTGGGGAAAAGTCGCCCATGATCAGCAAGGTGAGTAGGCTGAGGATAAGACCGATCGCACATTTGGCAAAGTTCAACACTAGGGGCGGGATTTGTCTGCCCATGATGACGTAAACGAAAGAGGCGATCGCCCAAATCAAGGCAGCACTTAGGGCGGCGAGTTCGCCCCTAAAGGAAACAAGATTGGAAACAAGATTCATAGGAAAAGACATAAAGTGAAATCTTCTCAAAATTTGACTGCACTGGCTCAACTCATGGCGGGGGAGTTCGACAATAAGCCACAGGCGATGGAACAGCCTGCTTGGTTTGTTCATCTGCGGTTGTGGTATCGCCCTTTGCCGATGCGGATTGAGGGAAATTTAGCGTTGTTTGCAGAACAGGCAAATGCATTGATGCGCGATCGTCCCTATCGTCAACGCGTTGCTGTCTTAAGTGAATCTTCAGGCTCTCTTCAAGTGCAATATTTGGCGTTCAAACAGCCGGAGAAATTTTTAGGGGCGGGGGCAAATCCTAGTTTACTGGAACCGTTGGGTTTGGATGACCTGGAAACGTTGCCGGGATGTGTACTGATGGTTACTGAAGAGGCGGGTAAGTTTAAGGCAACGCCAGAGCCAGGAGCAAAATGTTATTTCCAGTACGATGGAGCAACCCGGCAAGTAGTTTTAGGATTTGAGGTCAGTCCAGGAAGATTTTGGAGCTACGACCGAGGAGTTGATCCTGAGACGGGGCAAGGGCTATGGGGTGCGCTAATGGGTGCTTATGAGTTTCAGAAGTGCGAAGATTTTGCAAGTGAATTACTTCTTGAAGGTTAGCGCTTCTCCAAGACACAGTTGCACAGGTTCCTGGCAGGTTTGGGAAATTGAGAGGTGGGTGGGTGGCGTGGATGGTTGGGCGGCTGTGCCGCGATCCGGGGGACTTCCCCCCGTACCCCCGCGATGTGGGGTCCTAACTCCCCCACGCCCCCCGAAAGGGATGGTTGGGTTTGGGCGCTGTTTGGGGTTAATTCAGGTTCTGGGCATTAGCTCAAGCCGGATCGTAGCGACTGACGAGCCGCTTCGAGAGCATCTGGTAACTTATTGGCATCTTTGCCGCCTGCTTGTGCCAAATTAGGACGACCGCCGCCGCCACCGCCACAAATCTTGGCGATCGCTCCAATTAACTTCCCTGCCTGCAATCCCTTCTGAGTCACGCTTGGGCTAAATGCTGCTACCAAGCTCACTTTCTCTGGCTCTGACACTGATCCCAGGACAATGGCTCCCTCACCTAACTTTTGCAACAAGGTTTCTGCTGCGGTCTTTAGCGACTCTGCATCTACACCTTCTAGTGAAGCAACAATAATTTTGAATGAGCCGATCGCTTCAGCTTGGGAGAGAAGTTGGTCAGCTTTTGCCAAAGCTAACTCTGACTTGAGAGATTCTAGTTGCTTTTGAGTGGTCTTCAGTTCGGTTTGTAATGCCATGACGCGATCGCCCAACTCCTCTGGCTTCACCTTGAAGCGATCGCCCAACTCCCGCACCACTTTCTCTCTGACATTCAAATACTCCAAGACCGCCGCTCCGGCAACAGCCTCAATCCGCCGAATGCCTGCTGCCACACCCGACTCTGAGATCACTTTGAACAGCCCAATTTCGGCAGTGTTGTTGACGTGAACGCCGCCACAAAGCTCCATAGATACCCCGGGAAAGTCGATGACGCGTACTTCATCGCCATACTTTTCGCCAAACATTGCCACTGCACCGTTTGCTCTCGCTTGGGCAATCGGCATGACGGCAATATCTGCAACATGGGCTTCGGTAATCCAGGCGTTGATTTGGTCTTCAATTTGATGCAGTTCGTCAGGTGTCACAGCCCGCGATAGATTGAAGTCGAAACGCAGGCGATCGAACGCTACCAACGAACCCGCCTGGGAAATGTTGGCATCGACAATCTTTTTTAAGGCTGCTTGCAACAAATGGGTTGCGGTGTGGTTTGCCTGCGATCTTCGCCGACTTGCTAGATTAACCTGAGCCGTGAGGCGATCGCCCCTCTCCAGGATTCCTTTTTCCACAGTGCCAAAGTGAACGAAAAGACTGCCTTCCTTTTGCACGTCGCTGACTTGAACGCGAACTGTATCGCTAGACAGAAAGCCGCGATCGCCCACCTGCCCCCCAGACTCGGCATAGAAGGGAGTTTGATCCAGAATCAATTGCACATCAGTTCCCGCCTCTGCCGACTCTACTGCCTTTCCTGCCACCAACAGCGCCTTCACCTCAGCTTCACTAGCAGCTTGGGTATAGCCTAAAAATTTTGTCTCATGCAGATGTTCTGCCAACTGATCAAGGGTCGATTGCACAGTTAGATCGATCGTGTCTTGAGCATCGCGCGATCGCCCTCGCTGTTCTTCCATCCGCTTTTCAAAACCTGCGGCATCGACCGTCAAGTTATTCTCTTCAGCCACTTCCTGAGTTAATTCCAGCGGAAAGCCAAAGGTGTCATACAGCGTAAAAGCATCGTTGCCTGATATTTCGCCGCGCCCACCCTGAGCAGTCAATTTGCCGACAATCTCATTCAGCAGTTTTTCACCCCGATCTAGGGTTTCGCGGAAGCGGGATTCTTCGGCTTTTAGCTCGGTCTGAATTGCCGTTTCACGATCGCGGACGTTAGGATAAGCTGCCTCAGAAAGGGCGATCGCCGTCTCTGCTACTTCGCCTGTAAAGTCCCGCTCAATGCCAATCAATCGCCCGTGGCGAACTACTCGTCGAATCAACCGCCGCAGCACATAGCCCCGCCCCAGGTTAGATGCCGTGATCCCATCAGCAATCATGTGAACCACCGATCGCACATGATCCCCAATCACTTTCAGCGAAACTTGGGTAGACTCACCGGCTTGAAAATAATCGATCCCAGCAATCGCCGCCGCCGTTTTAATAATCGGGAAAATCAAATCCGTCTCATAGTTATTAGGCACCTTTTGGAGAATCTGCGCCATCCGCTCTAACCCCAGCCCCGTGTCAATGTTCTGGTTCTGTAGAGGCGTTAAATTGCCTTCAGCATCTCGGTTGTACTGCATGAAGACGAGGTTGTAAAACTCAATGAAGCGCGTGTCGTCCTCTAAATCAATGTTTTCATCGCCCCGTTCAGGATGGAAGTCGTAGTAAATCTCTGAGCAAGGACCACAGGGACCCGTCGCGCCAGAAACCCAAAAGTTATCCGCTTCATCCATGCGAATAATCCGCTTAATGGGTACGCCTACCTGATCGCGCCAAATGGCAAAGGCATCGTCATCTTCTCGGAACACGCTCACTACTAGCCGTTCAGGAGGAAGTTGAAAGACCTGGGTCGAAAGTTCCCATGCCCAAGCGATCGCCTGTTCCTTGAAATAATCGCCAAAGCTAAAATTGCCCAGCATCTCAAAAAACGTATGGTGTCGCGCCGTCCGACCGACATTCTCAATGTCGTTGGTTCGAATGCACTTCTGAGAAGTCGTCGCCCGCAGAAACTCTGCCGGACGCTGCCCTAAGAAGATAGGCTTGAACGGCAACATCCCAGCAATGGTCAAAAGTACCGTAGGATCATCGGGAATGAGGGAAGCACTCGGTAAAATTTGATGCCCCCGATCTTGATAGAAGGTGAGGAAGGTTTGCCGAATTTGGGAGCCGCTAAGAGAGATGGACATGGGGGTTTATACGGTTTAATAAAGAGAGTAAAGGTGTTTTGCTTTAGGTTCTGCCCTGTACTTGAGCAAAGAGATAAATACTAAACTCTAAACTCATGTGGTATTACAATAAACAGCACCGAGATCGGGATTTACTGAACTTTATGATGTTGATTGAGAACCTATCCTGATTTATATGTAGCAGTACGTAACTTGAAGACGCCACCTATTTGCTATTTTCAATTATGTCTTTGAATTTGTCTCATGCAGGGTCGCATCATATTTTTCTAGCAGGCAGCGCTCATCTCAGGGAAAAATTGCCCTAGCGATGTATTTTGCCTTGATTAAATTGAAAACTTAAATGATCGCCTCACTGCTCTGTGTTGGGGAGAACGATTTTCGATCTGCCCTCCAAACTTTAATTCACGAACCCGCCACCTTCACAGTCGAAGTTGCCGCAAATCCGCCTGATGCAATGCTGCTGATTCAAGTGCAACAGCCAGATCTGCTGCTAATTCAAGCGCAACAAATGGGAGGGCTTGAGCTTTGTGGGCAACTAAAAACCCAGAATCGTCTTGCCTGGATTTACTGTATTGTGATCGAAGATCGACCCTATGCTGATCCGCATATTCAAGTACTTGAGGGTGGTGCAGACGCTTATCTCAAGCTCGACTTTCAACAACCTGAAGCCAGCCCTATTCAACTGCTCCAGGCGCAAATTCAGGTAGGATTACGCCAAGTGCGAACCCACCGGAACCTGATGCGAGAGAACGATCTTCTCAGCTCTATAGCCCTTTTCGACCCGCTCACAAACCTCAGCAATCGCCGCTCTTTAGAGTGGGAAATGCCGCGTTTCATTGCCAGTGCCCGCACCCGTAAACAACCGATCAGCCTAATCATCATAGACGTAGACTTTTTTAAGGTCATCAACGATACTCATGGGCACTTGGTGGGCGATCGCGCCTTAGAAATCTTAGCAACTCGTTTACAGTATAATCTTCGACTTCACGACACCCCCTACCGCTATGGCGGCGAAGAGTTTGTGATTATTCTGAACGATACCCATAGCCTAGAGGGAGAAGCGATCGCCAACCGAATTTGTCAACTCATCCGGGGGCAGCCCTTTGTCGTGAATAGTAAATTGGCGTTGAATGTCACCGTTAGCGCCGGAACAGCCACCCTACAGCCCACTGACGACGCAAACGGCTTCAGTCTACTTGAGAGAGCCGACCAACGATTACTCAGGGCAAAAGCTGCGGGACGCGATCGGGTAATTGGAGGAGATTGAGTTCTAGTCCAACCTGACTATTGCTTGTCAGTAGGTTGATTCCCTGGCTGACCTGCGCCACCAGGCAGCGGCAGACTAGAAGCTCCTGGCTGAGTTGTGGACGGGTTGAGTCCGGAGGAGGGACTATTTAACGAACTTGGTGAACTTGGTTGACCAGTCGGTTGAGCAGAAGGGAAGGCGACCCCTGGCGGTGGGTTTTGATTGAATGAGTTTGGGTTAAGTGAGTTGGGATTGACTCCTGATGGCGCAGAAGGATTGTTCAAACCAGGCAGAGTCGAAGGATTAAGCTGCCCGCTGCTGGGGTTCACTGGAAACTGATCCCCTTGACCGCTGCCCGGAAGTGTGGCTAGGGCAACGCGAGTGCCACCCACCGATCGCAGCAAATCTAACACCCGCACCACATCGTTATAGCTAGAGGCGCGCGAGGCGTAAAGCACCATTAGCCCTTCAGGACTCTCTTTGCGAAATTTCACCAAGGCATCCGTTAATTGCGACTGTGTTACCGGGTCTTTTTCTACATATGTCTGCCCAATTGGATCAATGCTGACTACCAAAATTTGCCGCATTTGAGTAGTGCCCGTTTTGGCAGAAGGCAAATCTACATTAATAGCTGCCTGACGGGTCAGCGTTACAGCCGCCAAGATAAAAAAGGTGAGGATACAAAAAATGACATCAATTAAAGGAACTAGCTCGATCCGAACATCAGGCTCGGTATTGTCAACATCAGTCTTTATCATGGCGGAAACTTTGTAAAGGGTGAGGATTCAATCTAGAAAGGTTGATCGGGCGCTTCTCTAATCGTTCCAGCAGGCTGCAACCATTCTTGACGATAGATTAGTTCTAAATCATTTCCAGACTGTCGAAAAACCTTCGCTTGCCCTGAAACAAATCCTTGAAACAGTCGATAGAACGCCAACGAAATGATCGCCACAATCATTCCCGTTGCCGTAGCGATCAAAGATTCTGAAATCCCTAACGTTACGCTTGCTGTGGCATCGGTTCCCAAATCGCCCAAGCGAATCGAGCTGAGGGAACGAATTAAGCCTAGTACAGTCCCCAACAGACCCAGCAGCGGAGCCAGAGTGATGGAGGCTTCTAAGATTTTGTCCCCTCGACGCATAATCGCAATTTCTTCATCGGCAGAGGCTTGTAGCGCCAGCTCAAACACATCGGGTTGCGGGTTTTGAAGCTCTAGGGCAGAGTAAAGAAATCGACCAATGGGTTGATTGACCGACTTGCGGGCAATTTCTGCTGCTGCGCCCCAATCTCGACGAGCCGCCTCCAACACGCGCCCCGCAATTTCGCGCTCATGGGTTAAAACCTTTGACCAAAACCAAGCCCGTTCAATGACCACACTGAGGGTCAAAAACGAGAGTAGCACCAGAGGCCAAATCGTTGGACCGCCTTTTTCAAATAGCTCAGCAATATTCACAGTTTCGGTTTACCTCCCCAATTTTCTTATGCCGATGGGAATCAATTACAGAACTGAATGCCCTGCAAGTTCTATCGCCACTCATTCTATAAAGACTTACTAATAAGAACCAGGTTTTTGTCGCTTATTTCACGGATTAGCTCCAAACCAATATAGATGAATTGATCAACCTCCGGCATTTGGATTTTAATTTTTGAGCAAGCTCTTTAGCGGTACAAAAGTTTGGCAGCGCAAAAATATAGCCCTTCGATCTTTTTACAGGCTCTTGCTTCTAGAGTCGGGATGAAATGACGATCGCCAAAACGCTATCTTTAAAGAATGAAATTTCTTAGATCCCCAAGGGTTCGATCTGACCGATCGCCCCAAGCCCAAAATTCTCGTGCTCTCTCTATCTTCCAATACTGTGGTCGTGCTGTCGCTTTAGTTTGGACAACTCATCGCCAGCTTACTATTGTTCTAGCCGTTCTGACCCTGGTTGCAGGCTTGATTCCAGCCGGGATTGCTTACTTAGGAAAACTCATTGTCGATGGGGTCGTGTTGGCAGCACAGTCGCAGTTAGCGATCGATCGCCTCCACGCGCTTCAGTATTTGGCAATGGAGGCGATCGCTGTAGCTCTCCTTGCAGGCTGTCAGCAGGGCACAACGCTTTGTCAATCGCTGCTGCGGGTGCTGCTAGGGCAAAAGGTCAACGTGCTGATCTTAGAAAAAGCCTTAACGCTCGATTTGGCGCACTTTGAAGATTCT
>JBBRCV010000244.1:0-8130 GCA_038204505.1 Elainellales cyanobacterium
CATTTTCAGCAACTTGAATATGAACCGTTTGGATAGATTCTTGGTTACTTCCATAAACTTTAGTCGCCGCCGCGGTCGTTAGTAAAACTTGGGCGTGGGGATGTAGACGCACCTGACTAGAGAGGCGATCGCCCCCGACAATTCCCCCAGCCGTATGCAGCATTACACCATGACAAACGCTTTTGCCTTCAGGATAAAACGGTCGTTGAATCTTCAGAGGCGCTTGCATCAAACTACGGCTCAGAATTGTTTCTTCGGTACGGTAATCAAACTCTAACTGTAAATTTCCCTGCCAGCCCATCGGCTCAGAAGCATCTATCAAACTCATCCTCAATTCAACTGCATCGACACATTAACCTCTAACAAAAGGTTGCGATCACTTTAGCGTAACGGGGTTTGACATTAGGCTATGAGTATAAATCGTCATTCAAGAGCTCAGAGATTTTGTAAGGGCAATTTGCTGGAAACGTCTCTCGCTCTAGTCCCGTTTCAGCAGCAGCTAGCTTGCAGGCATTTTGATACGATCGCGGCAACTCAGTCTCTATATAAGCCTTAAGACTAGGGCTGTCAGCCAGCAAACTTTGAATGCGTAGACGCTGCTCAGTCATGGTAAATTGCCAACTGTTGCTCTGTTTTGAGGGCTGATATTGCCACTTCAAAAGATGCATAATTAAGACCTCTAGCCGACTTTGGAGCGATCGCCGATCTGACCTACCCAAGCTTTCGATCTCCTCTGCTAAATTCTCCCAGTCCAATGCACTCACCTGTCCTGATCGTAGGGCGATCGCCATTTCCTGAGTCCATTGATAAAAGTCTTGTTCATACAAACTCGAACTCTGCGCCGGATTTGACAAAGGTTGTTCTAGCATGGCGAACCCTTCTAATGACTGAATGGGCGGCTGACTTAATAGCAAAAATTATAATTCTTAAGCGGGTGATGGGACTCGAACCCACGACATTCAGCTTGGGAAGCTGACGTTCTACCACTGAACTACACCCGCGCGCCCTTTAGCATAGCGCATTTACTTGTCGTTCACACGTCGATGGCTCAACCTGTTATGTAAGTGCGATCGCCATTCCTACTTGAGCATCTATCTCAATCAATGGGTACTCTGAACAGTGAGGAATCCCGCAGCGGCATCTCATCGCACTGTCTCTCTCTTGCCCAACGATTCACTCCCCTAAAAACACTTATGTTTAGCGCCACCGAGCTTCTAATCAATGACTTCGTTCACAAATTAAAAGAAGGATATCGCCGCACCTACGGGGGCTGGAAACACGACTACGAAGACATTATCGGTTGGGTTGGGTCGATGGCTTTAGAAAATATTGCTAACAGCGATGCCCTTTATCACAACGTCGAGCACACCATTTTAGTGACCCTCGTGGGGCAAGAAATTTTGCGAGGCAAGCACATTCGAGAAGGCGGCGTGTCTTGTGAAGACTGGCTGCATTTTATCGTAGCGCTAGTTTGCCATGACATTGGCTACGTTAAAGGAGTTTGCCAGACCGACGGCGATGGCTGGTATGCAACCGGGCATGGCGATGAGCGTGTCAGCTTACCACCCGGATCTTCAGATGCCAGCTTAACGCCTTACCATGTCGATCGGGCAAAGCTGTTTATTGAAGAACGGTTTGGTCGTCATACTTTAATTGATGCAGAACTGGTTAAGCGAAATATTGAACTCACTCGCTTTCCTGTGCCTAATGCTCAGGATCACCAAGATACTGTGAACTTTCCAGGTTTAATTCGCGCCTCTGATTTAATTGGTCAACTCAGCGACCCTCGCTATCTTAAAAAAATTGGGGCGCTGTATTACGAATTTGCAGAGACAGGAGTTAGCAAAGCGCTAGGCTATCGCCATCCTGGAGACTTACGGCAAAACTATCCCAAATTTTATTGGCATGGCGTTTATCCCTATGTCAAAGATGGGTTGCGCTACTTAGAGTTAACCCAGCAAGGCAAGCAGGTAATTGCCAACCTATACTGCAACGTGTTTGTTGTTGAGCATGAACCCGCTCCCAATATGGAAGCTGAGGTTGCCTAATATTTCGTAGAAAGGGAAGCCGAGGTCACCCCCGTTTTATTCCTCCCAAATCCAGGCACTTTTTACGAAACAGTTTATTTATATGAATGCGGCGCATAATGAGTACTAGCCTATAAATGCAGCACAGTCCTGCTGCAAAAGACGTATGTTCAATCAACCTGTTGATAGTGCGCGTGAATTGTTAGCGAGATACAGCTCAGGTGAACGAGTATTTAAGGGTGCTTTCCTCAATGGAGTCAATTTGCAGGGAGCTTGTTTGCAGAGAGTCAGTTTGGTTCAAGCCCAGATGGTCAGAGCAAACTTGAAAGGAGCTGATCTGCATGACGCTCATTTAGAGCAGGCTGACTTGAGAGATGCCGACTTAGAGGGAGCACATTTGGAGGGAAGCCACCTTGAGGGAGCCAATTTAGAAGGAGCTAAATTGGGAGGAGCTTATTTTCATGGGTCGGTCATGCCGAATGGAAGAGTGCGTTGGCGTGGATAGAGAATTGTGCAGTAGCCTAGGTAGCCCTAAACACTCACACGTTTAGAACTGCCTCTATGGGCTGAAAGCTAAGCTTCAGATGTAGAACGGAGAGGGAGGGATTCGAACCCTCGGATACCCCTAAAGGCATCAACAGATTAGCAATCTGCCGCTTTCGACCACTCAGCCACCTCTCCAGAAGTTTGAGCTTACTAATAATAGCAGATCTTGGAATCTTGGATTCTAGATTTTAATTTTTGGTCGATTTATTCACACTAGGTGGCTTTGATGCATGATGGGCAGCTATTCTACCCTAATCTGCCCTGCCTACTTTCACCTGTGCGACCATCAGTATCAATCTAACTACCTACTATATATTCAGCCAAATGGCAAAGGTTCTGGTGTTGAACGCCTCTTACGAACCACTCAACATTACAAGCTGGAGGCGAGCGGTTGTACTGTTGATTAAAGGAAAAGCCGAGCAGGTCGAGCATAACGGCAAGCTGGTGTACTCTGAGCTGCCCCTCCCCACTGTGATTCGGCTACGTCACTATGTGCGGGTTCCCTACAAAGAAATCCCTTTAACTCGGCGAAATATTCTCCATCGAGATGGTCATTCTTGTCAATACTGTGGCTACTTTGGAGATGATTTGACTTTAGACCACGTTATTCCCCGATCGCGCGGTGGTGGTGAAACTTGGGAGAACATGGCGACAGCTTGTGTGCGCTGCAATGTCAAAAAGGGTAGCCGTACTCCGAAAGAAGCCAATATGCCGTTACGAACGCCGCCCCATAGACCTTATAGTGGTTTGTACTTTGAAGTGGCGAAACACGTCAAGAGCGGAGTTCATAAGGAATGGCAGAAGTACGTAATAGGCACTTGACTGTTGGCGATCGCACCCAGTTGTTTCTCCTCATTGGTTTTTGCAATTCGGGCATTTTTGCAATTCGGGATTTCCCCCCTCCGAATCATGTTTATTCTTGAGTTTTTTGCGAAGATCAAGATACGGATCTGCTGAGCTTATCTGTATGGCGATCTGAAATAGGATTTAACTAGGATAATGGCTCAGCTTCTCGATTAAGACAATACTATGAAATTGGATTCGCTTCAGTCTGATGAGGGTTCGCTACTCACGGCATCACCTACCGTTCCAGGAGCGCTTTTAACCGTGGTTCACACGATGCCTAATGATCAGCCGATGAAAGCTGAGCCTGGGGGGTTAGGCTCTGGGCAGTCAGTGGTAGGGTTATCGAATGGACGTTTGGTAGAGCAAAAGGTAGATGCCTTACGGCAAGTTTTGGAGAAGCAACGAGGCGATCGCCAGCTCGTGATCCTCCAAGATTTTCCTGATCCCGATGCCTTATCTTGCGCCTGGACTTATAAGCTAATTGCTCAACAGTACGAAATCTACTGTGATATTGTTTACGCTGGCATGTTAAGCCATCAAGAAAATATCGCGCTAGTAAAATTGACGGGCTTACCCGCTCAGCGTTGGACAGTGCAGTCAGCAAAGGAAAAGCTTTCGGCATATCAGGGTTGTGTATTTGTCGATAACCAGGGCACTACGACGCAGCTTATGGCGTTGGTGCAGCAAGCAAATTTGCCGATTGTGGCAGTCATTGATCACCATAGCTCCCAAGACGATCTCAAACCTCAGTTTCTCGATATTCGTCCTCAAACGCGGGCAACGGCAACCATTTTTACTCACTATTTGCAAGCCGGATTGCTGAAGCTCGATAGTAACAACAGTGAACATATTAAGTGCGCCACGGCTCTGATGCATGGGCTGCGGTCTGATACGAATCGGCTAATGCAGGCACAGGAAGAAGACTTTATGGCGGCGGCTTATCTTAGCCGATTCTACGACGCTCAACTTTTGAATGCTGTGCTGCAAGCTTCTCGCTCTAAGCGGGTGATGGAAGTAATTGAGCGATCGCTCCGTAACCGAGTTCTGCAAAACAACTTCTCGATCGCCGGAGTGGGTTACTTGCGCTATGACGATCGCGATGCTATTCCCCAAGCCGCAGATTTCCTGGTCACTGAAGAAAACGTCCATACGGCTGTGGTCTATGGCATTGTCCGCGATGAAGATGAGGATTTAGAGATTGTCATTGGTTCACTTCGAACGAACAAGCTCACCTTAGATCCTGACGAGTTTATTAAAGAAGCGTTTGGGCAAGATGCACAGGGTCGCTTTTTTGGTGGGGGGCGATCGATGGCAGGCGGCTTCGAGATCCCCATGGGTTTTCTGTCTGGGTTTAACGAGAACCAGGACTATACCCGCATTAAGTGGGAAGTGTTTGATGCTCAGATTAAGCAGAAGCTCTTTAGACTAGTAAATCCCCAGTAAAGGCATCCTTCGGTAAAATTGAGCTAAGTATAAGCCGAGGGTTAGGAGGAGAACTTTATGGCAACCGTTGAACTTCGACAAAAGCTGACATTTGAGCAATACCTTGAGCAGTACCCTGAAGACGGGCGCTATGAGTTAGTAGATGGAGAACTTGTGAGAACTCTAGCAACCAGACAACATGAGGACGTTGCAGATTTTCTGACTGATATTTTGAAGGATGAGGATAAGCGCTTAAGCGGACAGTACAAGGTTTCTGCTCGAATTGCCTTAGCCACGAGGAATAAAGCAGGAAATGAGCAAGGGCGACATCCTGATATTGGTGTTGTTAGGAAAGAGATATGGCGTTCTAATCGCTCTGCATACACTGCTTTTCGAGATGCGATTCAGCTTGTCATTGAAGTTGTTTCAACCAACTGGGAAGATGACTATATTGACAAGCTTGATGAGTATCAACGCCTTGGCATACTCGAATATTGGATTGTAGATTATTTGGCGCTTGGTAGTAGAACTTACTTAGGCAACCCTAAAGAACCTTCTGTTTTTGTCTACACGTTGGATGAAACAGGGCAGTACCAATGTCAGCGGTTTCAAGGGAGCGATCGCATTCTTTCCTTAACCTTCTCTGAACTCAATCTCACCGTTGCCCAAATTTTAGAAGCTTAGGCTTTTTGCCACAAAACCAAAACCACACCGCAGACAATAAATCCTAAGCCTAGTAGCCGCTCAAAAGGAATTGTTTCCTTGAAGATGAAATAGCCTAATATCACCGAAAACACATAGCTCAGGGCGATCGAGGGACCCACAATGCTCAGCTTGACGCGGGTAAGAAGGAGGATGTAAGCGATCGCTCCCATTGCGTAAAACGTCAGTCCTATCAACAATTCGGGTGTGGTAGCAATGCTAATAATGTGACTCACTGCATTTCCTGCGGTCACCTTGCCTAGTTTAAGCGCCCCCGTTTTTAGAAAAAACTGCCCAACAACGCCCGCCACAATTGACATCAGCAATAAACCTAACTCTTGTAATGTCACTAATTCATTTCCCTGTGCAGATGTAGTTTTCTAGTTTACGGCAGGGTTTGACATCGGGAAACAGTGTCTATAAATATCTGCTTACTAAAAATAGGCTCTGTAACTTACCGCACTTTCGTTCTTTAGAAGACCAGCGGTAGACTGGATGAGTCGAGAGAGAAGGGACTATGGTCAGCATGATGCAATATTCCTACACCAATGAACAAATTACAGTGTGGTTGCGAGGATTACTCAGCATTGCTTGGGTAGATGGTCACTTTGCGCCTGAAGAACAAGCACTGATTACGACGCTAATAGAGCAAGATCTGTTCTCCACAATCGATCTAGAGTCGGCAATTACGATTAGCCCGACTGAACTAGCAGAAATTTTAGGACAAGATTCTCAGATGGCTGAAAACTTTTTGCGAACGGCAGTAATGGTGGCGATCGCCGATGGCACTTACTCCTCGCCCGAAGATCAACTGCTCCACCAGTTTTGCACGGCACTAGGGCAACAACCCAAAATTTTGGAACCACTACGGCTCACTTTAAGCCATCGTGTTAACAGCGCTTCTTTACCTCCCCGTCTACTCAGCCCCGTGCAGGACTGGCTCGATCGCTTAGAAATTCAAGATCCCCGGCTAGCACGATTCTTATGCAAGATGATCCCGTCCCAGTGCCCCTTTGAGCGAGACATAACATTATTTGGTCGCAAGACTATACACATCCCGCCCATGTGCAAACTTAATCCACTCTATGAACAGCTAGTGGGACTGCGGTTTCGGGCGTTATCGTACTTGGCTGATGATTGCCAGGAAGACGTAGCGAAGTATTGTTAGGGCTACAAGCGATCACCTTTTGCAGTTAAATGGGTTCCACATCTCTAGCACTAGGGGAAAGGATTCCTAATAGCTCGGCGGCTCGTGGGCTAGACGCTGATTGAGGACTTAAATTATTAGGAGTACGCAGCAGAATTAGGAGTATCTTATTAGGAACCGTTTAGGTTAGGAACCGTTTAGGAGAAATCGAAATGCCCCGCCGTTCTATTCTCGTGCCGGGTGAAAGCTATACCTTCAGCCGTTATTTTGAGTTACCCTATCCAACCTCTGACATTCTGCAAGAGATAGGTTATTCGCTAGTCAAACAACATCTAACCTTGCCTCTTTTTACTGAAACGTTTAATGCACAGCCGCTCCAAGCCTCCATCGAAGAATCTATTGCACTGGTAGACCTGTCCAACGAAACGGCACGGAGAGAAGTGATCATTGCGCCAATGTTGCTCTATATTTCTAAATTTATTCAAAGAAAATTAAGAATTGAGTATCCCATTAACATTAATGACCAGCTCAAAGGCACGGTCGATTATTTATTAGAGGCAAATCGTAGCCTGCTCGTTGTCGAAGCTAAACAAAGTGATTTAAGTCGGGGCTTTACCCAGCTTGCAATTGAGATGATCGCCGTCAGCCAATGGTCTAGCATTGAAAGCGATCGCTACTATGGTGCAGTAACCACGGGCGATGTTTGGAAGTTTGGCTGCTTTCAACCCAGCACTCAAACGGTCTTTGAAGATATTGCGCTTTACACTGTCCCTAGCAACCTCAGCAAAATCTTGGAAATATTGCTAGGAATTTTGCTGTGACAAAACCCAGCAACATAAACAGAACTCATAATCGACGCTGAAACATTAAGAAGCGTTAAGAATTCTCAGCTTAGCCATTTGTGCGATCGGGCTAAGAAAGAGCTAGTCCGGGGGATATTTAACCATTTTTACGGCTTAGAGGGGACTGAAAAATAAGGCTATGGCTTTCTGTTGACCTAGAGTGGCAAGGGGCGATCGGCTCTATCTAGGGCTCTGTCTAGGGCATTGAGGCTTTTTAATTGATCTCATTTGAGCCATTAAGTCCAGCCCATTGGGTTTAATATTTTCTCTACTATTTTGTCGTCTTTGTAACGTATTGCTAACTTCCCATGAAAAACGATCCAACGATATAGTATAAAAACTGATAGAGATAAGAAGAGCAGGGATTGGTTGGCTCAATTATTGATTCACCAGACTCTACTAGTGGTTTAAGTCGGGTAAAGCTTTCCAGGCTTTTTTAAGATTGGAGTTTTGCAGCAGGCTTACACAACACTCAATTTGAAACTAACCATACTCAAACTAAACACATTAGGAGATCGAGTTTATGTTGGACGCATTTGCAAAGGTAGTCTCTCAGGCTGATGCTCGGGGCGAGTACCTAAGCTCTTCTCAACTGGAT
>JBBRCV010000245.1:0-8100 GCA_038204505.1 Elainellales cyanobacterium
AAATCGTGTGCCTGATTTTGATGATCAACTGATGTTAATCGCAGCAGGATTATGGAACTTGTATTTAGAGGTAGCGTAAGTAGAACAAGAAGCCGGAAACCCTGTCCTCAAGCCAGTTTTATTACCCAACAAGTCTATTGAATAGCAGGCGTGGGCTGAGGATATTCCTGTTGATAGAGTTTGACTAACTTTAGTAGCTCCTGGCTGTACTGAGTAATGTAGGTGACATTGTTATGAATAAAGGTGACTGGATTGTTGATTTCGTGTGCCACACCCGCGACCATTTGACCAATGCCTGACATTTTTTCGCTTTGAATGAGCTTGAGTTGCGCCTGTTGAAGTTCTTGCAAGGTTAGTTCAAGCTGATCAGCTTTTTCTTGGGCAGTTTGTGCAGCCATACGGCTTTTCTCGTACAGTTCAGCTTGGTCAAGGGCGATCGCCAATTGATTGGTGACTGCCCGCAACAATTTAACCTCAGTTTCATTCCAGGTGCGCGGCTCCTGGCTAGTACCACAACAAATAACGCCTACTTGTCCCGACAGCGTTTGAATGGGAATTGCCAACAGCGATAAAAAACCTTTAGATAACAAAAACTCACGGGCGATCGTATCATCTAAAGCCATGACTTGATTAATCTGCACCGTTTCCTGGCGTTGAAATTGGTCAGCTAAATTGCCAACTAGTTGAGGTGGGTAATAGCCTTTGAGCGTCGAAAGATGAGGATTATTGGTTTCGGTAACAATCTCTAATCCGCCGACGGGCTGAACTAAATGGGGCTGGGAGCAGGCAAGCTTTTGGTGTCTTGATTCGGTTTGATACCATAGAAAAAGGCAGCGATCGAGACACAATACCGTGTAAATTTCGCTCACGGCAGTTTCTAAAATAATCCCCAATTCTAACGAGTCGCGGATTTGCCCGGAGAGGCGAAAAATTAGATCATTCTGACGGCTTTCTTTAAGCTTACGTTCGTGCAGCAGGGAACTAATAACCCCTGCGGCTTGGCAAGCCAGCGTCGTCAGCAGCTTTAAATCTTCAGCACTGTAAGGCAAAGTTTTAGAGCGACTTAAAACGATCGCCCCCAACACTTTTTCCTTACTTTTCAATGGCACACAAATCAGAGTAGTCGTTCGTTCCTGCCCCGCCAAATGTCTAGGGTCTGAGGAAATATCATTGATAATTTCTCCTCTGCCCGTCTGAATAATCTGCCCTAAAAGTCCTTTGCCCAAGGCAATATTTTCTTTGAAAGATAAATCCTCGCCAAATGAGGCAATGCGATCTAAAAGGCTGGTGCTGTCTAGCACCAATAACAGCGCGCCGCTTGCCGATCGAAGCAAAACCTTTGCTTCATCCAGAACAAGAGAAGCAACTTCTTGGATATCTAAACTATCGATAATTTTTTCGGAAATGTTGAACAGCAGAGAGATTTCTTTGTATTTGCTCAGAAGCTCTTGTGCCAGCGTTCGTTTCTCCATCTCTCGATAAGCTAGATTTCCTAGAAGAGTGGCGATCGCCGCAGCCCTTTCATCACCGTTTACCCAGCCTAGAAGCTGCCCTTCTAATTGAATTGGGAATTGGTGAGAATAAGTGGCGATCGGTTCTCCCAAAAGGAACTGTCCGTCAGAACTTTGAATGGTGATTTGAGAATCGACGGCATTCACAATTTCTTTGATGAAGGATAGTTCTTTTTTGAAAACTAACTTTTTGAGACTGACTGGAGGCATCCTCGCATTACCGATAAGATTGCAGTAGACTCTTTCCAGTGTTCCCACAGAGACAAGGATACCGCTACAAAGATAGTAATCAATTGGCGTGGCTAACTGCTGCTGCTTCCGGCAATCCTCCCTCCATCCTGCCTAAGTAATCGATCAAATTCTCCAACTGCTGATCGGCTTTCATCATGCCTAATCCGCGCACTGTTACTTTTCCAGGCGTATAAACAAAGCGTGATTTAAGATGTTGGGGCAAGTTTTCTTTCAGCAGATTCCAAGCAGGTTCCTCCATGGGTGTTTCTAACACTACGTGCTGTTTACCATCAGGTTTAATGCGGCTGAAGCCTAAAGATTTAGCAACTTGCTTCAGTTCCATGACGCGCAAAAGTTGGGTAGCGGCAACGGGAATAGTGCCGTAGCGATCGCTCCAATCGGCGGCAATTTGCGTCAGTTCTCGCTTCGACTGCACCGTTGCAACTGCACGATAAGCACTCATCTTTTGGTCTAGATCAGGAATGTAATCTGCTGGAATAAATGCGGTCAGATTCAGATCAATTTGCGTGTCATCAACCTGCGGAATTTCTTGTCCTCGAATTTCCTTAATTGCTTCCTCTAGCATTTCCATGTACAAGTCAAACCCGATCGCATCCATCTGTCCCGATTGTTCTGCACCCAGCAAGTTACCAACGCCCCGAATCTCCATATCTTGGACGGCAAGCTGGTAGCCTGAGCCTAGTTGAGCAAATTCTTGAATTGCGCGTAACCGTTGACGTGCCACGTCTGTAAGCTGGCTTTGTTTAGGGTAAAATAGCCATGCATGGGCTTGAATTCCGGCGCGTCCGACTCGTCCTCGGAGCTGGTAGAGCTGCGATAATCCAAATTTCTGTGCATCTTCGATCAAGATGGTATTAACGCGCGGAATATCCAATCCTGATTCAATGATAGTGGTACAGACTAAAACATCTGCATCGCCGTTGCTAAAGGTGAGCATGGTAGATTCCAGCTCGTTCTCTTGCATCTGTCCATGGGCGATCGCCATCCTAATTCCCGGTATCATCTCTCGAATTTGCGTCGAGATTTCCTCAATGCCTTCCACTCGCGGCACCACATAGAAAATTTGTCCCCCCCGATCGAGTTCTTGTCGAATGGCAGACCGAACGATTTCTGCATTGTAGGGCGATAGATGAGTTTTAATGGCGCGGCGAGAAGGTGGTGGCGTAGTAATGAGACTCATCTCCCGGACTCCCGACAACGACATATAGAGCGTCCGAGGGATTGGGGTAGCGCTTAGCGTTAGGACATCGACATGGGTTTTTAGGGCTTTAATTTTCTCTTTTTGGTTAACTCCAAAGCGCTGTTCTTCGTCCACGACTAACAGCCCTAAGTCTTTGAACGCAACGCCTTTGCCAAGAAGTTGATGAGTACCAACAACGACATCCAACTCTCCTGTGGTCAAACGCTGCTGAATGTTGCGGCGTTCTTCGGCACTGCGGAATCGGTTGAGTAAACCCACTTGAATGGGATAGGGCGAGAATCGATCTTTGAGCGTGTGGTAATGTTGCTGAGTCAGAATAGTTGTAGGGGCAAGTAGCGCCACTTGCTTGCCTGCTGTGACCGCTTTAAAGATGGCTCGGAGTGCGACTTCGGTTTTGCCAAAGCCCACATCGCCGCACACGAGCCGATCCATAGGGCGATCGCTCTCCATATCTCGTTTAACGTCTTGCACTGCCTTAAGTTGATCAGGCGTGGGCTGGTAAGGAAACGAGTCTTCCAACTCTTCTTGCCAGGGCATATCGAGGGGGAAAGAGAAGCCTTGCTGTTGCGTGCGTTGGGCATAAAGTTTCAGCAGATCAACCGCCACTTTCTTGATCGCTTTACGAACTTTGCTCTTGGTCTTTTCCCAGGCTTTGCTCGACATTCTATTGAGTTCAGGAGGGCGATCGCCCCCACCTCGAAAGCGCGATAACGAGCCGACTTGATCGGCTGCAACTCGCAGTAAACCATCAGCATATTGCAGCACCAAATATTCACGGGTTTCGTTATTAATGGTCAGGCTTTCTAGCTTCAGAAATTTCCCCACACCGTGATTGCGGTGCGCCACAAAATCTCCTACCTGCAACTTGTTGGGATCAACTTGTTTAGAGGCGGCTTGGCGACGTTTACGAACGTAATTAGGTGTAGCTAAGGAATGCTGCCCAAAGAATTCCCGATCGGTCACCACCACGAGCCGAAAGGTGGGTAGAACAAAACCTTCTAGCTCTGCTAAACCGGAATATTTAACGGCGACGGGAGTCCGCTGCGCTTGCAGTTTATCGATCGCCAAATAGTCGCGTGGATTGGGGACAAACTGGGCGGGGCAATCATGTTCTTGCAGCAGCGAAACGGAGCGGGAAGGCTGTGCCGAGACCAGCCAGATAGAGAAATGGCGATCGCGCTCTTGTCGCAAGGTTTCAGCCAGCCGCGCAAATTGGTGAGGAACAGCGGGAACAGTTCGGCTAGCGAGGTTTAAGCCATTGCCTTCCTCAGCAAGTTCGGTGAGGTTAAGGCGTTCGTGCTGAATGCTTGCTAAGGAATCAGCGAAGGAGCGGTGGATTTTGGGCAGACGAGTCACCTCTTGCCATTGCTCCTCGGCGTTTTCAAACCAGCGATCGCCGTGAGCTTGACATTGATCGGGTTCGTCAATAGCAATCAGAGTATTTTCGGTGAGGTAGTCGAGCAGGGAGGCGGGGCGATCGAAGGCGAGTCCGAGAAAGCGGCGCATTCCTTCCAAAGTCCCGGCTTGAAGTTGCTCCAGTTCTTCAGGCGTTAGATGAGCCGCAGATTGAGGCAACTGAGCGCGAATCTCGGCGGCAATAATGGGGCTGAAGGTCGTGGTAGTGAGAACAAGGCGGGTAATGCTGTCGAGCGATCGCTGAGTTGAGGGATCGAACTCTCGAATCTGATCCAATTCATCCCCAAATAATTCCAGCCTGACGGGCAATTCTGCCGCCACCGGAAACACATCCACAATGTCTCCCCGCCGACTCCACTGCCCCTCTGTTTCAACTAACGCTACCCGCTCATATCCCAGAGTCGCTAGCCTTTGCCCCAAGTCTTCCAGGCTCAATTCCATGCCCTTGTCCAGCGTCAGGCAATAGGGATAAAATGCTTCCACAGGTGGCAAATGGGGCTGCAACGCCCGCTCAGTTGCCACGATCGCCAGAGCCTTATCTCCCGCGCCCTTGATCCCCAGCAAATCTGCCAAAACCTGAAGTTGTCCCCATGTCATTTCTGCCTCTGAGTCAAAAGGCTCGTAAGGCGAAGACTCTGAGGTGGGATAAAAATGGACGGTTGCCCACCCCATTGCCTCAAGCTGCGCTGCCCAGCGTCCGCCTTCTTCTAAAGTGGCGGTAACCACCAACAAACTCCGCTGCTGCGCCTGTGCCAGAGTTGAGGCAACCAGACCTTTAGGCAGGCGGGCGACCCCATTGAGGCTCAGCGATCGCTGCCCATTGAGCTTAGACAGCAGTTCGGTGGTCAGGGGCGATCGCCCTAGGGCACGGGTAATCGAAGAAAAAGCCATAGTCTGTAAGCACCGGAAGCGAGGAGGGAGTCTTAATGTTTACCATTCTAGGAGGCAAGAGGAAAGTCAGGGCAGACTCTTCACCCTTCACCCGTTAACGACTACTATTCTCTAATAGTCCCCTCTAATTCTGCCCCCTCTCATGACTTTCGATCTTATCGTGGTGCTGGTTTTAACTCTTGCTAACGGCATGTTCTCTATGTCAGAGTTGGCAGTTTTTTCGGCAAAGAGAGTGCGCCTTCAGGAAATGGCAGAGCGAGGAGATGCCAAAGCTAAAGCAGCTTTAGCTTTGGTCAATTCGCCTAATCGTTTCCTTTCGACTGTACAGATCGGGATTACATTGATTACGATTTTGACTGGGGTTTTTGGCGGCGCAACGCTGGATAAACCTCTAGCAAAGGCGATCGCCCAAATTCCTCAGTTGGAGCCATCAAGCGGGGCGATCGCTTCCACGCTAGTCGTTATTTTTATCACCTTTTTATCTTTAATTGTCGGCGAACTTGTTCCTAAACGTTTAGCTCTTAATAATCCTGAAAAAATTGCTCTGGCGATCGCCATTCCTATGCGGCTGATGGAACGCCTCGCTGCTCCAGTCGTTTTCCTGCTCGATCTATCAACCAATGCGCTGCTGAAGTTAATAGGCAGTAATGTCGCTTCTAACGAACCGCAAATTACCGAAGAAGAAATCAAAGTCCTCATGCGTCAAGGTACGGCAGAAGGAACGTTTGACGCTGCCGAACAAGACATGATTGAGCGCGTCTTTAGCCTGGGCGATGAACCCGTTAGCGCCCTAATTACACCCCGATTAGATATCGTCTGGCTCGACCTCAATGACTCTCTAGACGTGAACCGCCAAAAAATGACCGAAAGCCGCCATAGTCGCTATCCCGTTTGTCAAGAATCGTTGGATAATGTGCTGGGCATTATCCATGTTAAAGATCTGCTGGCACAAAACAATCAAGCCATTGATCTAACCTCTGTACTGCGTCAGCCGCTTTTCCTCGCAGAAAGTACTCATGCGCTCAAGGTATTAGAACTGCTGAAGAAAACAGGAAACCAGGTCGCGTTAGTCGTCAACGAGTACGGGGTGACGCAAGGGTTAATAACGTTAAATGACGTTGTGGAAGTCATTATCGGAGATATTCCGTTTGAGGACGAAGAGCAAGAGCAGGAAGCGATTCAGAGAGAAGATGGCTCTTGGCTGATGGATGGTCGGCTCTCGATTGATGAATTTAAGGAACTTCTAAATATTGAAGAACTTCCCGGCGAAGAACGGGATAATTATCAAACATTAGGAGGTTTTGTGATCACGCAGTTGGGACACATTCCTAAATCATCTGCTCACTTTATTTGGGATGGTTTTCGCCTGGAAGTAGTAGACATGGATGGAAACCGAGTAGATAAGGTTTGGGTCGTTCCCCCGTCACCGCCTCAAGTAACGGAGGCAAGATAAAATAATGCAGCGCTATTGGATAGTTTTGAGAAGATTTTGGTCAACGGCGATCGCTGCCGAACTAGAGTACCGCGTTAACTTTGTCCTCGCCAGTCTCACCAGCCTAGGTAGTCTCATCGGCAGCCTATTTGGCTTATTTCTTTTCTACCAAACAGGCTACACCTTCCAAGGCTGGAGTTGGGAAGAGGCGCTAGTGGTGCTGGGCCTATTCACTACGCTCCAAGGCTTTTCTGCTACTTTTCTAGCACCCAACCTTAGCCAAATTGTTAAACAAGTCCAAGAGGGCACTTTAGATTTCGTGTTGCTCAAGCCGATTAGCTCCCAGTTTTGGCTCTCTGCCCGCACGGTTTCGCCCTGGGGCTTGCCCGACTTGCTCTTTGGACTGGGCATGATTGGCTATGCAGGCGATCGCTTGGGCGTGGCTCCGATCGCCTATCTATTCGCCTCCGTTCCGTTAATCTTTGGATTCTTAAGCCTTTACAGCCTGTGGTTTATGTTAGGAGCAACGAGTATTTGGTTTGTCAAAATCTACAACGTTACAGAAGTACTGCGCGGCTTGCTAGAAGCAGGGCGATTTCCGATGGCAGCTTATCCAGTAGCGTTCCGTTTTTTCTTTACGTTTGTGGTGCCCGTTGCTTTTTTAACGACGGTTCCGGCTGAGGCATTGTTGGGTCGAGTGGCGATCGGTTGGATTGTGGGCGCGGGTGGATTGGCGATCGCGCTGTTGATTTTTTCTAATGTATTTTGGCGGTTTGCGCTGCGGTTTTATACCAGTGCTTCGAGTTAGCGATCGCCAATCCACCCTCAAAGTTATAATTTTACTAATCCAATACAATTAAGTCTTGACTGCCGCTCGAACGCAGCACAACAGGAGAGAAAATGGTTACAGTTCTCAAAAAGCCGTTATCACTGATTCATGAAATTCAGATTGAAAAGGTTGGTGACTGGAGTTTATTCAAGTTCAGTGAGCCTCTTCAACTCCGAATGGAAACTCTACTTGAGAAGAAAAAGGCTGATCAGCTAACGCCAGACGAGATCACAGAGCTTGACGCGATCGGAGAGTTAGACCGCATTTTTACTCACATTAACGCGATGCTTGCCGCTCAAAATGCCAATCAGTGATGAAGTTAAACAGACGATACGGGAACGAGCCAAATATGTCTGTGAGTATTGCCATTCATCGGAACGCTTGAGTGCAAACAGATTTACCATTGATCACATTATTCTAAGATCGATAGGAGTGATCCAGAATAAAAAAGATCCAAGGTTAGCTCGACTTGTCACAGATAGAGACAAACCACTTGGTAAGATTCGGCAGACGCTGGATCTGCTGCTCCACGGCTATCATTGCCTGTTGGGTGAGTTTAATGCCTGTT
>JBBRCV010000246.1:0-8079 GCA_038204505.1 Elainellales cyanobacterium
GCGGCATTCCTAGCTCTGCCTCCAAGCCCTGAATCTGGCGGCTAATGGTAGATTGAGTTACCTTACAGCGCTGAGTTGCCTGCTGAAAGCTGCCTGCTTCGACCACTGCCAAAAAAGCTTGCAATTGTTCCAGGCGCATAAGCTTAAAAATTGACTAAATCGATTGGATTAAAGGCACAGATAGATTAGAAGCAATCTTTTGAACACTTTCACCCATATCATCACGTTAGGGGAATTCATTAAGTTACTTTGTATTAACCGATACTATCTGTCCAGATTCAAACTAGATTCAAAGGCTTCCTGTTTGCTGACTTGGGCTAAGTCTCAGCGCTGGAACTCCCTCTTCAGGCAATCCCCAATTTAAGATACTTTGCCTTAACAATCCTTGGTTTTGCCAATTGCCGATCGCCGCATTCACCCGTTGCCGCAAATCCTCGTGCTGTAACCCTCGCGGCATCGCCACCGCTAAGGCTGCGGTCGAAATCAACTGGGGCAGCAGATGATACTGCGGAAATTCTTGCACCCAGCCCGTCAAAACTGTAGCGTCTGCCGCAAATGCAGTAACTTGGTTGGCTTCTAGAAGCTTTCGGGCTTCCTCATAGGAATCAACGCCGACTAGCCGAGCTTGGGGGAGACGCGATCGCACCACTGCGATCGTATCCGAGCCATTTAAGACGGCGATCGGTTGTAGTCTCAAATCTTGAACCTTTTGGGCATTACGGGTCACAAACGTTGTGCCATCTAAATAATAAGGAGCGCTGAAATCAACTAGGCGAGAGCGAGAGGGCGTGGTGGTTACTCTAGCAATCCCTATATCAACCTTATCTTCTAGAAGGGCAGGAATACGGTCTGAATTAGCGAGAGGCTGGAGATCGACTCCTTGGGGGTATCTCGAAGATCGCATCTCAGCATTACCGAGGATCTCTTGGGCAATCTGTCGCGCCAGGTCAATTTCTAACCCTTCCAATTGCCCTGCCTCATTCCGAAAACCTAAAGGACGCAAGTTATCTTTCACGCCCACAATGATGTAACCGCGCTCCCTAATCTGTGCCAGATCTGCGGCATTAGCAACGGGCAGGATCATTGCTCCTAAAGCCACAACTCCGAGTAAGCTGCTTAAAAATTGCCCATAACTAAAAAGGGCACGATCGCCTCGTGCCCTGATCCAATGATTAGCTAGTTGGTTAGCTAGTCTCATTGTGCAAATTTATCCCTTCTGAGCAAGTTCGACTACTTTTGCAAACCCAGCCGGATCAAGGATCGCCATTTGAGATAGCATCTTCCGGTTGATCTCAATGTTTGCCTTCTTCAACGCACCCATTAGCTTGCTGTAGCTCACGCCATGTTGACGAGCCGCTGCGTTGATGCGGGTAATCCAAAGGCGGCGAAAGTCGCGCTTACGTTTGCGGCGATCGCGGTAGGCATTCCGCAGCGCCTTCATTACCTGCTGGTTAGCTGTCCGGAACAGCCGGGAATGAGAACCCCGGAAGCCTTTGGCTAATTTAAGAATCTTCTTGCGGCGCTTGCGAGCCACATTACCGCGTTTTACACGAGTCATAGAACAATTTCCTACGCTTGAAATGTGAATAGAATAATCATCATTGGCAGTTGCTAAAGCATTTGCCAGCGGCAGGCGGTAGGTGGTAGAAACTCAACCTAGCCCTAGCCTGAGTGCTAGGACAGCTTCCTAAATCAAGAATGTCTTGAGTGAAAGATGCCCTGAACCCGAATTCCTTAAAGGTAAGGAAGCATCAGTTGTACGTTGTCAGCATCACGCTCGTTAACGACTGCTAACCCGGAAAGGGTACGCTTACGCTTGCTGGATTTGTGCTGTAACATGTGATTTTTGAACGCTTTGCGGCGCATGAGCTTACCAGTTCCACTCTTTTGGAAGCGCTTTGCGGCTGCCTTACGAGTCTTAAGTTTGGGCATGAGTTTGCCTTATGTTCAGATAATTTGCACAGTCTAAGATTGTACTTCCTGATAGGAACATCTTGCAACTCTTCTTTCCATGATTCTGATCCTGCTATCCTGGCTCTAGTTCCTGGTTAGACCGTTAATCAGTCTGCCAGAACCTCCTAGAAGGCTGATATGCTGAAGAAGGTTCAATGAATGTAAAGAAATAATATGTTTAACTGGCTCACCGACAGCCACGGATTAGTCCAGAGTCATGTTGTCATTGTGGGATTGTTGCTGGGGTTTGCGATCGCCCACAGCGGTCTAGCGGCGTTGCGACCTAGAGGCGAAAAACTGATCGGCGCAAGGCTTTACCGGGTTCTGTTTGCCCTGGTCAGCGTGCCCTTCGCTACTATTTTGATCATTTACTTTATTAACCACCGCTACGATGGGCTGCGTCTTTGGAATCTCCAAGGGCTTCCTGGCATCCAGACAACAATCTGGATTCTTTCAGCAATCTCCTTCTTATTTCTCTATCCCTCAACCTTCAACCTCCTAGAAGTCGCCGCTATTCAAAAACCAGAGCTTCACCTTCACGAAACGGGCATTATTCGGATCACTCGCCACCCCCAAATGGTTGGGCAGGTGATCTGGTGCGTCGCTCATGCGCTTTGGCTAGGGACAAGCTTTATGGTGGTGACTTCCCTGGGGCTGATCCTGCACCATCTGTTTGCGGTTTGGCATGGCGATCGCCGTCTCCAAGCACGATACGGAGAATCCTTTGAAACCTTGAGATCTAGAACTTCTATAATTCCTTTTTTGGCGATCGCTCAAGGTCGCCAAACCCTTGTTATAAAAGAGTTTTTCCGTCCTGCCTATTTAGGGATCGGTGTTTTTGTGCTCGGATTTTGGTTCGCTCATCCAATTTTGATCTATGCCACAGGGAACGTAGGCTGGTAGCATGATCCCAACGTTTGTTTTAATTTGTTTGTTTGAATTTCTTTTTTTAGAAAAAACAGGTAAAAAATCATGACGCTTACGGTCAACCAACTGAGTTTTAGGCAGGAAGTTTTAGCGAGTCCGACCCCTGTTTTAGTGAACTTTTGGGCACCTTGGTGTGGCGTTTGTAGGTTAGTGAGTCCAATGTTGTCTGAGATCCAGACCGAATGGGGTGAACAGCTCAAAATTGTAAATGTCAATGCTGACGAGAATCTGCGGCTCTCTAGCTCCTACCAATTAACGACTCTACCTACCGTGCTGTTGTTTGATCGGGGTTCGCTGCTGTGTCGAGTTGACAAGCTGAGCAACCGCAACGATTTTCAGAAGGCGGCAAAAGAGTTGCAAAGGGCGCTAGAAGCTTTGTCAATCAGCGAGTATAGCTACTCGGCTTGAAGCACTCGACTACGAAGAGGCTTAAAACAGCAGATCTATCTCTAAATCTCTAAGGTCTGAGGTGTAAAGTTTTCCTTGACCATTATTCCAGGTAGCGACCAGGATATTATGCGGATTGAAGGATGCGATCGCTGTTATCCCAGCAGGACCCTGCACTCGCCCTAAAACCTCTCCATCCCGCGCCAAAAATATAATCGTGCCCAGCGCGTCTGCCAAAATAAATCCCCAAGTCGTCGCAGTCAAAAACTTCGGCACGATCCCCACTTTTAAGCGCAGGATGCGGTAGGGCTTGAGGTCAATCAGCAAAACCGACTCTGGATTGTCGATATCTGTTGTCAGCAATTGATAGGGCACGGAGGTTTGAATCGCCTGCCCTATCCGCACAGGCAACTTCAATAACCCTACCTTGGTTCCCCGTCGAGTCAGGACTTGCACCGACGTGCCGCCTTTCCGATGGCGATCGCTCTGTGGCGGCTGTCGATCAGGTGTTGTGGTCAACACGGCAACATGATGGGCATCTAAAGCAAACAGGAACGGTAAGAGAATGGGCATCGATTGAAGCACGATCCTAGAACAGGTGAGTCGGATGGTGCGCGCTGCTTCGCAGATACCGCAAGGGTCGCTCTCCTCTGCCTGTAGGCGATCGCCTTGCAGTCTCCAAAAGCACAGCCTCGCAGCTTTCGTATTTTCCAAAGTCACAAACCAATGACCCATCGGCTCAACCGCAGCTATGCAATCATGGGTCAGTTCTAGTAATAGATGTGTTTTCAGGGGTTCATCGGTCGCTGTTGAGGGCAGGAAGTGAAGCGATCGCTTTGTCAACACAAAACAACCTTGGGGTCGAACGAGTAGAGCTGCGATCGCATTCTTAGAAGAATGGTGCCATACCTCAAACAACGATGTGATTTTAGGAGAATATTCCCCCCTAGAAAACTGAGTAGCTAAAGCCGTAACAGGCTGTCTCAGTGCTTTCTGCTGCTGAAATACGAAAGGAATAGTCGAAGAAAATCTCTCTACTTCGGGTAACGAAACAGGAGCCTGCGGATTCAGCCATGTCCCTAATTCCTCCTGCGTTGCCACCTCTCGAATTGCTGCCAGCATTGCCTTGGCAGAGCAAAATCGCCGAGCTGACAGCTTTTGCAAGGCTATCAAAATGATGGAGCGCCAAGCCTCTGGAATTGTATCGGGAATTTTGACAGGGCAATTGAGATGAGCCGACATTAATTCACCAGCCGTACCCGAAAACGGGCGATGCCCCACCAGTAGCTCGAACAACAGAATGCCAACTGCATACAGATCGGAATTTAAAGGATATTGCCCATAAAAGCGCTCAGGAGCCATATACGCAGGCGATCCAGTATTGCCTAACCCCTGCCCGCCAACTTCTTGACTAAGGTGGGCAATCCCAAAGTCAGAAATCCTTGCCGTCCACCCTGTAGGCTGCAAATTCAGTAGAATATTCTCTGGCTTAATATCACAATGAATAATCCCTCGACTATGGGCATGGTCTAGCCCCTGAAGGATATCGATGATTAGCTTAAGGCGTTGGCGCAGCGTCAAATGCTGGCTTGTGGTCATTAAACTCCGCAGCGTGCCGCCTTCGCAATAATCCATCACCAAATACCGCCCCGTCGCAGTATGTTCCAATGCCTGACAGGTAACAATATTGGGATGCTGAAGGCTTAGCAGAAACCGGAGTTCGCGGAGAAATTTATGGGTGGGAAATCGTTGATGGTCAAGGCTCTTAAGAGCAACAAGCTGACCCGTTTGCCGATTGACCGCACAGTAAACACGCCCAAATTGTCCTTGTCCAACCAGTCCAAGGATTCGGTACTTTGAACGCTTGAGCTGGCTCCTAAACGGGTTTGACAAGGTAGAGTCCTGGTTACGACCCCTGGCAAAGGGTCTGCATAATGGCATCGTGGTCAAGTTTAGTAACCATCGCTTCGGCTGGAGCGACGCGCTTTTCTAGTCCTAAGACGAAGTGGTTACAATCTGCGCCCATAGACTCGCAGGTTGTTTGTACGCAATGCAATTCCCGTCCTGTGAGTTGACTTAAGAATGAGGTTAAAATTCCAGCCTCAAGAAAACAAGAGGGGGAAGTTGCCTGGGGTGCGTGTTTGGCAAAGGCGGAGTTCCAAATTTTGACTACTAAGAAGCCTCGATTTTGATAGGTCTGGTCGAGGTCAATTTTCCCCCAACCGTGAACTACCCAGCATTGCTGTAGCGCCTGAAGAAATTGAATCATGGGCATATCTGCGGGCGCTTGCTCATAGTAGCTGGTCAGTTGCTCACAGAAGCGGGTATAAAAGTTTTTGCCCCACCAGCGACCGCAATTGAACAGTACCAACCGAGAAGCTTGCCCTGTCTCTTTTTCCAGCCCCGCATAGATAGCTTGAATCAAAGTTTCGGGTAGCGCAATGAGGCGATCGCCCTGCCGATTTTCTAGCAAACCCATTTCCAGATCGCCTTGCACATAAGCCCCAATGGCAAAGCAGTTACCAGGAATACGATCATTGGTCAGTAAATCAGAAACAGAAATCATGGCAAAAAAGTGATGAATAAGTGGACGTTTTCCGTAGGGGTAGCGCCCCCGTGCCTACCCTACCTACCAACCGATCGCAATCCCATTTTCTTCAGGGGCTGGCTGGGACAAAGCAGAGGGTAAAGCATCCTGGGCATAAGCCAGCATGGGCATTAAAAGCGCCATCCGTTCTCCTCCCAACACCTGATTAAGTCGATGATTGATTAACCTGTACAGCGTCGTATCAATGAGATGCGAACCGTACACCGTCGTCATTGGACTAGCCCAAACTGAAAAGCGATCGCGAATCAACCCTTCATTATTCACCAACATCGCCATGGCGCAACAGCGGAGCATCAGCAGCCCATTCTTAATACTGCGCTCCAAACTGTTCACTGACTCAAGCGGCATCTCGGCTTCAAGCTGGTCAGCTACCCATTGCATAATTTCTAGCTCATAGTCTCTGAGGCTCTGGTAGGTTTCTAGCCGAGCGGGAAGGGAATGAGTGTACTGACTAATTAGCCCTAGTTCTTCTGATTTTAGGTAACGATTTTCGGCATCATCGAACACTGCTTCAATTTGTGGATTCATGGTGATGGAGTGAGAGGAGAGAAGAGGACAGCGTTAGAACAAATCCGAGAAGTCATCTAAAGTAAAGCCGTCATCATCAGGATTTGGGATATCGATCGCTGATAAATCTTCGCTAAAAGTAAGTTCTGAATGAGTGGGTGTGGCGATCGCATGGTCGCCCTCCCAATTAATCGAGCCGAAGAATTGACCAACGGTTAGCTTTAAGCTGAGAGGCTCTGCATTATCTGCCTGAGATGCGGCGCGCAACTCTTGAACTTCGGGCGGCTGGTCTTCCCAGTTAAAGCCGTTAAAGAACTGCTGGACGGTTTGCTGGAGCCAAGAAGAACTTGTATCCACATGAGGTTTAGAGCCATTAGTCGGGGTTAGCACAGGATTCATCGGAGTAACTCTCCGCCGCGCAGACGCTTTTCAATATCTCTGGCAGTTGCGCCTTCGTTCATCCAAAAGGAAGCAGCATCAATGCGGTCTTGTCCACCCAGAAGAAACTTACAGTAGGTTTCGCCCATGGAATAGCACTGAATTTCGATGCAGCTCAGTTGCTTACGAACTAGCTCTGTAAAGAAACCTGAGAACAGTCCGGCGTAAAGATAGCAAACGGGCTTACCCACATCGCCCAGAGTCCGGGCTACAGCAGAGTCGAAAATGTTGATAAACATGAAACCCTGACGGCGATCGCCCATGTCTACTTCCCACCGTCCCCAGCCCTGTGAGGTGAACGGCCACCACCAGGTTTCTAGCAAAAACAGGAGATTGGCTTGGCGCATACTGCGGTCAAACTCTTTCTCAAACCATTTTTCAAAGAAAAAAGCATCTTTTTGTCCCCACTCACACCCAATGGTGTACATAATGGCAGCCGCAGAATCGCCCACTTCTTCCTCTAGTCCTTCCACCAGTCCAATGATGAAGTCTTCAGTAGTAAGAAGATTTTGAGCACCATTCCAATCGGTAATAGTGCCTCGGTCAGGATCAAACTGAAAGAACTCACGAAACCCGTAGTGGTTGTGCTTCTTAGGATGTTTGAGCTTGACGGGATGCGGGCTATTAGACGCGACGATCACCATAGGATTGTGGGGAGTGAAGAGGATATTAAAAGAAACAGTGCGATCGATCAAGGCTGAAGCGTGGGATCAAACTTGCAAAGCTAGGACGCGGTTCCTAAAGAACGGCGAGTTAGTTCTAAAATAGGACAAACCAGGTTGGCTTGGGTGGCAGGCAAGCTTTGCTTAACAATCTCTTGCAACACAGTGTAGGTAACGTTACAGCCTTTCTCGGCGCTGAAAGCTCGCATGATGGTCTGAAACCACAGAAGGAATCGTTCTCGTAAGGTTTCGGGATCATCCATCAGAACCGCGATCGCCACATAGCGCAAGACTCTCAGCGTGTCTCGTTTCCATTTGCCACTGATATCTTCAGCGCCATTTTTGAAGAGATTGGGGTCTTGCGATCGCATCTTGACATAGGCTTGCTGCACCAGCGCGACCTCTATCTCCTGGAGTTTTTGATAGGTCTGCACTCTCAGGCTAAAGGATTGAACGTAGTCTGTTAAAAACTGTAGTTCTGCGTCGCTGGCATACCGACCATCCACCTCACAGCTCAGACGTTCTAGCTGACTCAACATAGTTCGTCTCTTTACATTTTTTATGAACTTATGATGATTATTCCCGGTCTGGATTCAG
>JBBRCV010000247.1:0-8068 GCA_038204505.1 Elainellales cyanobacterium
GCAATCAACAATTAACATACTACACTTGTATTACGAGAGTGTCTATACTTCATGTAGATCAGTAAAATTTAGCATAAAACTCTAGCGGAGGAACCCCAATGTACACAATTAATCGCACCACTGCCACGACAGAAATGGAAGTCACCAGCATTCGCCTAGAACGTGAACTTAAGGAGAAGCTGAAAGACCTGGCAGGGAATCAGGGCTACCAGGCTTTGATCCGCGATGTGTTGTGGAATTATGTGCAGCAAAAATCTGGAGATTATCAGCCCCAGTTTTCTCAAATTGACATCCGAGCTAGTGTAGAAGCGATCGCCCAACAAGAAGAACGCTGTGTCATCACGGGCGAGGTGATCAGACCCCACGAAGCAATGTTGTTAGGGTTTACCACCGATGGCGACATGGTGCCATTGAGCATAGGTAGCTTATAAAAAACGCTGATTTTTTAACCTCTTGGGCACCCTAGAGATCGTAAAAACCATCCTTAAATCTAATGGCTCTCCGATTTTCTAGACGATCGCCCACTTCCACAGCAGGCTTCACCCTCATCGAAATGCTAGTAGCGATCGCCATCATGGGAATCTTAATGGCGATCGCTGCCCCCGGATGGAACAACTTTCTCGCCAACCGCAATCTCACTAGCGCCCAAGACCAAATTTTCCAAAGCATCCGACAAGCCCAAGTACAAGCAATTCACACCCATCAAATTTGGCAAGCCAGCTTCCAAGAACCTAACGGCATCATTCAATTCGCTGTTCATGGGCTAGACGATGCCCCAACCTGGCAAAATTCTATTCCCAGAATTCATATCGACCCTGGCGAAACCACTTTCTCAACTAGCACCAGTGGCTACCGCGTACAATTCAATCGCACCGGAGAAGTCAACGGGCAACTCGGACGACTGACGCTAGTGGCGGATAACAGCCGATCGAAGCGCTGTGTTTTCGTTTCTACCCTCTTGGGTCTTTTACGCAAAGGGCAAGAACAAACCCAACCTGATGCGAGTGGGCGCTACTGTTACTAATCTCCTAATTCTACCCATCCGCTTCACCCGCATGGTAGGAGCTACGCACTAAGGGACCCGATCGCACATGAGCAAAACCCATCTCACGAGCGATCGCTCCTAACTGCTCGAATTCTTCAGGTGTCCAGTATTTTTGAACAGGCAAATGCTCTAACGAAGGGCGCATATACTGTCCCAAAGTCAGGCGATCGCACCCGACTTTCCGCAGATCGCCCATCGCCTCAATCACCTCAACTTCAGTTTCGCCATGCCCCAGCATTAACCCCGATTTAGTGGGAATGTTGGAGTTGTAATCTTTAACGAACTGTAGAACTTGTAGAGAGCGATCGTACTTTGCCCCCCGTCGCACTGGAGCTTGAAGGCGGCGAACGGTTTCAATATTGTGGTTATAACAAGCCGGAGTAATGTGGGCGATCGTCTCTACCCGTTCTCGCTGCGCTATTTCTCCTCCTAGTCCACCCCAGAAATCTGGAGTCAGCACCTCAATCTGCGTTTGTGGGGAAATCTGGCGAATTGCGGCGATCGTTTGCACAAACCATCCCGCCCCCTGATCCGGCAAATCATCCCGCGCCACCGAAGTCAACACCACATACCGCAAGCCTAACAAACTCACCGACTCCGCCACCTTCTGCGGCTCCTCCAGGTCAAGCGGCATCGGCGCATGACCCTTATCTACCTGACAAAAACCACAGGCGCGAGTACAAGTTGGTCCCATCAACAAAAACGTCGCAGTTCCCTGGGCATAACACTCCCCCCGGTTAGGGCAACGCCCTTCTTCACAGATTGTATGAATTTGTCGCTGTTTAATAATCTGTTGAACTTTTGACAGTTCGCTAGCCTTGCCGATAGGACGACGCAACCAATCCGGCAAACTGCCCAACGGAGACTGGCGCACAGCCCGATTTTCTGAATCTTTATCAGACGGAATCTGTGACTTAGCGGCAATTTCTGGGGGCTGATTTGTGTTCAAAGGCATGGCTTTACACAGAAATTATTAGGATTACGGACTTCACGCCCACAGGTACAAGATTCGCCTTATTGAGCTTCTATCTGACGTTCCCATTAAGTTAGAGAGCCGCAAGATTTGGGATATCTAGGGGAATAGTAATATCGTAGTCGGTTCTTCCTCAAGCTGAAACGGAGACTGTTCCCAAGGCAAGAGGATTCAATCAATTATTTAGACAGTAGCCTTCAGCTACCCACTTTCATTTATGGTTAGTCACCGTTAGAGGAGTCCGTCGTGGCAAGTCACAAAATCCTAGTTATTGATGATAGTAGGGTCATTCGCAATATGGTCAGGGACATGTTGCCCAAGGGTAACTTCCAAGTTTTGGAGGCCAAAGATGGTGTTGAAGGACTCGATTGCATTCGCCAGGAGCGCCCGAACCTCATCATGCTAGATTTTCTGCTGCCCCGTATGAGCGGCTGGGAAGTCTTTCAGCACATCCAAGGACAAACCGAACTGCAAAGCATCCCCTTAGTGTTAATGTCTGGTCGCCGGGAAGAAGTTACTGAGAAAATTTCCGAACCCTTCCAGTTCTTTGAATTCATCGAAAAGCCCTTCGAGCAGAAGGAACTAATTGAGGCAATTAAAGGAGCCATGGTGAAGGCAAGATTGCCGCGCCCTAAAGTGGCTTCTGCAACTCAAGTTGCCAATGCTGCCGCCGCCGTTGCTTCGGCTGGTGCCGATGATATTGCCGCTATGCAGCAGCGAATTCAAGCAATGCAGCTTGAAATCGACACCGTAAAGAAGCAAATGACTCAGATGCTAATGTTTATCAAGCAAAAGCTTAAGTAACACTTTTCAGCCAGTCCATAGGCAGTTTTAAGCCCGAAAGCCCTTGAATTCATCTAGAGTTCGAGGGCTTTCGCATGTTCCCATAGGGTTAACTTTAACTGGCTGGCATCAGACGATTCATACCCTGACCCACCAAAGTTTGCAGAAAAGCTGTCCGCTGGTTTTCTTGGAACACTGTCTGGAGCTTTTGAACCAGAGAATCACGCTTGAAACGAACTTCGCCTCCAGCTTCTAGCGACTGCACCTGTTCTTCAAAATATTCTACCAGGCTCAACCCTGCGACCTGGGTTAAGTGAGCTGCGCTTAATCCTTGCAACGTTCCGCCTGCCACGTAGGTGAGAACATTGCTCTTGAGGAGAGGCGCGATCGCCTGTGTCGAAAGTTCCACCAATCCCAGCTTCATCATTTGACTTGCCAAAGTTGCCGTTACATTCTTAGCCTGGTCTAACGAAAACTTTTGTTGATAAACCGCGCCCAAATCCATCACCATTTGGGTGTTAATGGTAGCCGTTGCCAGCAGGTCGAGGGTGGGCACCGGATTAGCAAATGCCGCTGCGGCTGCAACCCATTGATATTGCTCAATAATAGGCTGAGCGCGATCGCGTCTAATTCGATTAAACTCGGCTTGCACCTGAGCATTCAAGGCTTGTGCCTGACGGTAGCTAGTGGCAAAAATCAACGATTGCGATTGCTGAGCCAAAATTTCGTTCAAACGCTCTTGCAGAGGCGCAATGTCAGCGCCAGGTTGCTCTAATCGCTCTTGCACGGAGCCATCGGGCTGATACTGGCGGACTTTGAATGCAGCGGGCTGAGTCGCGATCGCCACAATATCGTTAGCGCTGAGAATCTCCTGCATTTTTTCGTGGAACTGTTGCAGAATGACGGGGCGATCGCCTGGTAAATACTGGTCTTGTTTATTCAACGCCAAGATTACTCGGTGATTCTGAGCTTTCAAACTTTGCACCGTTTGAAATTCCGAGTCAGTCAAATCACCCGTTGCGAGGAATACGACAACATCTGCCCTGACGACATCCTCTAAAGATTCATTTCCTTCAATGGCTCCACCTGGCAGCAGACTTGCCAAAGTGGTTTTGCCAACTGATTTGCCTCCCACAATTGCTGTCCGCACTTCTTGCCGACTCAGTTCGGTTGTGAGTTGGGCAAGCTGTTTTCGTAAGTTAAGGACGGGTTCAGCCTCAGTGGAAGTCTCTTGCACCAGCCGATTGATCCGGGCTTCGACGGCTGCTATCGCTTTTTCGACCTTGGAGCGATCGACAGAAAAAGCGAGAGGCTTTAGATCAATCTTTTTGCTGCGTTTTTGGAAAACCCAGAAGCCAGAGCCGAGGGCGATCGCCAGCCACAGCGCCGTCCCAGCAAAATCAGGAACCACAGGAAAGAACTGATCCAGCAGCCAAACGCTGAACGTCAAGCCCAATCCACCTACTAAAATCGGTCGCTGCAACAGAGAAGTCATAGGAGTTAAGCCAGAAAGTTTTCAATACCAGGATTCAATATAATCTAGAGAAACATCAATTTAGGTAGAGGATGCCCTACTCGATTTAGCCTGTTTCTTCTACTTTATAATATTGAACTATCTAAATTGGGGATCAATTAGCTAAGTTGTGTAAACCATTCTCGTAGCGATCGCATCGCCGCTATTTCATCGTCCTTCGCCTCTGCCAAAAACACATAGAGTCTTTCTTTAGGCACTTGCGGAAACGTGGGGCTGAACTCCACCTCTTGATACCCACCTTCTTGCAATTGATAAATGCGCCACACGCTCCCGTTAAACCGCCAAAACTCAGCCACTCCAATAGCCGCATAGAACTTGTTCTTCTCAATATCAGTATGAGTAATATCGACTTCTACCACTAAATCAGGCGGCGGATCTTGAGCAAAATCGACATTACGACCTTTGACAAGCGATTGGTTTTGGATGTAGTAAGCGTTATCGGGTTCGGCGCCCTTTTTGAGCTCAGGATAATTCATAGTTGTGGAACCCATCGTTTTCATGCGTAGTCCCATGACTTCAATCAGCGTCAGAATGAACCGTTCGATCAATCGACCAGAGAACTCATGATCTTCCAAAGGCATCGTGATTTCTAGAACTCCGTCGTCGTAGGTCAAGCGCGCACCACGAGTCTGGGGCAGTGCATTAAGAATCTGTAGATACGCATCCCAAGATAAGCCGTGGAGAACGACGCGCTGTTCTCCGATGGGCTGTTGCTGTTCAGTTTTAGGTTCTGGGGCGGTTGTGATCATGGTGGCTGCGGTGGCAGGATGGTGCGATATACATCATGTTCAGGATAACCCATCGGAAAATAGGGTGAGTCAGGCAGGTCTTTAGATGTGGCGGTCAGTCTATCTAGCGTATTTTTGATACACAAAGACTGGAGACTTCGCTTTGGGTTGATTCTGTTTTTTGATACGGATTAGACGATCGCTCAAGTCAGAGTTTTCGGTTAGGCAGGCTTGAATCGCCTGAGCTTGTCCGTCGTAGTCGCGATCGTCTTTGCAAATAATGATGCCCGTATGTTCTATACCGCCGCGATGAAGACACACAAAGTCATCTCGGTTTAATGTAATCACGATGCGATTTTCTTGGGTCGCAAATGCTACAACGGCAGCATCAGGAATTTTTTGATTGGCTTGTCCAGCTTCGTAGGAAGTTAGAACGTCGTGCCCTTTCTGTCGTAAGCGCGTAACGATATCGAGGGGAAAGTTTTCGTTGGAATAGATCCTAGCCATCGATTTCATCCTCTTCATGGGTGGAGAGGATTTGGTCTATTTCTTGGCGGTTGGCTTCGTAGTGAGCCCAGGCTGTGGTCAAGTCCTGGGGCGTGAGGCTAGGAAAGTTGCGAAGGAGTTCTGCTTGATCAGCGCCTTGCAAACGAAAGGAAACAATTGTCCAAACTGGGATTCGGGTATTGCGAATACAAGCGTGTCCACCACAGACTCCCGGTGTTTTTTGAATTGCCTGTTTTTTGAGGCGGCTTTCTAGGAGTTGCCGTTCGTCGGGGGGCAATGATTCAATCACTTGGATGAGGGAATCGACCAGTTGCTGATTCATGGCGGCTACGGTGGCGGGATGGTGAGATCGTAGCAAACCCCAGCCACAGTATAAATAGGGTGAGTCAAACAGGTTTTCGATCGCCCTACCAAACTATCTAACTCGTTTATTTTGAATAGCGTTGCCGCGATCGCTAGACTAGGTTTGGACTTTTTTAATGCGATCGATGAACTCTCATGCACCGATTCTGATGATAAGGAGTGCTCACGACAAAACCGCCACCACCCGAAAACCAACATTAGTACTCACATCACCGGGCGATCGATAGCGGCGATACGCCGAGCGACAGCCCCCAGGATCGATGAACCACGACCCCCCGCGCAGCAGCCTTGTATCCATCTCTCCGACTACGTTCCAGGCACTTCCATTCGTCGGCGCACCCTCATAATTTTTGTGATAGATATCTTCGCACCATTCCCAAACATTGCCATGCATACTGTACAAACCAAAGGCACTGGGCGTGTAGAAACCAGTGTCTTTGGGCAAAAAACTATCTACATCTGTAGTTTGCTCTCGATATTTTCCCTTTGGACCCTTGCCATAGTTTCCAGGATAAATTTTCCCGTTGAGATTCCAGTCTGTTCCTCGGTAATTTGCTAAGTCAGTTGTGATTGTCTCACCAAAATGAAATGGTGTAGTTGTTCCTGCCCGACAAGCATATTCCCACTCAGCTTCAGTTGGTAAGCGATAGTTTCGTCCAATTTTCTGGCTCAGCTTTTTGCAAAACTCTTGAGCATCATTCCAAGAAACTGTTTCGACCGGACGCTTCGCACCTTTGAAATTAGAGGGATTTTTGCCGATGACTGATTCATACTGTGCTTGCGTCACCGCATACTGTCCCATAAAAAATGCAGGTACGCTCACCGAATGTTGCGGTGACTCATCATATCCCCCTTCTTCAGACGCAGGAGAACCCATTTGAAAGGTTCCTCTAGGGATTGAAACCATGTCCAGCGTGACACCATTACCCAAATCTTCGACAAAAGCTTTGGCTTCCTTGGTCTGTCGTGGGGCTTCTTCTCCTTTTGCATTGACTGTCGCTACTTCAAAACTGAAGGGTTTTAGAGCAGGCGATCGCCCATTTTCCCAAATCTTTTGCCCTGCCACGACCAACGCAAACGTTCCACCCCCAAATCCCAGCCACTTCAAAACCTGTCGTCGCTTTGGATCAACGGTCTGAGGCACAGACGTTATGAGCGGCTGTGAATTTCCTAGGGGCTGTGTTCTCGTAGCTGAAACAGTTTGTCTCGATTCTTCCGCCCTTCTTGCACGTTTCGCTTCTTCCGCTCGTCTCGCGTTTTCCACCTCTGCCCTACGTCGCTCTTGCTCCTGCTGTTCTCGATCGCGCTTCTCCAACAGTTGCCTTACTGCCGTCTTAATCCCCCTGACCACATCCACAAACGCACTATCTTGATTGTTCCATTCAGTAATCGGAATGCCACCACTGGGATACAACTGGAGCTTAGCAAACGGCAAGTACTCCCAATCTGCCAACGGACGCAGCAAAATTGGCACTACACAAGCCTCTCCAGCTTCATGACGGGCGATCGCATCTGGTAGTTCAATCTCATAGCAATACTTAGAAGCCACAAAATCAGGACTAATTAGTAGCAAAATAATATCGGCAGTTCGCATATGGCGATCGATTTCTTCTTCCCACTCAGAGCCAGCTACGATTTGGCGATCGTGCCATGCGCTAATCACGCCCTGACGGTTAAGGCTGCTAAGGTGAATTTCTAGCTTGTCTCGCAGGGGCTTGTCTTCGCGTGAGTACGAGAAAAAGACCTCAATTGGCTCTTGCGCCATGCCTAACCTCAATTTGCGCTATCCATGTCCTAGAAGATTCTTCCTAGTATTGTAATGGGATGTTCAATATCTCCAACAATTTTACGTATGGTTAGCCGCAGTCGTAACGTAACCTTATGGTTATCAGTGAAGGCGATCGCCCCTACAGTCAATTCATTCAACATTAGACTTGTTGGGTAATAAAACTGGCTTGAGGACAGGGTTTCCGGCTTCTTGTTCTACTTACGCTACCTCTAAATACAAGTTCCATAATCCTGCTGCGATTAACATCAGTTGATCATCAAAATCAGGCACACGATTTCGATAGACTGCCGCCACAGCCCCATAGCGCTTGATACCCGCATGGGCATGTTCACACTTGACTCGTTGC
>JBBRCV010000248.1:0-8048 GCA_038204505.1 Elainellales cyanobacterium
TTGCTGTCTGTTATTGTGATGGCAGTTTTTGCAGCAGGCGGTTAAGTTTGGCGATCGCTTTAATTGAAGATGGGTGCAGACAAGTTTTCTGGTTTTGACTGGTTTTGAAAGGAGTGTAGAATCTAGGCTTGGCGCTTCAAACGCGGATTTTGACCTGTGGTTCTAGTTTAATTGAGTGACTTCCCTTCCCTGTTGTTTTACCCAGTCGTACAATATGTCTCACCCTCTCAAATACAACATCACCCCAATTGAAAAGGGGGTTCTTTTAAGCATTTGGGAACCTGCCCCTAAAAACGAGATTAGGGTCAGACCCTTTTTATTTATGGTGAAATGCCGATTGATGTCAGAAGTTGAGGCTAGAAGGCTTTTGGCACACTATCTCAGTGTTTACCAAACCAAGAGTGAGGCTTTAGAAATACAATGAGTTTTATCTAGAATTGCTAATTGGTAGAGCAGGACGTGCAAACTCGTGATTGAGGTCGAAGTCCATCAACAACTCCGTGCTTTTCTGCGAGATCAGGGTGAGCCGTATTGGCACCATCACCTAACGATGGCGCGGTTAGTGGCGCGGGCATTGCGCTTAGGGCGGAGTGCGTTAATTCAAGCGGGCGCTCCCTCTGGCTATCATGGGCGCTACCGCCTCAGCTATCTGATGCCGCTGTTAATTTGGCAAGAGCCTGTGGTGCTAGTGGCAACGGAGGCAGTGCAGCAACGATTATTGATGGTGGAGTTTCCTCGGCTACGGCAGTGGATTCAAACCAACAAAGCGATCCGGACGGGCGATCGCTTCCCCGCTGATGATTTTCAAGGATTGCTCCTCACCACTCCCGAAGCCTGGTTGAGCGATCGCCTCCACAACGAGGGGCGCTTCCCGGCTGGCATTCCCACTATTATTGATGGCGTAGATGACCTGGAGACTTGGACTAGAGATCAACTCACGACCCAACTGCAACCCCAAGATTGGGACGCTCTGATGATGGCTTGCCCAGAGCAAATAGAGCTAATTCGAGATACGCGAGTTCAGCTCACCCGCTCCATCTTTCAACACCCTATTAATCCTTACGATCGCTATTTAGTTGATCTCCAAGAGCAAGAAATTTTAGCCGGACTTTATCAATCGCTTCAAAAAAGTCATCCTGATCAAGCAGAATCAAGCTACTTACCTGTTCCCTGGCAGGCATTTGGGCACGCTCTTTGTACAGATGAACAACTGCTTTGGGCAGCTTTAATGAGGCATCAAGGACAATTTGTGCTTCATGCTAGCCCTGTAGAAGTGGGATCGCACCTTCAGACCGTTTGGTCGCAGCAACCCGTAGTGTTGATTGGCGGCACATTGGATTCTGAAACCGAAGCAAAGACCTATCGGCAGCAGATGGGCTTGGGCGATTTAACCTGCCTCAAGTTTTCGGTCGATCGCCAAAACGAGCTAATTCAGCTTTACGTGCCCGATCGCCTTCCTATGCCCAACACGCCTCAATTTCAGCCCGTGTTGATGCAAGAAATTCGGGCGTTGCTAGGAGCAACTAATACCGTTAACCAGGGTCTGACGGTGGTGTTAGTCGAAGATGTTCCCTTAAAGGCGCAGGTGGGATCAATGCTGGCAGCCGAATACGGCTCACGGGTGCAGGTTGAAAAAACCTGTTTAGATGACCACGGTGTTTTAATTACAGGCTGGAGCTTTTGGCGACAACACCAGGCGGTCTTACCCGCCCCAAATCTGCTAATCATTGCGACGTTGCCGATTCCGTCGTTAGAAGATCCTTTAGTAGCGGGACGAGTAGCGCATTACAAGCAGTTACATCAGGATTGGTTCCGGCTCTATTTGTTGCCCGAAACTTTGAGCGAATTACAACGGGCGATCGCCCCCATTCGAGAGACCCAAGGCGTTGTGGCGCTGCTCGACAACCGCGTCAATCACCGCAGCTACGGTCAACAGGTGCTAGCTGCCCTCAGCCCATCAGCCCGAATTAATTACATTGATGCCAGCCTGTTCAGCCATCCCGAAGAACTAAAGATGCGGGACTAAAAGACAGGGGTATCCATCTCTTGATATTATCGATATGAAGCGCGATGAGGATATAAGACCATGGGTGATTCCAAACGCCGCAAGGAAACACTGGGAGATAAATATGGGCAAGAAGAAAACGTATTGCCGTTTGTTCCCATCAAAAAAGGGCAAGCTGCCCAGTTCGTTAAGTGGAGTACATTCGGTGCCTGGCTTGGTATTGGGGGTCTAGTTGCCTACTGGGTGACGATTCGCCTCTTAGGACCCGCTTTGGGCTGGTGGCAGGTTAATTAGCGAAATTTTGTAGTGAAATTTTACAGTGAACTTGAGAGTTCAGCTCCTTTAGCCTCGACAAATCTACCATTAAGACGTTAGGTTGGAGGGGTTAACTACCCTGTTCTACCCAAATTCAAGATATTTTTCGCAAGAGAATTTGTGGAACTAGCTTGAGTGTTGTTGTAGATACTTTTAGATCTTGAGGGGTTAGCTACCCTGTTAGAGCATCAAGTTAACTCTGGACTAGACATTGCTCTGAGTTCGACACTCTAAATCAATGCCAAAGCGGGTACAGCTAAAACGTTCCCCCTTGCTGTCCAATGTTTAAGAGATTCTTAAATTAGATTTAGAATGATGGGGTTATATGTGGTGAAAGGAGGACAAGTATGTTTCTCAGACTTGCGGAGCAACACCGTCAGTTTGTTCAAGATCTAGTCATGAATCTTCAGGCTTTAGCAACAGTGCTAGAGCGTCGGGGATACTTGGCTTCTTGCTACACTTGCGGCGGTCAAATGAACAGCGCATCTTTCATGGTGAGCTTGGCAGAAAATCATCTAATTCGGTTCCTCGTTTCTGACTACGGGATTACCTGGACAGAAATGCGAGACGATCGCGAATTGATGAAGCTAGAAGGTGCTGAAGCCATTAGTCAGCTTCAGGAGTTAGAGAACTTGGTGAAATATCAAGTTCAGCCCTCAGATCGTCCTGAGTTAGTCAAGGCTGGAGCGCGTGAAGAGTTGATTTCGGATAACGGATTAGTTTAGCTTCCTTAGAAGCCCATCTTCCCGGTTCTAGCATTTTTGCAATTGTGCTAGAAGAATCACAATCTCATCGATCGCCTTCTGGATTTCTTTGAGGGGTCGATCAAATTGGTTAATCAGGATGCTTAGCACTAGGGGAGAATATTCTGGTGGTTCCAAATAGCCAGATAGAGCGGTCGAGCCACTGAGAAACCCGGTTTTTCCTTGAAGCTTTCCCGCCACAGGGGTATCTACAAATCGATCTCGCAATGTTCCACTGCTGCCCGCCACTGCCAAGGAATTGCGGTAGAGCGCAGAGTGAGATGACTGCCCCATTCCTTGAAGAGTTTGCACCAAAGTCTCAGGCGTTACCCAGTTGTGGCGAGACAAGCCAGACCCATCTACAAGGTCATAGCTTGCTGAATCTACGCCCAACCGAGACAAAGCTTTTTTCATCGCTTCCAGCCCTGCCTCTAAGCTAGAGTCTGTTTGTGGGGATTGCGTAGTTCCTAGAGTTCGCAGTAGGCTCTCAGCATATAAATTATTACTCTCTTGATTGGTTTCAACGATGAGCTTTGCTAAGGGCGCGGATTCCACTGCTGCAATTTCAGTTCCTTGCATCTCAGTAGGCTCCGTTGCCACGAAAGATTGATTGACCTGAATATCCTGCTGGCGCAACGCTTGCTTAAAGCGTTGGAGAAAATAGTGGGAAGGTTGGGGAATGGCGATCGCCACTGCTTCTGGCTCTGATCCCACTCGCAACTGCCCTTGAACATTGAGCTGCGATTGCCCTAAATCGCGCCCCACTTGCAAAGATTCCTCTGCCGTCGCTGCCACCGTTTTAGAGTCATTACTGATCTGCCAGTGGGTTGCTTCCGCCGGATCATCCCACACCACTCGCAACGGCTGTCCCAAATTTTGGGGAAAGAGTGTCAAGCCGATGAGATTCTGGTTGAGGATGAGACTGTTAACTGGAGCGCCATATCCAGACTGGATATCTTCCCATTCCCAAGTGGGGTTGACGGCATCGCCTTGAAAGTAGCTGTCATCGGCAATGAGTTGGTCGATCTGTGTGATGTGGCGATCGCGGATTTGCTTTGCTAACTGGTTAAGTTCAACATCTGTCAGGCTGGGATCGCCTCGCCCGACGACGCGCAAAACGACGTTATCTGCATTGGTCTGATAAACGGAAGTCCGGATGGTGTAGCGATCGCCCAAGACCTCCAACGCTGCTGCCGTTGTTAGTAGTTTCACGTTAGAAGCCGGAATAAAATATCGCTCGGCATCGTGGGCATAGAGCGTCTGGCGCGCTGCTTCGCAGATACCGCAAGGGTCACCTAGCGTTTGCACCAAAATTCCCCAGCGCGATCGGCGAAACTCAGAACGGTTGGTAATTGCCGAAATCTTGTCTGAAAGCTGTGCCGGACAAATGCCTGCCTGAGCAGCGACAGGGAGCCATATCGTGATCAGTGACGTTAAGCTTAGGAACCCGCGTAAAAGTCTGTTTTGCGTCATTCTCCTAGATTATCAGAGGGCAGTACCTCTAAATATTCCACTAGTACCCAGTTTCCTGATGGATTCAATCGTCCCCGAACTTTGAGAAGTTTTCCGTCACAACATTCTTTTAACTGTTGATCAATCTCAGGATAGATTGTGACAAGCGCCAATCTTTGGTCTGTTGATACTGCAAGCGTGTAATCCTGTTCAGCGCGAAGTTGAAAAGTTCCAGTTAATGTTGAGCTACTGGCGATCGCAACTACTGTTTTAGAGGAGACTGTTCTAGAGGAGGTTGTTTTAGAGGCTGCTGTCAGCGGACAGCAGCCGTCTAGCGGATACTCGTCAGGATGGTTGAGATAGTAGTGCTGCCAGTGTCGCCAGTCTGGATGATTGGGAGATAGGTTGAATAAAGGGACTATCGCAGCAGGAGCGATCGCATTCTCTAACAGTGCAGCTTGCAATAAACCCACAGGCAAATCCCTTGGCTGATACCCTTTTTCTACACACAGTGCTGCCGCCATTCCTGCTGCTTGACCGATGCCCAAAACGAGCGGCTGTAAGCGAGTCGCGCCATTGGCAATATGAGATACCGAAATATTTTTCTCACACACTAATAGCCCATCAGTTTCTGCCGGGATCAAACATCGATAGGGCAGTGTGAAAGGTGTCCCTGTCCAGCGTCCGCCCCAGCGGATAGACTTAGGCGCAAGTGGAAAGTCGTAACCTGGATAATGGTGGTCATTGGCGTAGTTACCGAGGGCGATCGCTTCACAGCGTTGATGTTGATCAATCGGTAAAGCCGCGACTGTTCCTCCAGCGATCGGTAAAATATCTTGCTCGCGGGCGATCGTTAATCCTCGCACTCGCCGACTTTCTCGGTAGTAAGGTTGCAAGGCAAACGCTCCACCGCCTAACCCCTCATTTGTCGGAAAAACATCATCTGCCAGCCCATACTGCTCTCCAAGCTGAGTTTGCAGAAACCGAGCAAAGCTCTGAGAATGCCAATAAGCCTCCTGCAAAAACTCCTTTCGTGCCCCATCTAAATGAATCAGCCGCTCTAAATTCACCCCATAATCATTCCCCTGCTGAGGCCAATTCATCATGAACCGATTCTCAGGCAATCGCCCATAGTTCAAAAACTGCTCCCAGCCATAACCATCCCAAGCCCCCACAAACTCTTCAGGCGTATCTACTACTGGAGCCGGAATTTGCGACGCTACTGCCCCCTTTCCAAAGTCCTGTAACACAACCACCCAAGTCGGAGCTTGAACTGGGTATTTCTCAGTCATTTCATTCGCTCGGACTGGGGCACTCGGCTCTCCCCACTGCGATCGCCACTCCCATCCCCACCGATAGGGAACCTCCGCTAGCGCCAACACATCCCCTAATTCAGTTCCATCTAAAGTAATCTCTGCACGAATCAGAAAATCGGCAAACCTCACTCCCGTGATTCTTTCGCCCTGTTTCTCGACTTCTAAAGGAGTTTGGTGACTAATCCAACGCAAGTTTGGCAACGCCTTGACCCAATCGGCAAAAATCTCTGCACCTACCCTAGGGTCATAGGTAAAAAAACTAACCCAACCATGATCTAGCCCTTGCGGTTGCCGTCGTTGCAGCTCTTTAATAAACGCGCCCCAAATGCCCGTTTGGAATGCCACTAACTCGTTTCCATCAGGCGCTGCAACCCCCGCCGCCGTCAACATTCCGCCCAACCAAGAAAATTCACTGACTAAAGTTGTCTGTACTCCTCGTCGAGCAGCTTGAATAGCAGCAGCAGTGCCACCTGCTCCGCCTCCCACAATCAGGACATCAGTTTTAAGTTCTTCCATAGCCTTAAAGATGCGATCGTACTCCCACTTAGAGCTTACGGCTTGCCCGTTGCTCCCAGCGAAATAGGGCAACCATTAAGGCGACAATCCCAATCTGAAAGGCAAAATTGGGCAGGGCATTACCAACATCTCGCCCTGCAAGGAGCTGGGTTAGAAATACAAAGCCCCCGATCGCCCCTGATGCGCCACAAGCAAAATAAACAAATTTTCTCAGTCCACGATAAGGTGCTTTTGCCTCTGCTTGAAGTTGAGCATAAAGCTCAGGGTCAAGCTTTCGCGGGTTTTTGGGACTTTTTGAAGTGCTTTGAGTCGAAGAATCGGGCATAGTTTAGAGAAAGCAGGACTATCAAAAACTTACCACAATCCCCGCTTGCCGTTTGGATGAACCGTTGCCCAATTGGTTCGTGCTAGCGCGAGTTGTTCTGCCGAAACTTTTGCTCCCGTCAAATCTGCTCCACAAAGGTTGGCTCCTCGCAAATTGGCATTACTAAGATAGGCATAGCTCAGGTCTGCCCCTCGCAAATCGGCACCTGCCAAATCAGCGTGACTCAAGTAAGCTCTCGACAAATTTGCGTTTTTAATGCTTGCTTGACTGAGGCTGGCTCTACCAAAGTCAGCATCAAATAGGTTGGCTCCTTGAAGATTAATTTTGTAAAGCTTTGCCTGGTGGAAATTAGCTCCAGACAAATCTGTTTTAGCTAAATTCAGTAAGCTCAAATCATGGGAATTAAAGTCTCGTTTGCCTTTAGCGTATGCCTCTAATAAAGCGGCGGCTGTTGGTTTGGGAATTCTGGTTGAGGTCTTGCCCGTGGTTTTTTCAAATGTTTTCTCAGTTGTTGGAGCAGCGATCGCCTGTTGCATGACTGGATGTCGGGATGCTCCAGTTTGTAAGCTCGTTGCTTCAGAGTGATTCTTGGCATGACGGGCGCGAATTGCCGCAGCCATGCGAGCAGAGGGAGAAGACGAAGGTAATGAAGAAGAAGTTGAATCGCTGCGATCGCCGCTGGAATTAGGATTGTGACGAGAAGTTCGCCCCGTCTGATTTGCCATGCCCTTTGCCAAACTGTCCATGTAAGGCTCTAGTTCCAGCGCCCGTAGTACTTCAGTGGCGTTCTGGTAGCGATGGCGCACAGATACCTCCAGCATTTTTTTAAGGACTTCTGCCAAGTGATCGCTGATGTGAACCAAACCTCGCCATACCAATTCTCCGGTGGTTGGGTCGTATGCCATATCTTTGGGCGACTTGACAGTTAGGAGGTACAGACAAGTGACTCCTAAAGCATAAATATCACTGGCGTAAACAGGGCGCATTGCCATTTGCTCAGGAGGCGCATAGCCAGGTGTGCCGATCGCGTATGCCGTCAGTGCTGTTTGTTCAGAAGCTGTAGACAGGATGGGGCTAACCTGATCTTTCACAGCGCCAAAATCAATTAAGACCAGCTTTTTGTCTTGAGAACGCCGAATGATGTTTGCGGGTTTGAGGTCACGATGAATTACCTGTTGGCTATGAACATACTGCATCAGCGGCAAAATTTCGCTGAGGAACTGTTTAATCCCAGCTTCGTTGAAAGGTCCCGATCGCTTGACTTCTTGCTGTAGCGTCGAGCCGCTGACATACTCTTGCACTAGATAAAATTCTCGATTGACCTCAAAGTAATCTAACAGACGTGGAATTTGGGGATGGTTCCCAATTTTTCCAAG
>JBBRCV010000249.1:0-8035 GCA_038204505.1 Elainellales cyanobacterium
GACGGCGATCCTTCTCATTCAAGGATGAATACAATCGCTGCATTTGCTGCTCTATCTCTGACGGATAAGGAGTCATAGTATGAATCAGTCTATTCTACCGATCTCATGATAACTTCTGGATGTTATTAAATCCTTATTCCTAAGTAGTCGGTAAGACAATATCCTTAATAGTATCTGTCTGTTTTCCAACACTGAGTTACAGCAAGGTTATCAACGCTAGTATTTCAATTTGTCAAAAGAGTGATTAAGCTTGTAGGTTTTCCCTTTAAATACAATTTTGGAGTGTAAAATTACCTCAAGCAAGCTTGGGTTCTTAACATCTGCTTCTCAATTAAACCTATGCACAGAGGATGGAGTCGAGGAGACGTACTAACTTTACTGAGTTTAATTGTGGCGATTATTACTTTTGCTACTCCAGAAGTTAGGCGTTGTATAGGTTGGGAAGCTGGAGGCTGTACATTTTCGACAAGTCAATCTCCTGCAAATGTATCTCCTCTTTCTTCAACTTTTTCACATAGTCTATCTTCACCAACAATAATACCTTCAGCTCAACCTACCCCTCCGACCGTTTCACCCAGTCTGTTTCCATCTCCAACTGTATTTTCTTCTCCAACTCGTCCTTACATTGCTCAACTAACACCAGAAAAGCTAGCAAATGCTGAGTACTGCGAGGATTTACTTTGTCAGGACTCTGATAGAACTATTTGGTTAAGCCATGGAGTTTATCGATCAGATATCCACCCTGAGGCGTTTACTCAGCTCCTAGATGGTACGGTTAGTTTTGGGGATTTGAACAATGATGGTATACCAGATGCAGTTGTTGTCCTTGGATATAGTGGAGGTGGTTCAGGATTTTTGATTCGCTTGATTGTCATATTGAATGATGGAGGTAAGCCAAAGCATCTCACTGGAACGATTTTAGGTGATCGCGTTAGCGTTAAATCAACTTCGATTGAGTCTGGTCAAATCTTGGTTGAACTTGATGGTCGATTAGACATGCTTCAGCCTCAACCTGTTCAGTGTGATGAATGTTTAGTGCTGCAAACTTATGAGCTGAAGAATAGCCAGTTAGTTCTTGTTTCTCGCAAGATTTTGCAAAAGTGAGATCAGTCTAAATTATCGAGTTTTGGCGCTGTTGGAGTCAGGCGAGCATATTTATTAGTTTTGGATTGGGGCACCCGGTGAGCACGATGAATTGCTAAAAAAGCTATAGTTCCGAGTTAATCTGTTGAGATAAACAGTCTAACAATGCGATAGAGCTGCGGATATAATTTTTCACTTCGGTTGAGTTTGATCTGCCGCCGCTCATCTTGTTAGCCTATCGTAAGCCATTAAAGCGAGGTCAGGGCACTAGCAGTCGTGTAAAATAATTCCTGATCTCTATTGGAAAATACGTTGACAAGGTTTGAGTTCATAGTAGATGGACCACCAGTATCCCAACAGACTCGTAGGCGAGAGCGCCTTAAAGCTTGGAAAACCACGGTACGGCAAGAAGCTGAAAAATACTGGTCGTCGGAGCAAAAAATAGCTACTGGGCTAGTGATGCTCCAAATAATTTATTTCTACGATTCTGTTGCCATGGATGTAGACAACATTGTCAAGCCAATTCAAGATGCCATTATTGGGTTAGTTTATGTCGATGATGATCAAGTAACAGATGTTCTAGTCAGGAAAAGAGATTTGTCAGGTAACTTTAAAGTAGAAAACATGACCTCGACCTTGGCAGAAGGCTTTGCTCGTGGAAATGAATTCCTGCATATTGTCGTAATTAATGCTCCCGACCAAGAGGTATTGACCTAATGGCAACCCCAACTGCAAACCTAGAAAGAGAGCGATTACTGAAACTAGCAGAGGAGTATCATGATCAGGGATATGAAGTATTGTTCCATCCAAGTTCTGAAGACTTACCTGATTTTCTGAGAAGCTATCGCCCTGATATGGTCGTGCATCGGAGCGATGAATCAGTAGTAATCGCAGTGAAGTCACGCTCTTCACTTAACTCTTCCTCTACTCAGTATTTACGTAGTTTAGCCCAAGTAGTAGAGCAACACCCCGGCTGGCGATTTGAGTTAGTGATGACTAACCTGGAGGAAGCTATATACTCCCCAAAAGCTGAAGGGTCTCTTCAAGAACATGAAATAAAATCACGATTGCAAGTAGCAAGGCAGCTTTCAGCAGAACACCCAGAGTCAGCTATCCTATACTCTTGGTCATTAGTTGAAGCAACTTTAAGGCTTGTTGCAGAGGAAGAGGGGCTAAGCTTACAAAGATTTGATCCACTTTATTTGGTGAAACAACTAGTAACTGAAGGCGTAATTTCCAAGTCTGAGTATCAGCTACTAATGAATGCGCTCTCATTACGTAATGCGATCGCTCATGGTTTCAAAACCACACAAGTTACACAGAATTCTGTGTATGAACTAATTGAGATTACGGAACAACTATTAAAAGCTCTGCATAGTGAAGAAGCAGGCTAACAGATAATGGCGTAGATTACGGATAGCGAGTAACGGGTTCCCTGATACAGGTGAAGTTGCGGAGATAGGCGATCGCCCCGTTGAGGCTATCTGCTCTCAATTCCAGGGATGCGAGAATCGATTCGAGAAGGACTCGCAACACCCATTGAGGAGGGCGATCGGGAGTTGAAGTGCCAGTCTCTCTTCTCGGATTGCTCTTTAAAAGAAGCTAATTGCGTTAGTGTCGTTCAATTTGGTTACTTAAGTCCCTCAGTAATGTGAGTTCCTGAGTTTTGTAACATGCGCTTCAAGTACAATAAGAAATACTGTACTAAAGGATTTAGGTGTTCACCATGACCCTTGAACAGCTTGAAGCCCAAGTTCTTACACTTCCAAAAGATTCTCAAGTAATTCTATTAGCGCGATTACTTGAGCATTTAGGGCAAATCAGTGAAATAGATGAAGAGATTTCAGCTAGTTGGACTGAAGAAGCTGAGAAGCGTGATGAATCTATGAACGTAGATCAAGTAGCTGGTATTCCTGCTGAAGAAGTGTTTCAACGAGTTCGTGCGTCCTTGCAATGAGAAACATTTTATTTCACCCGCTAGCAGAGCAGGAACTTATCGATGCCACAGTTTACTATGAGAAGGAAAATCAAGGGCTTGGGCTAGAGTATCTATCGGAAGTAGAACATGCAGCCAATCTTCTCATACGCTATCCAAATGCGGGTTCGATGGTTCGAGACTCCGTTCGTCGGCTGGTTCTGCCAAAATTTCCTTATTCGCTTCTATACCGTGTTGTTGATGAGGAAATGATTCGGGTTCTGGCTGTCGCCCACCACAAACGTAAGCCTCGATATTGGATTGGTCGAGAGTAGCCACCGCAGTCTGGTTCTCTATTTCCAGCGTTGATGCGGTGGATTTTGAACCCATCATTACCAAATCTTTGCCATCTTCAGCACAAACATTGGCATCTCAGGTTCGCAATTGACAGATTCAGGATTGTCCAAAATCTCTGGTGACTGATTAGGTCGATAAACATGAACTTGACAATTCTTTCGATCGATCAACAAACCCAACCGCACCCCATTTGCAATATATTCCTCCATCTTTTCCTTCAGGCTCACCAACGTATCGCTACTAGAACGTAATTCCACAACAAAATTAGGAGCGATCGGTGCAAAAGATGCCTGTTGTTCCGGTTGCAAAGCATTCCAGCGATCGGACAGAATCCATGCTGCATCTGGCGATCGCGTTGCACCATTAGGTAAGGTGAAGCCTGAACTGGAGTCAAAGGCTTCTCCGGTCGCATCTGCTTCAGACCAGATAAAAAGCTGCCCGAAGACTCTGCCGTTGCGATTTCCAGTATCGGCAAATGCCGGAGGCATAACGATGATTTCTCCATTGGCGTTCCGCTCGATTCGCAAGTCGGGATTTGTTCGACAAAAATCATAGAACTGCTGGTCACTCACCTTCAGTATTGTGGTGAGCGAAGAAAGATCAATCGGCAATGGCATCTGTTCGGATTTGACCAACAGGTTAGTCATCGGTAATCTAGCTCCATCCAGGAAAGTCTTTCCTCACTATAACGAACAGCTTTCCTCACGACTCAATTCTGGATTCTTGATCCTGACGCACAACTTACTGAACAACGCGATCGCCTACCGCTAGGCGATCGGGTGCGTTGTAAATTACGGACAGCGAGTGATAGGTTCTCTATTTCCAGCGTTGATCCGCGTGAAGCTGCTCAGATCCACGATCGCCCCATTATATTGAATGCGATCGCCCGTCTTACTTCCTCGCCTGACTCGCAGTAGCCCCGCTGCATCCCATGCCACAAAGCGATCGCCCGTGCTAATCACGGAGGCATCTCCTTGTTCAACCGCAATTCCAGTTAAAGTATTTTGGTTGATTTGACCGTTGAGGCAAATTCCCACATTGTCAATTTGTCCATAACCCCCGGTAATTTGGTTGCCTTGCTTGCGAAACACAAACAGGATGCCGCCGTTTCGCAGCAACTCCTCATCACTAACGATGGCTCCACTAGGGCGACCTGTCCAATATCGATAGTTGCCATCTGGCAGATTGGAAATGAAGGCGGTCGGTGTGGGGGTGGGTGTCGGGGTAGGTATCGGTGTTGGGAAGGGTGTCAGTGTGGGGCGGGGTGTCGGTGTCGGAAATGGTGGGGGTGAGGGTGAGGGCGACGGGGATGGTAGAGCACTAGTTCGACAAGTTAAGACTGCATTTACAGGCGCAAAGTCTTCGGGAGTATCGCTACCTAACAAGGTTGTGTAGTAAGTGGGCGTGTCTAACATTTGCTGACGGGCGGCAGCAATATTGGTGCTGTAGAAGGTCAGTTCTCGCCGTTGGGCGATCGTCACTGCCGATCGGCTGCCGCCCACTGGAGAGGGGAATTGTTCATAAACAAATGTCGTATTGCCGTCAGATTCGCGGATTGAGACAAAGGCTCTCATGCCTAGCGGATTTTGTTTGCCTGAATTGGCATCAAAGGCGCAGATCGTGCTGGGCTGGGGACGGGGAGGCTGAATTTGGGGACGAGGGGGCTGAATTTGAGGATTGGTTTGAGGCTGGGCAGGGGCGATTGCTAAAGCGGTAATGCCCGAAAATGTGGTCACTGCACAAGCGGGTATCAGGTACTTAAGGAGTTGTTGTTTGAGCATATTTTTACTGCTGTGATAATCAGAATAAATCGAATGACACACGATAGACAGATAGCGATGAACCTTGTAGATATTGCCAGGATTTTGTAGATATCGCCAGAAAATAAACGCTACAGGTACACAATATCAGACGATTTGCTTCTACTATTCAGGCAGTTTATATTGCGCTACAATTCGCTTCGCGTACTCAGGAACATGGGCTTCTAGCTTCTCAGGATGGTTCCGTTTGACATATAAGTAATTGCGGGTGAAGTGAGAGTCAATGGAAAAGCGGGCGTATTCCAAGCCTTTGGGACCAATTTTCTCAATAACCACGCCCATGAGCTTGGCTGCCCACATAGGGAGGGTAACTCCTTTGTCGTAGGCAGGGATGCTTTGTTGAACCGCGTTATGGCGATCGCCCACTGATATCACATCTTGCGTTTCAATCAAATCTTGCACCAAATCCAACATTTCCCGCCCCTGCTGATTGCGAACGACAATCCACTGCCAGCCGAAAGGCGCACCCATGTATCCCACCACCAAATCGGCAAGGGAATTCACATAGTCGAAACAGCTCATGCAGGATGGAGCAAAGACATCTTTAAGCTGATTGGTTTTGAGTCCAAAGAAGGGAACGGTTTCAGTTGAGCCATCTTCGTGCTTGAAATGCACCCGGAAATCTTGCATGAACTCGTAGGAAACCACTGTGTCGGGCGATCGGCTGGTCGTGTCTAAAAACTTTTGCAATCCAGCACGAGTCACGTTATCTACGCAAGGTGTACCCAAGACATAAAGCTTTTCTAGCCCTAGCTCTTTTTCGACTGCCCGTAATGCCTGGATCTGACAGCCTACGCCAATCACCAGCAGTCGCTTCATACCAGATTTCTCAATTTGCTCTAGCACCGACAAGTTGGGAGAGAGGGTCGGTTTGTTAACTCGTGCTGCCAAAATTTCGTCAGGCGTGCGGGCAATGATGGGCATGGGCTGGAAGCGGTCTTCCTTCGCACGTTGAACGCAGACGACTCCTTCGACCAAGCCCCGATTAAGCATTTCAATGGCGATCGCGCTCACAATGCCTGTCCACTGTGCCCCTTCAATTGGCTCCAGCTTTCGCGCTGCCATCATTTCCTGGTTCACCCCAAAATACCAGTCGTTCTGATCCTCCAAGTTGCGGCTGCGCCCGTGGGTCTGTTCCTCTAAGGGTGCAATTTGTTGATTAATAAATGCACAGGCTTCTTTGACGTAATGAACGTAGTAGGTATCACACAGTCCGCATTCGCTGCAAAGTTCTTTAGCAGGACGGCGACTATTGGGCTGGAGCGCTTTGGCTTTTTTGTGTTTGGCAGAATCGTGTTTGGCAGAATTAGGGGTGGCAGTCATGGGGCAAACAAAAGTGCTAATTACTCTCACATTATCAGGACTTGGCAGGTTATCAGCACTTGGAGTTCTAGGCTTCAACTCGCCATCTGGGGCACTTAATTTTTCTTATAAATCTAGTTCGTTACAAAGTATTCTCTGGAAGCTCTCCTCCTGACCAACTGTGAAAAATTTGTTCAGCGGCAACAAACTCGAAGGCTAAATTGCTGACACACTAGAGCCGATCCTTTTAGATTTATTGTGGAAGCAGGTTTGTTATGAATATGTTGGAAATGACCCAAACGCTTTTAGATGCAAAAAAAGCCAAGGGACTGAGCTTTGCTGATCTTGAAACTGTCTTGGGACGAGATGAGGTCTGGATCGCAGCTTTATTTTATGGTCAGGCGATCGCCTCACAAGACGAAGCAACTAAGCTGCTGTCGTCGCTAGGCTTAGGCTCTGAATTAGTAGAACATCTGATGACTTCTACCGTTAAGGGCTTAGGTCCGGTAGTCCCTACAGACCCGCTCGTTTATCGATTTTACGAAATTATGCAGGTTTATGGAATGCCAATGAAGGCGGTGATTCAGGAAAAATTTGGTGATGGAATTATGAGCGCGATCGACTTCACACTGGATATTGAGAAGGAAGAAGATCCGAAGGGCGATCGCGTCAAGGTCATCATGAACGGTAAATTTCTGCCCTACAAAAAGTGGTAGAACCTAGAGTATTTCTAGGCAGCATACATCTACCTAACTCGCCTTCTGGCTTTTAATAATCCGTCTCTTCCTCATACTCCACAACCCGTTTGCGCTCTGGGATCTCTACCTTGGGCGCACGGTAGGGCTTAGGATTTTCATCATCTTCCCAAAGGTCTTTTTCGGTATCTGTATCAGGGACTAGGGGCGGTAAGCTTTCCAACACTGGATTGACCTCAGCGTTAGTCACAGGAGCATCACTGACAATTTCGTAATCAACGTCTTCGTATTCTTCGGGATCATCGTCATCACCCCAATTTGCGGCAGGTTCTTCGTCGTAAGGGAGAGGAGCCTGTTGCCGTAAAGGTTCCCGTTGCTGTTGGGGTTCGTTCCAATTGTCATCGTCCCAAGTTTCTTGAGCGACGATTGGGGTGCGGGTTTTCATGGGTTCTACAGGAACGCGCACACCAGAAGGAAGTTGGTTTTGAGTAGACATAGGCTTGGGATAGGCATTCATATCGTCTTTTTCCCAAGGCGATTTGCCAATGCCAATCCGTTCAAGCAAGCCCACGGAAAGCTGGTTAAGCTTTTCTTCTGCGCCTTCAAAAACAATCAGACGATCGGGTCCACTGCTCACCACTTCATCCATCGATAACTCATAGGTACTAATCAGTTGATCGGGAATTTGAGGCAGACCGAGGGAGGCAATCACAATAGTTTCAACCTTGCCACTCAAGGGAGAGAACCGGAAGCCCCGGACTTTGCCCAGCATATCGCCCGTTTCGGTGATCACTTCGCTGTTAATCAGGCTGCTGTAGAGTTCGGTATTGAAGCTGTCTTCAACGACAGTATCGGTGTCTACC
>JBBRCV010000250.1:0-8024 GCA_038204505.1 Elainellales cyanobacterium
CAACCGCCGATTGAAGATCTGGCGCATTCTAGCTGAACGCTATCGCAACCGACGCAGACGCTTTGGCTTACGATTCAATCTGATTGCAGCGATCCTTAACTCTGAACTTGCTCTACCTTCATGATTCACGCAAGAGGTCTAGTGTAGTTATGAACTTTCTGTTGGTTATGCCTTTCCAGTTCAAAGCCTGAAAAATTAAAAGTTAGTCTGAATCCGGCAATACTGATATCCATAGAACTCTATGAAATTTCGACACTTACTAAATCAAGCCGTTGCAGAGACCTATATATTTTCTTTAAGTTTTGCAGAATATTACTTTAGTAGTCCGGACAATTCTTATAACGATCTTATGAGGCTTTCAGAGCTTGCAATTCAAGGAGCAAATCGTTTATTTCAAGCCTAGCTTTATTCCTAACTTTAACTAAATGATCCAGATCACAGTTATGGATGATCTAGATCACGGTTAGGGATAAGAATTCAAGTCTTAAAATCTGCTCAACTTCCCCGATCTTGGCTGACAATGCCTGACCACTGCACCTTTTTTTGGCGATCGCGGCGATAGGAAAAAAAATGTTCAGGGGTTTGATAAGTGCAGTAGGGGGCGATCGCTACTTGTTCAGCCTGAATCCCCAGCCGCTCAAGCTGCAACGCATTGACCCGCCGCACATCGAGCTTAACCCGTCCGGGCTGGGGATCGCTCAAGATGGGAGACTGGGGCACTTGCTTAACGGCTGCTAAAATTGCCTCGGAATCAAGCCCTGCCGTTGGCAAAAGAGACGCAGTGACTTGAGCCGCGACAGCAGTAGAAACTTGGTAGACTTCACCCGCGATCGCCGGACCCATGGCAATGCGGAGATTGGATAACTGACTGCCTTGAGTGACTAAGCGAGCGATCGCCCGAGGCACAATTTCTGTCGCCGTCCCGCGCCATCCGGCATGAACCGCCGCCACCGCCCCTGTCACCACATCAGCAATCAAAACTGGCGTACAATCAGCGCTACAGACCCAGATTGCCTGGTTTACCTGCTCAGTTACTAACCCGTCGGCTTCTGACAAAGGGGAGGCTTCATCTTGACTAGGGAACTTTTCCAGTTCTGAGGGACTGAGGACAACATTGCCGTGAACCTGTTTAACTCGATATACCTGAGCTGCAGGATGAAGAACTTGCCCTAGCTCGGCAGGAAGGCGCGCCCAGAATTGTTGTGTGAAGAAACCATGAGGAAAGTCTTCTAGGAGGGTGCAAGTTAGGTATGGAAGAGTTTGCCAGGTTTGCCAGTGCCAAGTATTCATACAGATAGAGCGTGAAGGAATAGAGACAGCCAACTGAGCCATCTGTACCGTGAGCAGCATTTGCAGCGCACAGCTAAATTTAATCTATTGAGTCTATATTTATTTTGTGGGAGCAGGGTTTGGGATGAAAGACTGATGGCTCAATAATCACAAAGATTCTAGAATCATCCTGAAAAGGCAAAACTAGGAATGTACGAAGCAGTAGAACTAGACGATTGCTAGAATCAGCTAGTTAGAATGGTGAGCGGAAAGGATACGAACTCACAATGACAGGCAGGAACATTCATCTGGTTAAATTAATCAATGGATGTAGCACATTTTTTTGCCCAATGGCATTAGAATTGCACTGCAACTTTAGGATTCCTCTCAGGGTAACCTCAATCGCCCGAACAATTTCTGGTAAGACGCAGTAATGACTCAAAGACCTGATTCAAAACGGATATCTCACCGCTTCTTCAGCCAGCGGGCACTGCTAGCCAGCGGACTCAGTTGTCTCAGCGGCATGAGTTTTCTGGGCTCGGCTGGGATGGTTTTAGCTCAGACTTCAGCCCCCTCAACAATGCCTGTGGTTCCGAGCGCCCAAGATCTACTCGTAAATTCTGCTCCGCAAACTCCTACTTCTGCTGTGGCGATCGAGCCGCAGCCTGCTCCACCTGAAGAAATAGCACCTGAAGCGCGCTCTTCGAGATACCCGCAAGGGGTCGCCACTCCTTCCCCTGCTGCTCAGCCAGTAGATTCTCAGCCAGTAGATTCTCAGCCAGTAGATTCTAGTAGTCCTGAGTTAGGCAGTTCTGCGACCCCTCTAGTTGCTCCAAATTTAGCCGAAAAAGCAAAGGCTTTGGGCAGCAACTACATTGACTCCACGCCTTACGATATGGGCGCGACCACTTACCAGTCACCGAGTGCGATCGTTCTCTCTGAAAGGTCTTCAGGTTGTCAAGCCGTGGTTAACAAGGGCGATATTGCACCCGGAAGCATTTGTGCCCAACTCCAAACCAACTCTGTAGCCCAATCAGCCGCCCAGTCATCAGGTGGCGGTGCTCCGGCTTACTCTGGCGGCTACAACTCAGTCAGTGTGGGTCCTGTCAGCCTTAGTTCCTTCGGTATTGGGCTTTCAGGGCGCACCACTCCCTCTGGCAGAGATTACTACAATCTCACCTCTCGTCCCCCGGCGCGGCTGGGTAATGGCAATATCGGGATGATGTTTCCTCTATCGGTTCCAGCGGTCATTACCTCTGCCTTTGGCTGGCGCGTTCATCCGATTTTCGGCGACAGCCGCTTCCACCCTGGAACTGACCTGGGAGCGGATCAAGGCACCCCGGTTTTAGCTGCTTTTGCCGGAAAGGTTGAAATTGCTGATTTTATGGGTGGCTATGGTTTGGCTGTGGTGCTACGACATAACAAAGACACTGAAGAAACCCTCTACGGGCACCTCTCTGAGCTGTTTGTGAAACCTGGAGAGTTAGTAAAGCAAGGTGAGGTAATTGGTCGAGTCGGAAGTACAGGAAATTCAACAGGTCCTCACCTTCACTTTGAGTTTCGCCAACAGAATCCCGATGGTTCTTGGGTAACGATGGACCCAGGACAGGCGCTAGAGTACTCTCTAGCAAAGTTCATCACGAATATGCAACTTGCCCAAACGAAGAAGCCGTTAGTGAGTCAGGTCGTTGATCCTCTACAACGACTTAAGGTTGTCCTTCAAGAAACGAAGCAGACGCAGCTTGCCAAAAAGAATATTCAGGCGAAAGGGAATACCCAGGCGATCGCAAAGCCCAAATAGATGCGTTGTTTCATGCATTACCGCTGTCCTTAGATAGGTACAGAGATGAGAAATGGATAGATATTGCCTTTGGTCTTCAGATCAAGGGCAATGTCTGTTGTGGGGATTATTTTTTCTACCTATGACTTATCGAAGCGCCGCATGAGATATGAAATGCCAAAACCTCTATCTTTATTAGGATGATTTTCTTCAGAAATCTTGTGATAAGAGAGTATCGCAGTAAAGAATCAAGAGATGGAGGCGATCGCCCATCATTGTCCACCGTTGTTCGCTTGTTGCAGCTTGGCGAGCTGACTGCAAAAACATCAAGTCGATTTTTAGTAATCGCAACTGTTTATTAATTTCAGTTTGGTAAGATTGGGTCTTAGCACCCAAATCTTCATCTCCATCCGCCAGCTTGCTCCCTGTTTGCTCCAACTTTAAAAAAACTGTCTGAAACTCTGCTACTTCCAAACGGTGAGCAGCGATCGCTTGCAGTTGGTCAACCATTTGTCGGATCTCTTCATAGTGCTGGCGATGTCTTTCCAATAACATGCTTTTACCCTTTGCATTTAACCGCTGATCTCCATTAGACTTCCTTTCCTTGCATTAGCCGACCTCCTAAATTGCATCCAGCGATCCACAAATTATCGATAGAGCGATAAATTGTAATTAGGAACACCTAAACTTTGATACTATTTTTAACAATCTAGGCGATCGCAGTTCATTAACAGACTGTCCGAGGCAACCTAAATCATTAATTAATAAATCTAATAATAAATTTAATTTTTTACTTATTTTTTGAGGTCGTAGCTGAGCTTTAACCTTGTTATCTCTGGAAGGTGCACTGAGGTAGTGCTTCCAGCTTATTTTCAAATTGTCTACGGGCTAGATCACGTACTATTGCAAACACTACTCCTTCGGATATTCCTATGGTCTCTGTGCTCAAAAGCATGAATGCATCTGCTTCGCCGACGCTCCCGACCGATATCACGCTGCCTGATTGGCTGAAGGAGTGTTTAGTTAATCAGCGATCGCCCCTGAGCTGCGCGAGTTCAAATGGTTCGCCCTCAGACGTTCCATTAGTCTGCCAAGCGTTTGAATTTGCCTACTGTCTCCACGAAGGTCAACTTCGCGCCTCTGGAGAACCTTACATTGCCCATCCTGTTGCCGTTGCCGGATTGCTGCGTGAATTAGGCGGCAGCGCTGAAATGATGGCGGCAGGTTTTTTACATGATGTGATTGAAGATACCGACGTTACCGCAGATGAGATTGAACGCCTCTTTGGGGCAGGAGTTCGGCAGCTAGTAGAAGGCGTTACCAAGCTCTCTAAACTCAACTTTTCCTCAAAAAAAGATCAACAGGCTGAAAACTTCCGCCGCATGTTTTTGGCAATGGCAAAAGATATTCGGGTAATTGTAGTCAAGCTTGCCGATCGCCTCCACAACATGCGAACGCTGGAGCATTTGAACGATGAAAAGCGCTGTCGCATTGCCCTAGAAACTCGTGAAATCTTCGCTCCCCTGGCAAATCGCTTGGGGATCGGTCGTTTAAAGTGGGAATTAGAAGACCTGGCGTTTAAATATTTGGAGCCAGAGTCTTACCGAGAAATGCAGGGATTGGTGACGGGCAAACGCACCGAGCGGGAAGAACGCTTGGCTCAGGTGGGAGAAATGCTGCGCGATCGCCTCACCCAACTCGGCATCAAATGCCACGACATCAACGGTCGCCCCAAACATCTCTACGGCATTTACCAAAAAATGCAGAAACAGCAGAAAAGCTTCAAAGACATTTATGATGTCGCTGCTATCCGCATTATTGTTGAAACAAACGATGAATGCTATCGCGCCTTAGCTGTCGTTCACGATGCCTTCCGCCCGATCCCCGGACGCTTTAAAGACTACATTGGTCTACCCAAACCCAACCGCTACCAGTCCTTACACACCGTAGTTATTGGCACTTCTGGTCGTCCTATCGAAGTGCAAATTCGTACTCTAGAAATGCATCAGGTGGCAGAATACGGCATCGCTGCCCACTGGAAATATAAGGAAACAGGCGGCTCGATCGCCAAAGTCACCACTGAAGACGATAAATTTACCTGGCTTCGTCAGCTTGTTGAGTGGCAGAGCGATATGAAAGATGCCCAGGAATATATGCAGGGCGTTAAAGATAACTTATTCGATGCTGAGGTCTACGTCTTTACCCCTAGTGGCGATGTTTTTGCCCTGAGTCAGGGTGCAACTCCCGTAGACTTTGCCTACCGCATCCATACTGAGGTAGGCAATCACTGTGCAGGTGCAAAGGTCAATGAGCGAATGGTCACTCTAGGCACACCCCTAAAAACAGGCGATATTGTCGAAATTATTACCCAGAAGAATTCTCGCCCTAGTCTTGATTGGCTCAACTTCGCCGTTACAACCAGCGCCCGTAACCGGATTCGGCAATGGTACAAGCGATCGCACCGCGACGAAAATATCTTACGTGGGCGAGAAATGTTAGAAAAAGAGCTGGGTAAAAGCGGCTTTGAAGCCCTGCTTAAATCTGAACCCATGCAGGCTGTTGCCGAACGCTGTAACTATTCCTCTGCTGAAGATCTTTTGGCAGCGGTCGGTTACGGCGAAGTCACTCTCAACCTCGTCCTGAACCGCATCCGAGAAGCGATCAAAACTCGCCAACCGATCGCCCCTGCTCCCAGCAACAGTGCATTAGCAAGTATGCTTCTCCCGGCATCTGCGCCTGCTCCCCTGCCCAGTAGCCGCTCCAAAGATTCCCCCATTATTGGCGTTGAGGGCTTGCTGTATGGGCTAGCAGGCTGTTGTAATCCGGTTCCAGGCGAACCGATTATTGGGGTGGTGACCCTCAGCAGCCGAGGAATTTATATAGATCGGCATGGATGTCATAACACCGATACGATTCCGGGCGATCGCCTCATCCCTGTCCGCTGGAACGACAATAATCTTCAGAGCCGTCCCCTCACCTACCCCGTAGAATTGCAAATCGAAGTCATCGATCGGGTCGGCGTTCTCAAAGACGTTCTCTCCCGACTCAGCGACTATAACATCAACGTTCGCAGCGCCCAGGTCAAAACTTTCCCTGGTCAAACCGCTACCATCAGTCTCGGTATCGATGTCGTTGACCACGAGCAGCTTGAGCGCACCTTTACCCAAATTCGCAAAATGAGCGACATTCTCAAGCTCAGACGGTTAAACCAAGTCGAAGAAGTTTAAGCGTTGCCTTTGCCCGTCCGCTTCTGCCGCAAATTTCTTAACCGAGATTTTTTAGCAGATGAGTTTTTAGCAGACGAATGGGTTCGGTTCCCTTTCATCACGCTAAACCCTGTCCAGCTCACCATCAAGTAACCCACAGCTAGAACAAAACTGATAGACGTGATCCGCAGTCGGGCACGGCGCATTTCCTCTTGAAGTCTCAATTTGGCTTGACCTTGCCGCTCCTCGATTTGCTTAATGCCAGCCGCACGAGCTTTGGCAACTTCTGAGGCTAAAAGCTTGGGATCATTTTTAACGCGATCGAGCGTTTCCTTTAATTCCTGAAGCTGGGCTTTATCGGCTGAGGCGATCGGGGCTTTTTGCAATTCTGCGTCGAGCCTTGCCGCTTGTTCGCTGTTTGATATCAGGGCGTTTACCTGTCCTTGCCGCATCGTCAACTGTCGATCTAACTGTTGTGCCGCTGTTTCTGCCTCTTTATTAATCTCCTGGCTAGAAGCAGCGCTAACCAAGCGATTGCTATTAAAGTACAGAGGCGTGAACAGCAGAAACATCACTCCAAGTCCAGCCGCCAGCAGCACCGCTGGAGTCAAAAGCTTTCGAGCAGATCCCCTATTAATGGAGTCATCCATCAACATGCCCCAGAACAACAGCGCCAAACCTAGCAAGGGAACCACTCCACGCCCTACAAATTGATCAATCAGGTTGGCAAGCCATTCGTTATCTAGAAAGTTGGGTGGAAAAGCAAGGGTGAGGTAATCAACGATGATTCCTAGAATGAGTATTAGACCTGTCAGTTTAAGAAGATGGGAGACATTGGAAGAGAATTGGCTTTCTGCTTGCATGGGAGAAGGGAATAACAGAACTCCTTCAGGATTCCCCGAAATGTCTAGCAAGCGTCATCTACACGGAACTCATGGCATCTCGCCTACGGCAATCGGCAGGTCTTGCGATCGCGCTCATACTTCTGATCTTGCCAAGAGAACGCAAAATGACTGACTGCATTAACCTGTGGGGACATCCGCTGGAGCGTTAACATTTGCCACTCAAGCGGCGGATGCTCGTTCAACCAAGCTCCCCAAGTTCCTGCTAAAGCCGGAATCACCTGAGTTCCGGGCGGAGCTTTCGCCATGACGCGTTGAATTTCTGCCACAATGCAGCTCATATCACCACAGGTTGAATACGCCATAGGATGCCATTCCATAGCACTCGGAAACCGATCCCAAGGCTGTAACCTCGCGTCGTAACCCTGTGCGCCAATAGTTTGATTGCCATTAGGAAAAAACACGGCTCCAGCAGGGATGCCTCGCTGTTGTACTGGCAGGGCTGCCATTGCCAAAAAGTCGAGTATGCCCTGAAACGCATGGGCAATGCTCAATTGCCAGAGTTGGTTCTGCAACTGCTCATTTGTGGAAGGTGTAGGAGAAGGCGTTTGCCCTTGCCAAAACGGCTCTTTGTCTTGGGGATATTGGGAAGCGATCGCCGTCACATCGGTTGTAGAAACAAAGCCTTGAGCCAAATAACGCCGAATCAATTCTCGCCCTCTATCATTTTGGGCACGTTGAGAGAGAGCCTCCTGGGATGCACTCCCGTAAATCCATAAATCTTGAACTTTACTGGCGATCGTGGCACTGCCAGTTCCTCTGGGATAGCGCACATAGTCAAATAAGACCCCATCAGGCTGTCGTTTCAATATTGCCTGTACTAGGGTGGAATAATCCCGCTGAGCTTGAGGGCTGTAGGGATCAACA
>JBBRCV010000251.1:0-7939 GCA_038204505.1 Elainellales cyanobacterium
GTCAGCATATCTATCACTAAGCTAGTGGCATCATTGCTGGAATCGACAATCATGTCGCGTACTGCCCGTTTCAGTTCGGCTGAGGATGCCAGCATCCCTTTTTCTAGCCATTCATGAACGGCTACAAGGTAGAACAATTTGACCACGCTTGCCGGATAGATCCGCTCTACGCCTCGATATGTAAAACCCCGCACGGGATGCTGCCAAAACTCTTGAGGCGTTAGCGCTCCACCCGTATTGACGGGCACAGGATCGTCGTACACCAGCCAAGTTAGAGCAATTTGAGTGCGCGCTAAGTCTGGAAACTGTGCCCAAGTTGCCGATAGAATGCGATCGCCCCATTCTTCTAATTGTTGATCTCGTCTAAAAAAAGCCATAAGCCGAGTCCTCAAAGCTGCAAAGCCCTCAAGATAAAATCATAAGTCAATAAAATAAGTCAATAAATTATGGTCACCCTCGCCCAACTTCAATCTGCCTTTGATACAGGTCAACCGATTGAGTATGAATGTTTAGAGAATCTCAACCTCTACGATTCGCCAGCACTTCAAAGCCTTGCCACGCAGGCGATCGCTGGACGACAACTGCGCTTTTACCCTTTACCCCCTGCACAAGCAGGAAAAATTCAAGGGCAAGCCCTCCAGGTCTGTTTATGTGAAGACGACTATCCAGGCTGGTTACCTTTAGAAGATATCGATTTGATCGAAGTGGCGGCAGCGGCATATCAACCAGCGCTGATGCTTTCAGCAGCCGAAATACAAGCTCGCATTCCTCAAGTTATTGCCTACACTCAGGCTGCCATGTCGCAGCCCAATTTTTACCTTTGGGGCGGCACCGTAGGCGCAAACTATGACTGTTCAGGATTAATTCAGGCGGCGTTTATGATCAATGGCGTTTGGTTGCCTAGAGATGCGTATCAGCAAGAAGCCTTTGTCCAAAGAGTTACCCTGGATTCGATTCAGCCGGGAGACTTGATTTTTTTTGGAACGCCTCAGAAAGCAACCCACGTAGCACTTCACCTAGGCGAAAAGCACTACATTCATAGCTCAGGAAAGGATCAAGGGCGCAATGGCATTGGGATGGATGTCTTATTAGAGCAAGGCAATGAAGTGAGCCGAGCTTACTATCAACAGTTTCGGGGGGTGGGACGTGTCGTTGCCTGTTACTCACCGAAAAAGGCGCTTGCTGAAGAGGGGAGTTAGCTGGGCTTTAAAAGTCAGAAAGAGTGCCGACGACTGACCGTGTTTCGTCTCGGCACTCTGACTGGTTCGCTCCTCACACCTCTAGAGAGTAACATATCCTTCTTAGGTATGTCATCTTTTTGCCACACTTGTTGCATTCCTGTGTCGGAAGCCCCGCAGATCTACAGTTCTGAGGGAGCTTGAATACCTAGACCGTCTTCTAAAAGGAGGTGCAGGAGCGATCGCACCAGGTCTACCAAGCCCAGCCGCACTTGCGCCAGAGCTGGGTTATTTACCTTAACTTCATTAAAAATAAGACAATCGGCGTAAAAACGGCGAAATGCTTGACTCAATCTGCCTACCTGCTTTAGCGTCCTTTCTGGCTCAGAGAAATTACTGACTAAAGAAATCTCATCTAAGTTTTGGCAGATTTGCCTGATTAATTGCTGCTCAGATGAATGGTGATATCGAAGGGAGGCGTTTTCCCCCAGCCAAGGCAGCGGATCAACAATGCTTCGACCCCTTGGAAAAGCGGCAAGTTGAACCAAACCTGCCTGCATTCCTAACCGCAGCAGTGAGCAACATCGAGCGTGGGCGTGCTGAGCCAGCAAGATATCCGTGGAATTACGGAATAGGTTTCTATCATGCGTGTTTTTACTTATAGGAGAGGGTGAGCCAGTAGAATCACATAGATAAAATTGAGGTTTTTTGTCCCAATCATCCATCTGATCAGACGGATTTTTTAGACTCTGAAAAAAACAAATTAGAATTTCCAACCATTTAGCCCATCCTTGATCCGAAAGTTTGAAGGTGATCCAACCTGTAGAATTTGAGTCCAATAAAAAGCTTTTCCAGACTGATTGAAGAGGAGAGAATTGAGCCTCAAAATCGCTTAATCCAGTTGTCTGAATTAGGCTTTCTGTAAGCTTTTGGGCTATTTCTGTGGCAGGTCGGCTCCAGGATTTCTCTAAGAGCAGGGCGATCGCCGATACGTAGGTAAGTGGAGTACGATTTATATCCAACTTCACCGGAATTTCACGAGTATGAATAATCTGTGGCTGTATCGAGTGAATTGCCTCTGAAACATGCCATGTAGGCAAACCAAAATGCTGATTCTGTGCTTGAATGTTGACAGCTTCGTGTAGCCGACGCTTCACTAATAGTTGCAGTCCAGGATAATTTGAAGAGAAGGGGTTTAAACTCATAGAAACATGACCTCAGAGATCCTGGAAATCACTGTTTTTAGGGTAATCTACCGAGAAAAATTAAATATTTGTTTGAAGGTAAAGTAAAGACAAAGAGGGGTAAAGATAAAAAAGACGTTAGGAAGTCCGCATTGCGTAGATGTTTCCGTAGTTTCTCTCTACTCTATAGAAAAAATACAAGGCTAAGCTTGTCTTAACTCTAATGAATTGCTCCGAGCATAGAGGGTTAAATCAAGCTTATCCCCAACCCGATCTCAAACCCTCAGTTCAGAATTCCCCCGTCTCGACTGACTTCTATGGCTCCCTTCTTATGTATTCAGTATCATCGCAACCTGAGAATTCCCGCCCTTTCCTAACCTGGCAACGGATTTTAGATTGGGCCCAGGAACATTACCGCTGTCGCACTTTTAACAAAGATGAGCGAATTCCTGCCCGTGCTGGTCTTCTTTATCTAGTTCAAAGAGGTTCTGTCCGCCTTGTCGGAGAGGCACAAGTTACGGCTAATACCAGTAGTTCACGCGTTCCCCGGATTAATTCAGAAGAGGCTTTTTTAGGCTTCGTTGGCGCTGGACAACCCTTTGAAATTGTGGCGCAGTCGCCCTTTAATCTTCAGAGCTTTGCCCACGTTGACCAAACTACGGTGATCTGGCTCTACTGGCACGATTTGGACAACTGGCCTCACTTCCGTCGAGAAGTACTAGATGCCTTTCGCTACCAACATCAGCGCAAGCTGCTATGGCTGAGCACATTGGGGCAACGACGAACGATCGATCGCCTCCTCGGTTTTCTGACTCTCTTAATTGAGGAGTTCGGTGAACCTTGCGAAGCTGGGTATTGCCTCCCTTGGACGTTAACTCATGCCCAAATTGGCAGTGCTATTGGTTCAACCCGTGTAACGGTAACTCGCTTAATGGGCAAGTTACGCCAGCGAGGGCTGATCCGTACCTTCGGAGACAATCTTCTGTGCCTTCCTGCCGAATCCGTTGTTCTACAGCGTCAGCAGCAGCAACAGTAGGTTTTTAGATAAAAGTGTTTAACGTTTGGACTTTGAATGTTGATGCCCTCGCGTAAACATCCAAAGTCCATATTTTTTTGGGAGAGTTTTTCATCTCAGTACTTTTACGGAACTGGCACAAAGTCATAGCCATAGCCCGATCGCCCTCCTGCCTGAACCACCACAAGCTGCATCGGTTGATTGCGATCGCCCGACGGCAAAAACTTCACAGTGCCCGTTGCGCCTTGAAACGAGAAACCGGGCTGGGCGATCGTTTGCAGGATTGTCTGGCGATCGCCACCTTTCTTTAGCCCTTCCACCAACGTCATCGCTGCATCGTATGCCATTGCCGTCCGCCAGTTGACATCGCCGCCCCAAAGCTGCCGCGACTCTTGGGCAAAAGGCGAATTGGGATTCGACAATAAAATCCAAGGAACCGCCACGACCATCCCTGCTGCCGCTTCGCCTGTTTGCAACACCTTGGGGTTATACAAACTATCTCCGCCCAAAACTTGCAGCCGCTGCCGATTCGCTGCAATGACCTGTAGCGACGGGGCAAGGGTGGCTGTGTTGGTTGCCAATACTAATACCTGTGCTCCCTGCTGGGCGGCTTGGTCTATTGATTCAGCGGCTCTAAATGCTGGACTTGCCAGATCATATTCAGCCGCGATCGACCCGCCATCACTGGTGAGCGCCGTCGTAAACTCTTCTTTGAGAGACTTACTATAGGAACTTTCAGAATTGAAGTAAATCGCCGCATTCTGTTTTTGCAGCGTGTTGAGCATGTAGCGCGAGAGTGCCGAGGCTGTGAAGCGATCGCTTGGCACAGTTCGGTACACCGCATTCCCCAAGCTCGAAAGTTGTACAGAGGTACTGGTGGGCGAAACCATTACCAGTCCACCCTTTTGGTAAATGGCTCCGGCTGCAAGGGTGGCATCACTGCCAAAATGCCCAATCACGCCTAATACTGAGGCATCCTGAACTAACGCCGTTGCCACTTCCTTAGAAATGCTAGGGTCATCGTCGTCGTTAGCAATCAGCACCTTTAGCAGCGTGCCATTGATGCCGCCAGCCTGATTGACTTGAGACTGGGCTTGAGCCACCCCTCGCAGAATTTCTAAGGCTGGGTTGCTGGACTTAGTAGCAGGAACAGAGACCGCGATCGTGTAAGCCGTTTGAGCGCCAATCTTGGCATTGTTAAGATAGATCAGAGATTCTGGGTCATTGCGGTCATTTTGCAGGGCAGCTTGGAAAGAAGCGATCGCCCCTGACCAGTTTTGAGCCGCGATCGCCGCCACCCCGTCTTTTTTGTCAGTCGAAGCTCCCTCAACTATCAGCAGCTTTTCGCCTGCACTCAGGCGATCTTTCAGAGATAAAGAATTATTAGGGTCAGAGTTAGCGTTGGGCGCGGTTTGAGTGGGATTGTTTGCCGAGGGTTGCCCCGATCCGAAGCGATTAGCAAACCACCAGAACCCTCCCCCAATCAGGGCTAAGGTCACTAACAGAGACAAAATGAGTACAGGAGTATCGTTTTTCTGGGACATGGAAGGTTCAGGATCGACAGGATCATACAAGCCCAGATTAGCGCCTAAAACAACCGAGAGAGCAGATTGTAAATCAGACGAAACACCGTTGCCACTGCCACTGCCATTAATGCTGAAAAAACAGACAATAGCAAAATCACCTGAATCGATGTTCCTGCAACTCCAAGGGTGCCGATAATTCCGTTAAAGAAGGGGAAAAATATGACCAATGCTAGTGTAACTGCGGCAATAATCATCAAATCAACCTTCTCAATCCAGCGCCGCGATTGGGCAAAAACCATGATACCCAAAACTCCCGCTAACACTAGCCAAAAGCTGGGGTTGATGGCAGTTCCAAGGAGGCTGGCAAGGGCGATCGCCAATAATCCTCCCTCAAACCCCGTAAACGCCGCCCCGCCCAAAATTTCTAACGTCGAAAAAGAACGACGTTTACTCAAGGGTGCAGGCGCAGGTGCGGGCGCGATCGGGGCAGGAGTCGGCGCAGGTGCGGGCGCGATCGGGGAGGGTACAGGTGTTGGCGCGATCGGGGGAAGAGTCTGTGCGGGTGGTACAGGCTGGGGAACAGTCGGGGGAGGCGAACTCGTGGGCTTCAATGCCGCGACCACATCATCCGCTGATTGAAAACGTTGGCTGGGAGTGGGCAGCAGCATTCGGTCAAACACTTTGGCGAGGCGATCGCTAACCTTCGCTTCCGATCGCCACTTCCAGCTATTGCTATAGGCATCATAAAGTTCGCTGGGGTCTTTCCCGGTCAGCAACATCAGGCAAGTTACTGCCAGCGCATACAAATCGGTTGCAGGATAGACCACACTGCCTTGCATCTGTTCTGGTGGCGCAAACCCCATCGAGTAAATGCCCGTGGAGGCTCTACCTGCCTGTCCTGCTAAGGGAGCCGTCGCCACTTGCTTCACCGCTCCAAAATCGAGTAGATAGAACCGTCCATCCCGACGGCGCATAATGTTTGAGGGCTTAATGTCTCGATGAATAGAGCCATTCTCGTGGACAAACTTCAGTACCTTGAGAATTTCTTCTAGCAGCTCAATCACACCCGCTTCAGAGAACTTGCCCTTCTGCGCCATCTCCTCCTCCATGTTCTGCCCGTCAATGAACTCTTGGACTAGGTAGAAGAAGCGATCGGGCTTGCTAGCATTGCGATTAGGCACATCCAGTTCAAAAAACGCCAACAGATCAGGGATTTGCGGATGGTTGCCCAATTGCTCTAAAACCTGCCCTTCTCGCTCAAACAAACTTTGCGCCAGTTGCAGTTGATCGGCAGATAAATCGCCGGAAGGCTGAAATTGTTTAACGACGCATTGCCGCATTGCAGGTGTGTAGCGATCGCGCGCCAAATACGCTGCCCCAAAGCCGCCCCGTCCCAGCAAACGAACAGTCAAATATCGCCCCAACAGTATCAGCGGCATTCCACAGGTTGTGCAGAACTTTTGCTGAATGGTCTTTAGGGTCGTAATGTCATCTAAATCCGCAAAATGATTAACGGGACGAGGACAACTGGGACGAGTGCAGAAAATTTCCATAAAAGTGCATACGGGCGAAGAGGAGAGCTTGAATTCAGTCCACCCAGCTCAAGATTGCACATTCGGGTGCATCGCCTAACAGTGTATCGCCTAAGTTGTTTCCAGCGTCAGAGGAGCCAAGGTTTCGGGCTTGGCACCATTTTCTTCGGGCGGAGCAGGCTTGTAAGTGGCAAACTGAGGCAAGATTTCGGCAGTAAAGGCTTCAGCCGCCTTAGACCGATAGCGATTCGGGTTGACAATTACTGACAAAGTCCGATTAACAACGACTCCATCAATGCGAGAACGATGCAACACGCCCATTTGCAATTCCTTTTCAATGGCAGAAATCGAGACAAAGGCAGCACCTAAACCCGCCTGAACCGCATTCTTAATCGCCTCAATGGTGTTTAACTCCATCTCAATCTTCAGCCGTCGCGTGTCAATGCCGCAGCGGGTCAACACCTGATCGATCACCTTGCGAATGGTCGATTGAGAATCTAGGGCGATGAACTGGAGCTTGTATAAATCGTCTTTTTCAATGTGTCCTGCTCTTGCCAACGGATGAAATATGGGCAGGATAAGCGCCATCTCGTCTTCGGCATAAGGAATAATATCGAGAGAGTCATGCAGCTCGGTCGGAATTTCGCCGCCAATAATTGCCAAATCAATTTGTCCGTTGGCAACGCTCCAGGCGGTGCGTCGAGTGGAGTGAACGTGAAGCTGTACTGCCACATCAGGATATTTTTGACGAAATAGCCCTAGCATTCGGGGCAGCAGATAAGTGCCTGTGGTTTGGCTAGCACCGACAATCAGCGTGCCGCCTTGCAGATTTTGCAAATCTTCGATCGCCCGACAAGTTTCCTGACACAGGCTAAGGATGCGATCGCCATAGCTCAGCAGCAAATGCCCTGCTTCTGTTAGCTGTGCTCGTCTACCCCCTCGGTCAAACAACGGCACATCAAGCTGTCGTTCCAGGTTCTGCACCTGAAGGCTAACTGCGGGTTGAGAGACATAAAGACTATCAGCAGCCCGCTTAAAACTTCCTTCAGCGGCGATCGCCTTAAGAATGCGTAACTGATCCAAAGTAAAAGGAAGATCAGACATATCTAATTTAATCTGAGACGAAACGGAAGCCCAACTAAAACGGATAAGTTGACCTTATCACTTTACCTCCCTTGAGGCTTTTGGCGAACTAACAGACATGCTGAGAGAGTTAATGTTTACTTTTCTCTAAATATTTACCCAGCCATCGGCTGAGCTAAGGGATTTGCGTGAAAATAAAACCCCAATGGGATGCATTAACTTATCAGCCCCCCAAATCCCCCATTCTGAGGGACTTTGAAAGGCTCGGAAGTCCCCCAGAATGGCAGGGCTGATTCATTGAAAGAAGGAAAATAGCTTCCTGACATCATGCGCCAAGAATCGCAGTCCTTTAGTGATGGAATCAAACCCATTCAGCCGAAAAAGATTGAGTCCAAAAGTGCGGACAATGCCAAAATTGACC